>NZ_BAAAQM010000078.1:0-42106 GCF_039531675.1 Catenulispora subtropica
GCTCCCGGTCACGGTGCCGGCCCCGCCCAGGAAGGTCAGCGATCCGGTGGTGTCGGTGCTCATAAGCTCTCTCTCCTCGCCGGCCTGGTTGGTGACCGTCGTCGGCCACACCGTCATCGTCGGTCTCGGCGTCCGGGTCCGGCAGCGCCGCAGGACCCGGTCGACCAGGGACCTTCGGCCCGGTGGGGATACCGCCGGGTGTCCGGTGAGACGGTCAGCCTTCGGGCACCACCACGACCGGGCAGTGGGCGTAGTGCAGCAGGGTGTGGCCCAGGCCGCCCAGGCGGATCCCGGTGCTGCCGGTGTAGTGCAGGCCGCCGATGACGAGCAGGTCGGCCGTACGGCTGGACTCTACGAGTTTCTTGCTGGGCGGACCGGTGACGACCTGGGTTTCGACGATGGTGTCGGGGTGCTTCCTCCGCCAGGGCGCGATGAGGGAGTCCAGCCGGCGTCGGCGCTCGGCGTCCATCTCGTCGAGGGTCTCGCGGGGGTGGTGGCCGACGGCGACCGGATAGAAGGATCCGGGGTCCTCCCAGGCGTGTACGGCGCGCAGACCGTATCCGTGGAGGGCGGCTTCCTCGAAGGCGAACCCGAGGACCTCCGTCCCGGTGGTCGGAGCCAGGACGTCGATGCCGACGAGCACGCGTCCGCCGGCCTCCGCCGGCCGGGCTTCCCGCTCGCCACGGACGACGAGGACCGGGCAGCGGGCGTGGGCCACGGTGCTCAGGGCGGCCGAACCGAGCAGCATCCCGGCGAACCCGCCGCGCCCGCGGCCGCCTATGACCAGCAGGGCGGCGTCCTCGGCCAGGTCGGCCAGGGCGGGTCCGGGGTGGCCGCTCATCGCGTAGTCGTGGATCTCCAGGTCCGGGAACTCGGCGTGGGTCCGGGCCACGGCCCGGGAGAGCAGGGCGGTCGCGGCGTCGCGGACGGCGCCCTCGGGGGTGTCGCCGCCCGGCGTCACGCCGGCCACGACCGGCGGCAGCCAGTGGTAGGCGTGGGCGAGCCACAGCGGCGCCCCGCGCAGCCGGGCCTCGCGGGCGCCGGCCGTCACGGCTCGGGCGCTGTGCTCGAGGTCGTCGACGCCCACGACGACGGGGCGGGTCACGGTGGCGGTCACGGCGTCCTCCAGTGCCTCGGGAAATGCTCCGGTGCGGTCCACTGCGGTCCACTCCCAGCTTTCCCACGCCCGGGCCCGCGCGGACAGAGGCGAAGGACCCGGTGGCGGCGGGTCCCAGGACCGGCACGAAGCGGGAAGTGCGGCTCTGACGTGCGCGGTCGCCCTCCGGCGACGATGACGGTGACGGCCGGCCACGCCGGGCCGTCCGCAGCGGTTCGACCAGGAGGTGACCGAGATGACCCCGTTCCCCGAGCACGCACCGACGCCGGTCCGGCGTGTTCACGAGAGCCGCCCGCGGATCCGGCTGCACCGGCGGTTGAAGCCCACCGACCCGCGGAGCTGGAACCTGATGCTGGCCTCGGCCGGCACCCGGGTGCCGGTGCGGATGGTGCTCGACAGGCCGGAGCTGCTGAAGGCCGCGGTGGAGGACCTGGAGTGGCGCCTGGCGCTGGAGGAACTGCGCGCCCGGCGACCGCACCGCTGGCAGAAGTCCGAGACGGCCGCCTGGACGGCCGAGCGGGACCGGCTGGAGGAGGAGCGGCGGCGGATCGCCGAGATCGCCGCCGAAGCGGTCAGCACACTGTGAGGGCAGGTGGGACGACGATGATGTACGGGTACGGCCACGGAATGGGCGCCTGGGGCTGGTTCGCCATGGCCTCCGGGACGGTCCTGGTCTGGGCGTTGCTCGCGGTGGTCGCGGTGGTGCTCTACCGGCTGTGGACCGCCGACCGGCGCCGGACGCCGGTGCCGGCCGAGGACCGCGCCGCCGAGCGCGTCCTGGCCGAGCGCTTCGCGCGCGGGGAGATCGACGAGACCGAATACCGCTCGCGGTTGGAGGTGTTGCGGACCGGGCGGCGCTGAGGTGGAACCACGGAACAAGCACACTGCGCGGCAGGCCCGGCCTGCCGCGCAGTGTGCTGTCGTGGTCAGAGAAGAGAGCTGTCGGCGACCGCGGACGGCGGATCCGTATCCGGCCGAACCACCCCGGGAACCCAGCGGCCCGTGGCGGACGATTCCGCCACGGGCCGCTGGGCCATCTGGGCTATCTGAGCCGCCTGGGCCATCGCGACCCACCGCGATCCATCGCGACTCACCGCGTTCCACCAAGGATCGCCCCGCGGGTCAGCGATCGGGGACCACGGCCACCGGGCACGCGGCGTGGTGCAGCACCGTGTGCGCGATCGCCCCGACGCGCATCCCGTCCTCCCCGTCGTGCCGCGCCCGGGCGCCGATGACCACGAGGTCCACCAGCTGGGTGGACTCCACGAGGAGCTTGGTCGGCACCCCGGTCAGGACCTCGCTGGTCACGCTGACCTCCGGATACTTCTTCTGCCACGGGGCCAGGGCCTCGGCCAGGGCGTCGTGGCAGCGCTTGAGCGCCTCGGTCCGCTGCTCGGCGCGGAACGCCTGGCTGCCGTACGTGTACAGGATCGAGGGGTCCTCCCACGCGTGGAACGCGTAGAGGCCGGCGTTCCGGAGGGCGGCCTCCTCGAACGCGAAGCCCACGACCTCGGGCCCGGTGGCCGGGTCGTCGACGTCGACGCCGAGCATGACGCGCCCGGTGGCCTGCTCCGAGACGCCGCGCACGACCAGCACCGGGCAGTGCGCCCGGGCCAGCGTCCGCAGCGCCACGGACCCGAGCAGCTGCCCGGCCAGGCCGCCGCGCCCGCGGCCGCCCACCACCAGCAGCGAGGCGGTGTCCGCCAGCACGGCCAGCGCCGGCGCCGCCGGGCCGGTGACGACGGCGGTCTCGACGTGCAGGCCGCTGTGCCGGGCCCGGATCTCCGGCACCAGCGCCGTCAGCTGCGACGTCGCCAGGTCGCGCACGATCTCCTCGGGCGTGTAGTCCGGCGGCACACCCTGGGTCACCGGGGCGAAGCCGTGGTAGGCGTGGGCGAGCCACAGCGCGGAACCGCGCTGCTCCGCCTCGCGCGCCGCCACCGTGATCAGGTGTTCGCTGTGCTCGAAGTCGTCGATGCCGACGACCACCGGGCCGGTCATGGTCGTGTCCCTTCCGATCGGTGAATCAGTCCTCTTCCAGAGTCGTGGGTGGAGCGCGCCCTGATCAGGGCCCAAGGTCCCGCTTGTGAGGGGACCTGCGGCCCCATCCGCACCCGGCCGCGGTCGGCAGACCGTCAGCAGACCCGCCGGCGGACTGTCAGTAGACCGCCAGCGGACCGCTGGCAGACCGTCAGTAGACCCTCAGCCCCGCGGCGGCGAACCGGTGGCGGGCTTCGCCCACCTGCTCCGCCGTGGGCGTCGGCGTCTCGGCGAGCGGGAACGGGATGCCCAGCGCGCGGTACTTGCCGGCCCCGAGCTTGTGGAACGGCAGGACGTCCACCCGCTCGACGTTGCCCAGCGAGGCGGCGAAGCGCGCGACGCCGGAGACGTTCGCCGCCCCGTCGGTCAGGCCCGGCACCAGGACGAAGCGCAGGTGCACCGGGACGCCCCGCTCGGCCAGCCGGCGGGCGAAGACCAGCGTGGGGTGCAGCTCGGCACCGGTCAGCCGCCGGTACAGCGACCGGTCCCAGGACTTCACGTCCAGCAGCACCAGGCTGGTCGCGTCCAGGAGAGCGTCGTCGGCGCGGGCCCCGAGGTGTCCGGAGGTGTCCAGAGCGGTGTGCAGACCCAGGTCCCGGAAGCCCCGCAGGAGCGCGGACGTGAAACGCGGCTGCAGGAGCGGTTCGCCGCCGCTGACCGTCGCGCCGCCGCCGGAGGCCCTGATGAAGGGCGTGAACCGGCTCGCCCGGGCCACCAGGTCCGCCGCACTGGTCAGCGCGCCGTCCCGCATCCGCCAGGTCTCGGGGTTCTGGCAGTACAGGCACCGCAGCGGGCAGCCGGCGGTGAACACCACGAACCGGGTGCCCGGGCCGTCGACGCCGGTGCTCAGATCCCAGCTGTTCACCGCCCCCGCCACCGTCTCCCGCTCCGCCGCGGCAGCCATTCAGGCCTTCTCGTGGAACGTGCGGCTGATCACGTCGAGCTGCTGCTCGCGGGTCAGCCGGACGAAGTTCACGGCGTACCCGGAGACGCGGATCGTCAGCTGTGGGTGGTTCTCAGGGTGCGCCATCGCGTCCTCCAGCGTGGCCCGGTCCAGGACGTTGACGTTCATGTGGAAGCCGCCGCAGGCGGTGTAGCCGTCGAGGATCCCGGCCAGGTTCGCCGCCCGCTCGCCCGGCGCCCGGCCCAGCGCCGAGGGCACGATCGTCGCGGTCAGCGAGATGCCGTCGAGCGCCTGGTCGTAGGGGAGCTTGGCCACCGAGAGCGCGGCCGCCACCAGGCCGTGGGAGTCACGGCCGTTCATCGGGTTCGCGCCGGGCGAGAACGGGGTGCCGGCCCGGCGCCCGTCGGGGGTGTTGCCGGTCTTGTGGCCGTAGACGATGTTCGAGGTGATGGTCAGGACCGACTGGGTGTGGCGCGCGCCGCGGTAGGTCGGGTGCTTCCGGACCTTGGCCATGAACCGCTCGACCAGATCGACGGCGATCGCGTCGGCCCGGTCGTCGTCGTTGCCGTAGGCCGGGAAGGCGCCCTGGACCTCGAAGTCGGTGGCCAGGCCGGTGGCGTCGCGCAGCACCCGAACCCGCGCGTGCTTCACGGCCGACAGGGAGTCCGCGGCCACCGCGAGCCCGGCGATCCCGCAGCCCATGAGGCGCTCGACGTCGCTGTCGTGCAGCGCCATCTCGATGCGCTCGTAGGCGTACTTGTCGTGCATGTAGTGGATGACGTTGAGGGCGTGGACGTAGGTCTCGGCCAGCCAGTCGAGGACCCGGTCGAACGCGGCGTCGAGTTCGGCGGGGTCCAGGTACTCGCCCGCGAGCGGCTCGAACCCCGGGGCCACCAGCTCGCCGGTCATCTCGTCCCGGCCGCCGTTGATCGCGTACAGCAGGGCCTTGGCCAGGTTCACGCGGGCGCCGAAGAACTGCATCTGCTCGCCGACGGCCATCGCGGACACGCAGCAGGCGATCGCGGTGTCGTCGCCGAACCGCGGACGCATCAGGTCGTCGGACTCGTACTGGATCGAGCTAGTGTCGATCGAGACCCGCGCGCAGAACTCCTTGAACGCGCGCGGCAGCGCCGCCGACCACAGCACCGTCAGGTTCGGCTCGGGCGCCGGGCCCAGGTTGTACAGGGTCTGCAGGAACCGGAAGCTGGTGCGGGTCACCAGCGGGCGCCCGTCGCGGCCGACGCCGCCGATCGCCTCGGTGACCCAGGTCGGATCGCCGGAGAACAGCTCGTCGTACTCCGGGGTGCGCAGGAAGCGGACGATCCGCAGCTTGATGACGAAGTCGTCGACGATCTCCTGCGCCTGCTCCTCGGTGAGCGTCCCGGCCGCGAGGTCGCGGGCGAAGTAGACGTCGAGGAAGGTGGAGACGCGGCCCAGCGACATCGCCGCGCCGTTCTGCTCCTTCACCGCGGCCAGGTAGGCGAAGTACAGCCACTGGACCGCTTCGCGCGCGTCCCGGGCCGGGCCGGAGACGTCGAACCCGTAGCCGGCGGCCATCTCCTTGAGCTCGTGCAGGGCCCTGATCTGCTCGGCCAGCTCCTCGCGGTCCCGGATGACGTCCTCGGTGGCCCAGCGCCCGTCCAGCGCGGCCCGGTCGGCGTGCTTGGCCTCGATGAGCCGGTCGACCCCGTACAGCGCGACCCGCCGGTAGTCGCCGATGATCCGGCCCCGGCCGTAGGAGTCGGGCAGCCCGGTGATGATCCCGGCGCGCCGGGCGGCGCGGATGGCGGGGGTGTAGGCGTCGAAGACGCCGTCGTTGTGGGTCTTGCGGTACTTCGTGAAGATCTCCGCGATCCTCGGGTCCGGCTCGCGGCCGTAGGCGGCCAGGCTCGCCGCCACCATCCGCCAGCCGCCGTTCGGCATGATCGCGCGCTTGAGCGGCGCGTCGGTCTGCAGGCCGACGATGATCTCGTGGTCGCGGTCGAGGTACCCGGGAGCGTGGGCGGTGATCGACGCCGGGGTGGAGACGTCGATGTCGTACACGCCGCGTTCGCGCTCCACCACGAACATCTTCCGCAGGTCCGCCCACAGCGCCGTCGTGCGCGGCGTCGGGCCCGCGAGGAAGCCGGCGTCGCCGGTGTAGGGCGTGTAGTTGCTCTGGATGAAGTCGCGGACGTCGATGTCCGTGCGCCAAGCGCCGGGGGCGAAGCCCTCCCAGGCTCGCGTCCGGGTCTCGACTGCTGTGGCGGTCATGGCCTGTTCCTCCTCGCCGACGGTGTCCCTCACCGCCGGCTCCAGCGTCGCGCGCTGGTCCGTGCTGGACTAGACCACTTGGTCCCGGCGGCGGCGGGTCGAAAGACCCTGGTTTCCGGGCGGGCCCGGGGCGGGACGCAGGCGGCGGTCGGCGGCCATGGCGGCGAACCCGAGCGTCGAGACGGCCGTGACGGTCACCAGCTCCATCGCGGACAGCGGCGTCGTGGACAGCAGGTTCCGTAGCACCGGGACATACAGGGCGGCGACCTGCAGGCCGAGTGCGGCGGCGACGGCGACCGGCAGCAGGGGATTGGCCCGGCCGCCCGTCCGGGCGCGGGAGGCGATCGCGACTCCCAGTTGTGCCGTGCCGAGGGCGAAGAACGCCATGCTCTGCCAGGGGCGCCCCGTGTGGTGGCCCCACACCGCGACGCCGAGCGTGACGGCCGACAGCACCAGGCTGACGCGCACGACCCGCTGCCAGAGCCCGGCGCCCAGGATGCTCTGAGCCGGCGGCCTGGGCGGGCGCTCCATGGCTCCGGGCTCCGGAGGCTCGCCGCCGAGGGCCACGCCGGGCAGGCCGTGGGTCAGCAGGTTGATCCACAGGATCTGCGCCGGCAGGAGCAGCAGCGGGAAGCCCAGCGCCGGGCCGAGCAGCATGACGATGATCTCGGCGGCGCCGCCGGCCAGGGCGTAGGCGAGGAACCGGCGGATGTTCGCGAACACCCGGCGCCCCTCCTCGACGGCGGCGACCACGGTGTCCAGGTCGTCGTCGGCCAGCACCAGGTCCGCGGCCTGGCGCGCGACCTCGGTGCCGCGGCCGCCCATGGCCACGCCGATGTCGGCGGCGCGCAGCGCCGGACCGTCGTTGACGCCGTCGCCGGTCATCGCGACCACGTCGCCCCGGCTCCGCAGGGCCTTGACGATCGTGAGCTTGTCGGCGGGGGTGGCGCGCGCGAACACCGAGCCCGTCGCCGCCTGCTCCTCGGTGAGCCCCTCCCGGCAGTCGACGACCGGGGCCGTCGCGGCGTCGGGGGTGAGGATGCCGACCTCGGCGGCGACGGCCCGGGCGGTGCCGGGGTGGTCGCCGGTGATCAGGACCGGGCGGATGCCGGCCCGGCGGCAGGCCGCGACGGTCGCGGCCGCGGCCGGGCGGGGCGGGTCGGCGAGGCCGATCAGGCCCAGGAGGCGCAGATGGCGTTCGTCGTGGTCGGCGGCGTCGGCGTCGGCGTGGGTGTCGGTGTCGGCGTTCGCGCTCGGGCCGGAGCCCGGGTGCGCGCCCTCGTCCGCCTCCACGGTGGGTCGGGAGCGTGCCTCCACGCCGGCCACCGCCAGCACGCGGAGTCCGTCGCGGGCCCACTGCTCGGCCTGCTCGGCGGCTCGGTGGAGCAGCACGGGGTCGGCGTCCACGATGCGGCGGGTCAGCACGATCTCCGGGGCGCCTTTGCAGATGACGCGTACCGTGCCGTCGTCGTTCCGGTGGACGGTGGTCATGCGTTTGCGGTCGCTGTCGAAGGGGTGCTCGGCGATCCGCGGCGTGCGGGAGCGCAGGACGTCGCGGTCCAGACCGGCCGCCGCGGCGGTGGAGAGCAGCGCCGTTTCGGTCGGATCGCCCAGCGCCGTCTCCTCCGTGCCTTCGTCTCCGTGCCGCAGGGTGGCGTCGTTGCACAGCACCGCCGCGGTCAGCAGCGCCGCCAGCGCCGGGCTCGGGCCGGCGCCGGCGGTCTCCGTTCCGCCCTCTGTTCCGCCCTCTGTTCTGCCTTCTATTTCGCCTTCTGTTCCGCCCTCCGGGGTCCACAGCCGCCGGACCGCCATCCGGCCCTCGGTCAGGGTCCCGGTCTTGTCCGTGGCCAGCACCGTCACCGACCCCAGCGTCTCCACCGCCGGGAGCCGGCGCACCAGGGCCTCGCGCCCGGCCATCCGCCGCGCGCCCAGCGCCAGGGCCAGCGTGACCACCGCGGGCAGCGACTCCGGCACCGCGGCCACCACCAGGCTGATCGCCGCGACCACCATCAGCTCGGCGCTCTGGCCGCGGGCCAGGCCCAGGGCCAGCACGACCGCGCTCAGGACGATCGCCGCGGCGGCCAGGAGCTTGCCGACGTCGGCGAGCCGGCGTTGCAGCGGGGTCAGGGCGCTGACGGGGGCCAGCATCGCCGCGATGCGTCCGGTCGCGGCGTCCGCGCCGGTCGCCGTGACCACCGCGCGACCGCGGCCCTTGACCACGACCGTCCCGGCCGACAGCGCCGCGTCGCGGGCCGGCGCCTTGTCCACGGGCACGGACTCGCCGGTCAGCGCCGACTCGTCCACCAGCAGCCCGGCCGCCTCCGTCAGGTCGGCGTCGGCCGGGACGACGTCGCCCTCGCCGAGCACCACCAGGTCGCCGACGACGAGCCCGGCGGCGGGCAGCGAGCGCTCGACGCCGTCGCGCACCACCCTTGCGGCGGGCGCGGCCAGGGCGCCCAGCGCGGCGACGGCGCGGTCGGCGCGGACCTCCTGGGCCACCCCGACGGTGGTGTTGATGACGATCACCAGCAGGATCACGCCCATGTCCGGCCAGTCGCCGGTGCCGGCCGTCAGCGCGGCGGCGACCAGCAGGACCAGGATCAGCGGGTCGCGCAGCTGGCTGCCGACGCGCCGCCACAGCGGCAGCGGCGGCGCGGGCGGCACCGTGTTGGGCCCGTCCCGCTCCCACCGGGCGGCGGCCTGCTCCGTGGACAGGCCCGGCGCGGAGGGCCCCGGCCGGGTGGTCGCGTCGAAGGTGCTGCGACCCATGGGGTCCTCCCGGCGGCTGGCGTCTGTACCGGTCCGGATCCGGACCTGGTTCCGAGTCTCCGCCGTCGCCCGGCTGGCGGGCAGGGCCGTAGGTCCCGGCGGGCGATGGGCTGTCCGGCCCGGCCCCGTGCGGCGGGGGCGTCGGGTGTCGCGCGGCCGCGCCGTGTCAGGGCATCCCCGGCGGGCTAAGGTATGCATGAGATGACGGGCCGATGTGGGCCATCAGCCCGCGAATCGTCCGAAAGGCGGCCTGGGATGGCGGACCGGGGTCCGGGCGAGCCGAGGAGCCAACTGCTCCCGCAGCTGCGGATCGACGAGCTGCTCGACGAGCTGATCTCGCGCGTGACGCAGATCCGGGCCACCCGGGACCGGGTCCAGCAGTTGCTGCAGGGGGTGCTGGCGGTCTCCGGCGGCCTGGAGCTGGACCAGGTGCTCAGCACCATCATCGCCACCGCGACCGAGCTGGTGGACGCGCAGTACGGGGCCCTGGGCGTCATCGACAGCACGGGGGAGCGGCTGGAGCGGTTCGTGACCGTCGGCCTGAGCCAGGCCGAGATCGACGCGATCGGGCCCTTCCCGACGGGGATGGGCCTGCTCGGGCAGCTCATCCGGCACCCGGTGCCGCTGCGGCTGAGTGACATCTCCGCGCACGAGGCGTCCTTCGGGTTCCCCGACCACCACCCCCCGATGCGGACTTTCCTCGGTGTGCCGATCCGGGTCCGGGACGCGGTCTACGGCAACCTCTATCTGACCGAGAAGCGCGGCGGGGGCGTCTTCGACGCCGACGACGAGACGCTGCTGACCACCCTGGCGGCCGCGGCCGGGGTGGCGATCGACAACGCCCGCCTGTACGACGACGCGAAGCGGCGCCAGCGGCGGATGGAGGCGACCGCCGAGCTGACCCGCGGCCTGCTCTCCGGCGCCGACACCCGCGACGTGCTGGCCGTGCTCGTCGAGCGGTTGCGCGAGCTCTCCGGTGCGGACCTGGTGGTGGTCTCGCTTCCGGACGCCGCGGCCGGGCAGCTGGTGGCCGAGGTCGCCTCGGGAACCGGCGCCGAGCGGATCCGCGGCGTGGCCTCGCCGATCGAGGGATCCGAGGTCGGCGAGGCGTTCACCAGCGGCGTGGGCCGCGCGCTGGCCGACGGCGAGTGGGACGACCGGCCGGTGTGGAAGGAGCTCGGCCTCGGCCCGGCCTACATCGCGCCGCTGGGCGGCGCCGGGCGGGCCCGCGGCGTGCTGGTGGCGGGCAAGCGGTACGGGGCGCTGCCGTTCGACGCCGGGGCGGTGCGGATGCTGACCGAGGTCGGCGGCCAGGCGGCGGTGGCGCTGGAGCTGGCCGCCCGCCGGGCCGACGCCGACCTGCTGGCCCTGTTCGCCGACCGGGACCGGATCGGCCGCGACCTGCACGATCTGGCGATCCAGCGGCTGTTCGCGGCCGGTATGACCCTGCAGTCGGTCCTGAAGATCACCGAAAAGCAGGCGGTGCGGGACCGGGTCGGCAAGGCCGTGGCCGACCTGGACGACACCATCAAGGTGATCCGCTCGACCATCTTCGCCTTGTCCGAGCACGGCTCCCCCGAGACGGCGCCCGGCCTGCGGTCCCAGGTCCTGGAGGTGTGCCAGGACGCCACCGCGGCCCTGGGCTTCGCCCCGTCGGTGCGCTTCACCGGCCCGGTGGACTACGAGGTGCCGGAGGAGGCGGTCGAACACGCGCTGGCGGTGGTGCGCGAGGCGTTGTCGAACGTCGCGCGGCACGCCGGGGCCACCCGCGCCGAGGTCGACCTGGAGACGGTCGAGGGCTCCCTGGAGCTGCGCGTCGCCGACGACGGCGTCGGACTGCCGGAGGGCGGGCGTCGCAGCGGCCTGAACAACCTGGCCGACCGCGCCGCCGGACTCGGGGGCGATTTCACGGTCGGCCCCGGGGAGCGCGGGGGGACGGTGCTGGTGTGGCGGGTGCCGCTGGAGCGGTGAGGGCGGTACCCCTCCCGCTCAGCGGTGCCGGGCCTGCCCGGACTTGATCTCCGAGACCATCACGGCGGCCTGGACCCGCCGCGTCAGCCCGAGTTTGGCCAGCAGCGCGGAGACGTAGTTCTTCACCGTCTTCTCGGCCAGGAACAGGCGGTCGGCGATCTGGCGGTTGGTCAGGCCCTCACCGATCAGATCCAGGACCTTGTGCTCCTGGACGGTCAGCTGGGCCAGCGGGTCCTTCTGCTGGTCGGCGGCGCGGAGCTTGGCCATCACCTTGGTGGCCAGGCGCGGGTCGAGCAGCGATTCTCCGGAGCCGACGGTGCGGACGGCGGAGACCAGGTCCGGGCCGAGGGTCTGCTTGAGCAGGTAGCCGGAGGCGCCGGCCATGATGGCGTCGAACAGGGCCTCCTCGTCGGCGAAGGAGGTGAGCATCAGGCAGTTCAGATCCGGCAGTTTGCTGCGCAGCTCCCGGCACACGGTGACGCCGTCGCCGTCGGGCAGGCGGACGTCCAGCACCGCCACCCGCGGGCGCAGCGCCGGGACCCGGGCCAGGGCCTCGGCGGCTGTCGCCGCCTCGCCGACCACCTCGAAGTCCGGTTCGTCTTCGAGCATGTCCTTCAGTCCCCGCCGCACCACCTGGTGGTCGTCCAGCAGGAACACACCGATCTTCTCGCTGTCCACCCCTTCAGCCTAGAACCGCGGCCTCCCTCATTCACGCCACAAGAACACCACGTTCGTGTACGAGGCGAGCCGGAGGTAGGGCTCCAGCGCGGACCGGACCGAGCCCCGCACGTCCGCCCGAACGGCCGGATCCAGGGTGCGGACCGTGCTGACGTAGACGGTGGCGACGCCGTTGCGCTCGACCACGGCGATCCGCGGCCGGTCGGTCTCCCAGTTCGCGGCCAGACCGCGCTGGACGGCCAGGATGACGTCACGGTGGGCGTCCTGGATGTGCTCGGGGCGCAGACCGCGCTCCGTGCGATGCGCGACCACGGGGTCGGGGGGACGGTGCGGCGCCTGGTCCTGAATGGAGGTGATCATGGTCCGTCGCTTTCGGGAGGCTTGCGGGAGGTGCTGTTCTCACCTCCAGAGTCCCGCCACGTTTTGTCCCTATTCAGAGTCTTTACGCCCGATTGATCCGGGCCGAACGGCCCGAGACCGGCGCCGGCTCCGGGCCTTTGGACTCTGTCACCGCGATCGTGGACGCGATGCGATGGGAGAGTCGGTGTCGGTGAGCGGATGAGGAGACGAGAATGGCGACCATGACGGAGACGGCCGCCTCGCCAGGTCCTCCGCCGGCGGAAGCACCGACGGACATCGTCTCGGCGGCGTCCCGTTCCGAGGCCGACCTGCTGGCCGCCCTCGCCGTCGACCCCGCGACCGGCCTGTCGGACGACGAGGCCGCCCGGCGCCTGGAGCGCCACGGTCCCAACGCCGTCTCCTCGCACCACGCCCGGCCGTTCACCGTCCTGTGGCACCAGCTGCGCTCGCCTCTGCTCGGTCTGCTGATGGCCGCGGCGCTCGCCTCCTTCTTCGTCGGCGAGCGCGGCGACGCCGTCATCATCGGGGTCATCGTCGTGCTGTCGGTGGGGCTCGGGTTCGTGAACGAGTACCGGGCGGAGAAGGCGGCCGAGGCGCTGCACTCGCAGATCCACCACCAGGCCGTCGTCACCCGCGGCGGCCGCCGGATCCCGGTGGACGTCACCACCCTCGTCCCCGGCGACCTGGTCGAGCTCCGGCTGGGCGACATCGTGCCGGCCGACGTCCGCCTGCTCGGGGTCACCGGGCTGGCCTGCGACGAGTCCGTGCTGACCGGGGAGTCGATGCCGGTCGACAAGCGGGTCGCCGCGACCCCGGCCAGGACCCCCCTGGCCGAACTGGCCGGGTGCGCGCTGATGGGCACGGTGGTCCACGCCGGCAGCGGGTCCGGCGTCGTGGTCGCGACCGGCGCCCGGACCGAGTTCGGCACGATCGCCGCCGGCCTGGACACCCATCCGCTGGACACCGAGTTCCAGATCGGCCTGCGGAAGTTCTCGATGCTGCTGGTCTGGGTCGCCGGGACGCTGACCACCTCGATCTTCGTGATGAACGTGCTGCTCCACAAGCCGGTCATCGACGCGCTGCTGTTCTCCCTGGCGATCGCCGTGGGCATCACCCCCCAGCTGCTGCCCGCCGTGGTGTCGACGAGCCTGGCCGCCGGTTCACGGCGGATGACGCGGCGCAAGGTCCTGGTCAAGCGTCTGGTGTGCATCGAGGACCTCGGCGACGTCGACACCCTCTTCACCGACAAGACCGGCACCCTCACCCTGGGCCGCATCGACTTCGCCCGCGCCGTCCCGGCCGACGGCCACGACCGCGACGACGTCATGCGATGGGGCCTGCTGTGCACCGAGAACGCGACGGACGGCGGGCCGGCGGTCGGGGGGAACCCGCTCGACCAGGCGCTGTGGCGGTCCGCGGCGGTCGTGTCCGTGCTGGAGGGGCTCCGCGGCCTGGACCGGATCGGCACCCTGCCCTTCGATCACGAGCGCCGCCTGGTGTCGGTCCTGACCCGCGACGCGGCCGGAACGCTGGCGCTGGTCGTCAAGGGCGAGCCCGAACGCGTTCTGGACCGGTGCCGGAACGTGCCGCCGCAGGCCCGCGTCGCGCTGGACGCGGAGTTCGCCGCCGGCAACCGGGTGGTCGCCGTCGCCGTCCGTCCGGCCGAGGAGGCGCGGACTCCGCGTCCGGAGGACGAGGCCGGGCTCACCCTGGTCGGGCTTCTGGTGTTCCACGACCCGCCCAAGCCGGACGCGGCCGAGTCGCTGCGGCGGCTGGCCGGCCTCGGGATCGCCGTGAAGGTGGTCACCGGCGACAACCCGGTCGTGGCGGCGAAGGTGTGCCGGGATCTGGGACTGGGGGACGGCGGCGGCGGCGACGGTGTCGCCGTGCTGACCGGCGCCGACCTCGACGACCTCGACGACGACGCCCTGGCCGCCGCTCTGCCGCGGACCGTGGTGTTCGCCCGCGTCACCCCGGAGCACAAGGCGCGCATCGTCCGGGTCCGGCGCCGGGCCGGCGGAGGGGTCGCGTTCCTCGGCGACGGCGTCAACGACGCGCTGGCCCTGCACGCCGCCGACGTCGGCATCTCCGTCGACTCGGCCACCGACGTCGCCAAGGACGCCGCCGATGTGATCCTCCTGGAGAAGGACCTCGGCGTCCTCGCCGACGGCGTCGCGGAGGGCCGCCGCATCTTCGCCAACACGATCAAGTACGTGCTGATGGGCACCTCGAGCAACTTCGGGAACATGTTCTCGGCGGCCGGCGCGTCCCTGTTCCTGTCCTTCCTGCCGATGCTGCCGTCGCAGATCCTGCTCAACAACCTGCTTTACGACACCAGCCAGCTGGCCATCCCCACCGACAACGTCGACGAGGAGCAACTGCGCCGGCCCTCGCACTGGGACATCGGCTTCATCCGCCGCTTCATGCTCGCCTTCGGCCCCCTGAGCTCCCTGTTCGACTTCCTGACCTTCGCCGTCATGCTGGGGGTCTTCCACGCCGGCCCCGAACTCTTCCGCTCCGGCTGGTTCGTCGAGTCACTGGCCACCCAGACCCTGGTCATCTTCGCCATCCGCACCCGCCGCGTCCCGTTCTTCCACAGCCGCGCCAGCAGGCCCCTGATCCTGTCCGTGCTGGGCGTGGTGGTGGTCGGCACCGCTCTACCGGGCTCACCGCTCGGTCCGGTCCTCGGCTTCGAGGCACTGCCCGTGGGGTTCTTCGCCGTGCTGGTCGTGATGATCGTGGGCTACCTGGTGCTCATCGAGATGGGCAAAAGGATCTTCTACGGACTCGAGACCGCACCGCCGCATCGCCGTCGGCGGGACCTGGTGACGCGGCATGTGCGGCGTCGGGTTGCTTGGTTCAGTGCGCGGAAGGTTCGTAGGGCTTAGAAGGCCGAGGCGCCGCCTCCTCGGGGGTGACTCCTTCGGGGCGGCAGCCGCGGTCGGCAGTCAGATCACGCTGACCGGCCGGTAGCGGATCAGGTGGCGGTGCGGGCCTTCGCCGCCGCAGTGATCTTCTGGTCGGCTGCTTGGCGGTTCGGCTGTTGGCCCCACCACTTGTGGGCGTACAGCTTGCTGACGATCGCGGCCCGTTTCGTGCGGGCCATGTGCAGTTCCGCATCCTGCTGGGCAGCCAGGCCCGGATCTGAGGGCACAGCCCGTTCGGCGATGTCTGCACAGAGTCTGTCGGCGGCCCAGAACGCGAGCTTGAGCTCGATCAGGTCGTCGGGAAGGTCTTCGTCGGCCACAGCCGATCATGCTACGTGCTTTGTGCATCCATGCCGCCACCTGCAACATTACAACTTCATAGCGAGGAGGACCCTCGCGCCCAACCCGGAAAGACCGACGCGCGCGGACTACAACCAGGCAAGCGATTCGCCCTGTGTCGTCCAAGACGACACAGGGCGAAGGCTTGTCGGCTTCCCGCAGCTTGCGCGGCGTCAGGCGGAGGTCGTGGGTGTGATCAGCCCATAGTCGCCGTCGAACCGCCGATACAGGACGTTGCCACGCCCGGTCGTCCGATCGGCGTAGAACACGAACGGCGCACCGCCCGCGTCCAGCCGCTCCCGCGCCTCAGCGAGGCTCAGCTCCGGCGCCGGTGGCACATCGGACGCCTCGTCGCCCTCCATCCTGGCCAGCTGATGACCGCCGTCCTCGGTCCGGTAGACCACGCTCTCGCGGCCCGTAGCCGAGTCGGTGAACAGGTGGAAGTCGTAGTCCATCAGCTCCATTTCGAACGCCGCGTCGTCCGGCGTCGTGCTCGTCCCCGAGTAGGTCTTGTGCCGTACCACCTCGCGGTCTTCCGACGGCCGGGCGGAACGGTGGTCGGTGCCGCCCTTGGCGGCCCGGTCGCGCAGGCCGCCGCCGTGGTGGACGCCCCGGCCCTCGACGGCGTGGTGCAGTCCCGTCTGCAGCCGGGCTATGAGCAGGTCGATGGCCTCGCGCATGCCCTCGGCCGCCACCTGGGCCCGCACGGGGCGGCCGTTCACCTCCACGTTCACCTGGGCCAGCGCCGGGCGGCGCCCGGGCGGGTTGGTGCCGCGGGTCAGCTTCAGGCGGGCGAACAGGATCGGGACGCGGAACTTGGCCGTGAGCGCGGCGACCTTGGTCCGGGCGTACTCGCCGTCCGCGGCCGAGACGTCGCCCCGCAGAACGAGGTGGATCTGGACCGGCTCCGTATCGACCGTTGTGTGGATCACCATGTACTCCTTGCCGGCGGGTTGTTTGGATATCTCCACCGTTTCAAGCGACGGCACGCCGCCCCAGGGCCATGCGGCCCCCGTCGCCCGGGTCGAAAGCACTGCTGCCCCGTCGTCTCCGGAGAGACGATCGGGGCAGCAGTGCTCAGCGGTATTCAGTGAGATTGCGTTCAGCGGTACTCGGCAGTGGTCGGCGCCGCCGCCACGGTCGGCTCAGTCGAAGGGCCAGACCCAGTCCCGGATCTCCGGCAGGTCGTCCCCGGTCTCCCGAGTGTGCGCCCGCGCCCGCAGCCGCGCGTCGACCATCTGCTGCCGCAGGTGCGCGCCCCGGTCGGCCAGACCGGGCACCCGGTCGATGGCGTCGATGACCAGGTGGTAGCGGTCCAGATCGTTGAGCATCACCATGTCGAACGGCGTGGTGGTGGTGCCCTCCTCCTTGTACCCGCGGACGTGGATGTTGTGGTGGTTGGTACGGCGATACGTCAGCCGGTGGATCAGCCACGGGTAGCCGTGGTAGGCGAAGACCACCGGCTTGTCGCGGGTGAACAGGGCGTCGAACTCGCGGTCGGACAGACCGTGGGGGTGCTCGGACGACGGCTGCAGACGCATCAGGTCGACGACGTTGACCACGCGGATCCGCAACTCGGGGAAGGCCTCGCGCAGGATGGCCGTGGCGGCCAGGGTCTCCAGGGTGGGGATGTCGCCGGCGCAGGCGAGGACCAGGTCCGGCTCGCCGCCGGTGTCGGTGCTGGCCCAGTCCCAGATGCCGATGCCGCGGGTGCAGTGGGTGATCGCCTCGTCCATCGACAGCCAGTTCAGCGCGGGCTGCTTGCCGGCCACGACGACGTTGACGTAGTGCTTGGACCGCAGGCAGTGGTCGGCGACGGACAGCAGGGTGTTGGTGTCCGGCGGCAGGTAGACCCGGATGATGTCGGCCTTCTTGTTCACCACGTGGTCGATGAAGCCCGGGTCCTGGTGCGAGAAGCCGTTGTGATCCTGGCGCCAGACGTGCGACGTGAGCAGGTAGTTCAGCGACGCGATCGGCCGGCGCCACGGGATCTGGCGGGTCGTCTTCAGCCACTTGGCGTGCTGGTTGAACATCGAGTCGACCAGGTGGATGAAGGCCTCGTAGCAGGAGAAGAAGCCGTGGCGGCCGGTCAGCAGGTAGCCCTCCAGCCAGCCCTGGCAGGTGTGCTCGGACAGGATCTCCATGACGCGTCCGTCCGGGGCCAGGTCCGCGTCGTCGCCCGGTTCGGCGTCGGCGAGCCAGGTGCGGCCGGTGGCCTCCAGGACGGCGCCGAGCCGGTTGGAGGCGGTCTCGTCCGGGCCGAAGACGCGGAAGTTCGCGTGCTCCTCGTTGTCGGCCATCACGTCGCGCAGGAAACCGCCGAGGACCCGGCAGGCCTCGCTGGACTCCCTGCCGTGCTGCTTGACCTCCACCGCGTAGTCCTGGAAGTCCGGCAGGTCCAGCTCGCGCAGCAGGATGCCGCCGTTGGCGTGCGGGTTGGCGCCCATGCGCCGCTCGGCCTCCGGGGCCAGCGCGGCCAGCTCCGGGCGCAGCGCGCCGCGGGCGTCGAACAGGCTGTCCGGGTCGTAGGAGCGCAGCCACTCCTCCAGCTGCCGCAGGTGCTCCGGGTCCTCGTGCAGGTTGCTCAACGGCACCTGGTGCGAGCGCCAGCTGCCTTCGGTGCGCTTGCCGTCCACCGTCTTGGGGCCGGTCCAGCCCTTCGGGGAGCGCAGGATGATCATCGGCCAGCGGGGGCGTTCGGCGGTGGCCGCGCCGTCGTCGCCGGAGCCGGCCCGGGCCTCCGCCTGGATGCGCTTGATGTCGTCCAGCGCGTCGTCCAGCGCCGCGGCGAAGGCCTGGTGCGCGGCGTCGTGGTCCTCGGGGTCGGTGACCTCGACCGTGATCGGGCGGTATCCGTACCCTTCGAACAACCGGTCCAGTTCCTCGCGCGGGATCCGGGCCAGGACCGTCGGGTTGGCGATCTTGAAGCCGTTCAGTTGCAGGATCGGCAGCACCGCGCCGTCGCGCGCCGGGTTCAGGAACTTGGTGGAGTGCCACGACGCGGCCAGCGGACCGGTCTCGGCCTCGCCGTCGCCCACGACGCAGCACACCAGCAGGTCGGGGTTGTCGAACGCGGCCCCGAACGCGTGCGACAGCGAGTAGCCCAGCTCGCCGCCCTCGTGGATGGACCCGGGAGTCTCCGGCGCCACGTGGCTCGGTATGCCGCCGGGGAAGGAGAACTGGCGGAACAGCTTGCGCAGACCGTCCTCGTCCCGGCCGATCGCGGGGTAGAACTCGCTGTAGGTGCCTTCCAGATACGTGTTGGCCACCAGGCCGGGCCCGCCGTGGCCGGGCCCTGCGATGTAGATCGCGTTCAGGTCCCTGGCCTTGATCGCGCGGTTCATGTGCGCGTAGATCAGGTTCAGGCCCGGCGTCGTGCCCCAGTGGCCGAGCAATCGGGTCTTGACATGCTCCTTGCGCAGCGGCTCTCGCAGCAAGGGGTTGGCCAGCAGGTAGATCTGGCCCACCGACAGGAAGTTCGCAGCCCGCCAGTACCCGTCGATCAGGTCCAGGTCGGCGCGGGAGAGCGGGGCGGAAGGGGACAGGGCGGCATCGGTCATCTCAGGCACATGCCCTTCAGGGAGAAAATACGAGTCTTTCGTCTCTCCCGAGTATCCGGTGCCTGAGTCGCCCACGGCATGGGGCAGTGGTCCCGGAGTACCGGGTCCTTGGTCCCTACCGCCCCTGTGAACCGGCCGTCAGCAGATCCGCGGCAGCTGCTCGCCGACCAGCATGTCCAGGACCCGCTCCGCCCCGATCCCGGTGCGCACCACCACGCGCCCCGGGTGCTCGGCCACCGCCCGGCCGATCCGGACCGCGCCCGCGGACTCGGGACAGGACCGCATGGCCGCCAGCACGGCGTCGGCCCGCTCGGGCGCGACGAACGCCAGCAGGCAGCCCTCGTTGGCGACGTGCAGCACGTCCAGCCCCAGCAGATCGCAGGCCGCGGCCACCGGCTCCGGCACCGGGAGCGCCGTCTCCTCCACCACCACGCCGGCACCGGAGGCGGCGGCGAGCTCGTTCAGCGCGGAGGCGACCCCGCCGCGGGTCGGGTCGCGCAGCGCGTGCACCGCGTCCCCGCCCGCCGCCACCGCCGCGGCGACCACGTGGTGCAGCGGCTGCGAGTCCGAGCCGACCTCGGTCTCGAATCCCAGCCCGGACCGCGTGGACATGATCGTGACCCCGTGCAGGCCGATGGGCCCGGACAGCAGCAGCACGTCGCCGGGCCGCACCCGTCCCGCCGACGGCCGCGCGGCCGGCAGGCGCACGCCCAGTCCGGTCGTCGTGATGAACAGCCGGTCGGCGGCGCCGCGGCCGACGACCTTGGTGTCGCCGGTGACCACCCGCACCCCGGCGGCGTCGGCGGCCCGGCCCAGCGACCGGGACACCCGGGCCAGCTCGTCCAGTCCGAAGCCCTCCTCGACGATGAACGCCACCGCGAGCGCCCTGGGCACGGCGCCCATCATGGCCAGGTCGTTGACCGTGCCGTGGACGGCCAGCGACCCGATGTCCCCGCCGGGGAAGAACAAGGGGTCGACGACGAACGAGTCGGTGCTCATGACGACCTCGGCGGCGGGCAGCCGCACCACGGCGGCGTCCTCCAACGGCCGGTCCGGTTCGGCGGCCGGGCCGAACGCCGGCAGGATCACGTCCCGCAGCAGTTCGGCGGACAGCAGACCACCGGATCCGTGGCCGAGCAGGACGTGCTCGGTCTCGGCGACCGGCGCGGGACACGAGACGGACAGCGGGCTGGCGGTCATGACAAGGGTCCTTCCGTCGACGTCATCAGCGGTGGCGCGATCCGGCCCGCCGAGTGGAACGCCGCGCACGTGCCCTCCGAGGACACCATCGGCGCGCCCAGCGGATGTCGCGGTGTGCAGCGGGTGCCGTAGGCCGGGCAGCCGGTCGGGACCTTCAGCCCGGTGAGGATCTGCCCGGCGACGCACTCCGACGCCGGCTCCGGCGGGCGGGGCCCGGCCGGGAAGCGTTTCCAGGCGTCGAAGCGCTCGTATTCCGGAGCGAGGACCAGGCCGCTGTCCGGGATCGTGCCGATCCCGCGCCAGTCCTTGTCGGCGACCCGGAAGACGCGGCGGATCGTGTCCTGCGCGGCCTTGTTGCCGTCGCGCCGGACGGCGCGCGCGTACTGGTTCTCCACCTCGTGCCGCCCGGACTCCAGCTGGCGCACCGCCATCAGGATGCCCTCCAGCAGGTCCAGCGGCTCGAAGCCGGTGACCACCAGCGGCACCCGGTAGCGCGCGGCGAGGGGTTCGTACTCGGTGTAGCCCATGACCGCGCAGACGTGTCCGGCGGCGAGGAAGCCGTCGATCAGGCACTCCGGGTCCTCCAGGATCGCCGTGATCGCCGGGGGCACCAGCACGTGGCTCACCAGCATGCTGAAGTTGGCCAGGCCCAGGGACTCCGCCAGCAGCACCGCGGCGGCGTTCGCCGGGGCCGTGGTCTCGAAGCCGACCGCCAGGAACACCACCTGGCGGTCCGGTTCGGCGGCCGCCATCCGCACCGCGTCGGCGGGGGAGTAGACCACCCGCACGTCGCCGCCGGAAGCCTTGATCCGCAGCAGGCTGGTGGACGTGCCGGGCACCCGCAGCATGTCGCCGAAGCTGGTGAACACCAGGCCGGGCCGGGCGGCCAGCTCCAGCGCCCGGTCGATCACCCCGACCGGGGTCACGCACACCGGGCAGCCGGGGCCGTGGATCATCCGGATCCCGGCCGGAAGCAGCTCGTCGATGCCCTGCCGGACCAGGGTGTGCGTCTGCCCGCCGCAGACCTCCATCAGGTGCCACGGCCGGGTCGCGACCGCGGCGAGCTCGGCCAGCAGGCGGCGGGCCAGCGTCGGATCGCGGTACTCCTCCAGGTACTTCACGACGGGCCTCCGGCCAGCTCGGTCTCGATGACGTCCCCCATCGCGCGCAGCACCGTGAGCGTGCGCAGCGCCTCCTGCTCGTCGATGACGCCGATGGCGAACCCGACGTGCACGAGCACGTAGTCGCCGACCGCCGCCTCCGGCACGAACGCCAGACAGACCTGCTTGCGGACGCCGCCGAAGTCGGCGGTCCCCACCGGGAAGGGATCGGCCGGCTCGACGCTCTCCAGCCGTCCCGGGATCGCCAGGCACATGGTCCGCCCCTCAGCCCGTCGCCAGCCGCGCCGCGGCGACCGCGGCCTGCCCGAAGCTGATGCCGCCGTCGTTCGTCGGCACCCGTTCGTTGATCAGGACCCGGAATCCGTCGTCCTCGAGTTCACCGGCCACGGCCTCGGTCAGGCGCTGGTTCTGCCACACCCCGCCGGACAGGCAGACGGTGCGGACGCCGGTGTCGGCCGCGCAGGTCCGCACCAGTTCCCCGGTGGCCCGGGCGAGCGCCTCGTGGAAAGCGGCGGCGAGTTCCGGGACCGGGACGCCGTCGCGGCGGTGCGTGAGCAGGGCGGTCAGCGTGGTCAGGCCGTCCAGCACCCGCAGCCCCGAGCGCTCGGCGATCCGCCAGGGCAGCGGCTCGGCGAGGACTCCCTGGGACGCGGCCTCCAGGCGGACCGCAGCCTGGCCCTCGTAGTCGGCGTGGTCGCAGAGCCCGAGCAGCGCGGCGGCCGCGTCGAAGAGCCGGCCGGCGCTGGAGACCAGCGGCGACCGCGTGCCGGTCCGGGCCAGCCGCAGAACCCTGTCGTACTCGGGCTCCCGGTCGCCGATCCCGGCCAGGACGTCGGCGAAGAGTTCCCGGTCCGGCCGCCGGCCGCCCAGTTCCTCGCCCGCGGCCAGGTAGCTCAGCGCCATGCGCAGCGGATGCCGCACCGCCGCCTCGCCGCCCGGCATCGGCGCCGTGCCGAAGCGGGCCAGGCGGCGGAAGGAGCTCAGATCCGCCAGGAGCACTTCGCCGCCCCACAGCGTGCCGTCCGCGCCGAGGCCCAGGCCGTCGTAGGCGACGCCGAGGACCGGCTCGGTGATCCCGTGCTCGGCCGCGCAGGAGGCGATGTGCGCGTGGTGGTGCTGCACGGCCATACGCCGGGCGGGTTCCCACGCGGTCGCCGCCTTGGTGGACAGGTAGTCGGGGTGCAGATCGTGGACGGCGACCTCGGCCTGGACCCGGTGGACGCGCTGCATGCGCCGCGCGGCCTCGTCGAAGGCCTCCAGCGCGGCGAGGTGGGACAGGTCGCCGGTGTGCGGGCCGACCACCGCGTGGCCGCCCACGGCCAGTGTGAAGGTGTGCTTGAGCTGGGCGCCCATGGCCAGCAGCGGCCGGGGCGCGGCGATCGGGAGGTCGAGGGCCCCCGGCGCGTACCCCCGGGCGCGCCGCAGCACCGTGGGACGGCCGTGGACGACCCGCGCGACCGAGTCGTCGTAGCGGGCGCGGATCGGGCGGTCGTGGGCCAGGATCCCGTCGCTGAGCCGGCCCAGGGTCTCGGCGGCCTCCTCGTCGTCGATGACGATCGGCGTGTCGGCGACGTTGCCGCTGGTGACGATCAGCGGCCGGCCCGCGGCGCGCAGCAGGAGCAGGTGCAGCGGGGTGGTCGGGAGGAACAGGCCCAGGCGCGGGGCGTCCGGCGCGACGCCGGGCGCGAGAAGGGGACGGCCGGCGGGCCACGGCCGGACCAGCACGATGGGCCGCGCGGACCCGGACAGCAGGCGTTCCTCAGCTCCGGTGACGCAGGCCAGGGCCCGGACCGCCGCGAGGTCCTCGACCATGACGGCGAACGGCTTGTGCGGGCGGCGCTTGACCGTCCGCAGCCGGGCCACCGCCTCGCCGTCGGTGGCGTCGCACACCAGCTGGTAGCCGCCCAGACCCTTGAGGGCGATGACGCCGCCGTCCTCGAGCCGTCGCACCGCGAACTCCAGAGCCTGCGGCCCGACCGCCTCGGCCCGGTCCGGCAGACAAGGGCCGGTCCGCCAGACCAGCTGCGGACCGCAGTCCGGGCAGGCGACCGGCTCGGCGTGGAAGCGGCGGTCGGCCGGGTCGAGGTACTCGGCGCGGCAGCGCGAACACAGCGGGAAACCGGCCATGGAGGTGCGGGCCCGGTCATAGGGGAGGTCGTCGATGATCGTGGCGCGCGGGCCGCAGTCGGTGCAGTTGGTGAAGGGGTAGTCGTGGCGCCGGTCGGCGGGGTCCAGCACCTCGGCGCGGCAGGCATCGCACATGCCCGCGTCCGGCGGGACTTCGGGGAAGGGCGTGAGGGCGGGTCCCGAGGCGGGGTCGTCGCTGCTGGCCAGGATCAGGAACCCGGTGCCGTCGGGCACCGGTGCCCCGGTCCCGGTCCCGCGCCCGCCCTCGGGGATCTCGGTGATCTCAGGGATCTCAGTGATCTCGGTGATCTCGCTGATCGCGGCCAGCGGCGGGGCGTCGGCCAGCAGCCGGGCCCGGTACTCCGCCAGGGCCGCCGGCGTGCCCACGACGTCGATCTCGACGACGCCGGCCCGATTGCGGACCGAGCCGGACAGCCCCAGCTCGGTGGCGAGCCGGTACGCGAACGGCCGGAAGCCGACGCCCTGCACCGTGCCGCGCACCTGCCAGTGCCGCGCGACCTCTTCGACATCGCTGCTCATGGGACCAGCCTGGGCCGCGCGCCGGCTTCGGACCAGGACAGGAGGTCCCCGTCGGACCGGGCCGAAAGACCCTCCCCCCGCAGCTCCGCGGCGATGTCCCCGGCCACCCGCCGCACCGCCTCCGCCACCTCGGGCGACAGCCCGGGACCCGGCGCGAAGTCGGCACCCGCGACGGCGAACAGCACCAGCCGGCCGGGGAGCCGGTCCAGGATCTCGGCCAGCGCGATCGCCGCGCCGGGGCCGAGGCCGTGGGTGGCGGCGGGGCCGGGGCATACCGCCACGGACCCGGGCTCGGACCCGGACCCGGACTCGGACCCGGGTTCGGACCCGGGTTCGGACCCGGACCCGGACTCGGACCCGGACTCGGACCCGGACCCGGGCTGGGACCCGGACCCGGGCCCAGACCCGCGACCGGCGGCCAGCCGCCCGGCCCCGGCGGACGCGTCGCGACGCGCGGCGGGCTTCCCGCTCCGGTCGCGGTTCGGCTCCCGGTGCTCCCGGTGCTCCCGGCCCCGGCCGCACACCTCCCACCGCACCGCGTCCCCCGCCGCGAGCCCGGCCCGTGGATCGGCGGCGGCCGCGTCGACCACGATCGCGAGCCCGGCCCCGCGCCACAGCTCGATCAATTCCGTCGGCTCGCCGAAGCAGACCTCCAGCCGCGTGCCGGGCGGCAGCGTTCCGGCCACCGCCGACCGGCGCAGCTCGGCGACCACCGCCGGCCCGACCGCGTCGTCGTGCCGGAACTCCTCGCCGACCCCGATCACCACCGGCGGTCCGGCGGCCGTCACGACCGCTCCAGGTGCAGGTCGAGGAAGTGCGCCGAGCACGAGATGCAGGGGTCGAAGTTGCGGATGGCCTGTTCGCACAGCTCCGTCAGCGCCGCGTCGTCCAGGTCCCGGTGCGCCTCCACCAGCGCGCACAGCTCGGCCTCGATCGCGGCCTGGTTCTGGGAGGTCGGCGGCACGATCCGGGCCTGGTGGACGGTCCCGTCGGCGGCGAGGTCGTACCGGTGGTACAGCAGCCCCCGGGGAGCCTCGCTGACACCCGTTCCGCGCCCGGCGCGCGGCGGCACCGCCACCCAGGCCCGGTCCGGCGGCTCGTAGGCCTCGATGATCCGCAGCGCCTCCTCGAGCGCGTAGACCGTCTCCACCGCGCGCACGACGATGCTCCGGAACGGGTTCCGGCACTCGGCACCCAGACCGGCCGCGCGCGCCGCGGTCGCGGCCTGCTCGGACAACGTCGCCGAGTGCAGGCTGTAGCGCGCGAGAGGGCCGGTCAGGTAGGTGCTGCCGTCGGCGAGCTCGGCGTACAGCGCTGTGGAGTGGGGGACCTGGCGTTCGAACACGTAATCCTCGAAGTGGCTGGTCCAGAAGCCGTATCCGGCATCGGTCCCGATCCGCGTGCCACCGTCGATCGGGTACCGGTCCCCGGCGTCGACGGCCACGAGCCGGTGCCTGGCCTCGACGTCGGGGAAGTCGAAGCCCGCCACCCAGATCACCGTCCGCAGCGCCAGGTCCAGGGCCCGCCGCAGCTCCGGCGCGAACCGCGTCAGCTCCCGGCGCGTCGGCACCCGGTGGAAGCCGCCGAGCCGGACGTTCACCGGGTGGATCGCCCGTCCGCCGACCAGGGCCATCAGAGCGTTGCCGACCTTCTTGATCTCCAGTCCGCGCTCGACGTCCGCCCGGTGGTCGCGCGCCATCTCGATCCCCGAGGCGTAGCCCAGGAAGTCCGGGGCGTGGAGCAGGTGGACGTGCAACGCGTGGCTCTCGATCCACTCGCCGCAGTACAACAGCCGCCGCAGCTCGGCCAGCTGCCCGTCGACGGTCACGCCGCAGGCGTCCTCCATCGCCCGGCACGCGCTGATCTGGTACGCCACCGGGCAGATGCCGCACACCCGCGCGGTGATGTCCGGCGCCTCGGTGTGGGCCCGGCCGCGCAGGAAGGCCTCGAAGAAACGCGGCGGCTCGTAGATCTCCAACCTGGCCTGCTCCACCCGGCCGCCCTTGTCGAGCCGGATGTGCATGGCGCCCTCGCCCTCCACGCGGGCCAGGGACCCCACGCGCAGCGTGCGTTCATGACGATGCGTCATGACCGCCCTCCTCTTCTTCCTCGAGACTCCGCGCGGCCGCCCGGAACGCGGGACTGGCCGCGTTGAACGTGCGGAAGACCCGGGCGATCTGCTCCGGGCTCTCGCCCTGCGTGCGCAGCAGCCGGATCTGCGCCGCGGTGTTGGGGTCGCGCACCGGGCCGAAGCAGCCGTAACAACCGCGCCGGAAGGCCGGGCAGATCGCGCCGCAGCCGGCGTGGGTCACCGGTCCCAGGCACGGCGTGCCGTCGGCGACGGTCACGCACACGGTGCCGCGGGCCTTGCACTCGAAGCAGACGCTGCGGTCCGGGATCCGCGGCTTGCGGCCGGCCAGGTACGCGGTGACGACCTCCAGCAGCTGGCCCCGGTCGATCGGGCAGCCGCGCAGCTCGAAGTCGACCGGGACGTGGTCGGCGATCGGCGTGGAGCGCTCCAGGGTGCTGATGTACTCCGGGCGCGCGTAGACGGCCTCGGTGAACTCGCGGACATCCCCGAAGTCCCGCAGCGCCTGGATCCCGCCGGCGGTGGCACAGGCGCCGAGCACCACCAGGAACCGGGAGTCCGCCCGGACCCGGCGGATCCGCTCGGCATCCTCGGCCGTGGTGATCGATCCCTCGACCAGCGCCAGGTCGTACGGCCCCGGCAGCGAGGTCCGCGTGGCCTCGGTGAAATGTGCGATCTCCACCGTGCCGGCCAGAGCGAGCAGCTCGTCCTCGCAGTCCAGCAGGGTGAGCTGGCACCCGTCGCAGGAAGCGAACTTGAACACGGCGAGCCGTTTGCGGCCGGACGCCATCTTCCCCATCCCCTCTCACAGCTCTCGGACGGCGAGCAGCGGTGCGGCGTGCTCCAGGGTGGTCACCGGCCCGTCCAGGCAGACGAAGTCCGGACCGAGCTGGCAGTGTCCGCACACCCCCACGCCGCAGCGCATGTTCCGCTCCAGCGACACCTCGATGGCGGCCGGACCCATCCCGAGACCGGTGAGCGCGGCCCCGGTGTGCGTCATCATCGCCTCGGGCCCGCACAGGTAGGCGGTGGTCCGCTCAGGGCGGAGCCGGATTTCCGGCAACAGGTCGGTGACCAGTCCCACCGGGCCCGGCCACACCGTCGGCCCCCGCGGGCCGGGTTCCTCCGGAACCCGGTCGACGATGCGCAGCACCGTCACCCCGTGGGCGCGCCAG
This sequence comes from Catenulispora subtropica, assembly GCF_039531675.1. Lineage (NCBI taxonomy): Bacteria > Bacillati > Actinomycetota > Actinomycetes > Catenulisporales > Catenulisporaceae > Catenulispora > Catenulispora subtropica. The sequence goes on from NZ_BAAAQM010000078.1 coordinate 27,171, forward strand.
CACTCGTCCTCGACGCCGTAGAGGTGGTCCGCCGGGGTCCGGGCGCCGGCGACGACGGTGACGAACCCGTACTCGCGGCGCGCGCCGAGCACTTCCAGCAGCGGCGGGCGCAGCGGCGCCAAGCCGATGCCCCCGGCGACGAACAAGAGGTCCCGGCCGCGCGAGCGGGACACCTCCCAGCCGGTCCCGAACGGGCCGCGCACACCGACCACGGTCCCCGGCTCGGCCCGGCACAGCGCGGCCGACACGGCCCCGACCGCGCGGACGGTGTGCGTGAGGCTCCGGTCGCCGTTCACCGCGTGGCCGCTGACCGACAGCGGGATCTCGCCGACCCCGAAGACGTAGACCATCGTGAACTGGCCCGGGCGGGGGCGGGGGAGCGGCCGGTCCAGCGGGGCCAGGCTCAGGGTGCGGGTGTCGCCGCTCTCGCGCCGGTTCTCGGTCACGCGGTACCGCGCCGGCACCAGGGAGAACAGGGAGGCGGTCATCGCGCGTCCCCGGACTCCGTCGCGGCTTCGGCGTCCAGGGCCGCCAGTTCGGCGGTGACGTCGATGCCGACCGGGCACCAGGCGACGCAGCGCCCGCAGCCCACGCAGCCCGAGGTGCCGAACTGGTCGTGCCAGGTCCCGAACTTGTGCGTCAGCCACTGCCGGTAGCGGCTGCGCGTGGAGGTCCGGACCGACCCGCCGTGCAGGTACGAGAAGTCGATGTCGAAGCAGGAGTCCCAGGACTCCCAGCGCTCGGCGTGATCGCCGGTCAGATCGGTGGTGTCCTCGACCGAGGTGCAGAAGCACGTGGGGCACACCATGGTGCAGTTGCCGCAGGCCAGGCACCGGTCGGCGACGTCGGCCCAGTGACCGGCGTCGGCCGAGCGGGCCAGCAGCACCCGCAGATCGGTCGGCGGCAGGGCCCGGCCCATCCGGCCCGCGGCCGCGGCGACCGCCGCGCGCGCCGCTTCCAGCATCCCGTCCGGGACCGGATCGCGCGGCACCGCGTCCAGGACCGCGTCCCCCCGCTCACTGCCGACGGTGACCAGGAAGCGGTGCCCGTTCTCGTCGTCCGTCTCCAGCAGCGCCAGATCGAAGTCGCCGATCCGGTCGGCACAGCCCGGACCGGTCCCGGCCGAGGCGCAGAAGCAGGCGGCGCCGGGCTCGGTGCACTCGACGGTGACGATGAACGGCCCGCGGTCCCCTTCCGGCGCCCGGCGCAGTGCCCGGTTCAGGATCTTGATCGCGGCCAGGTCGCACGGCCGCACCCCGACGAAGGCGTAGGGGACCGGGATCTCGGCGTCGGCCCGCAGGCTCGTCTCGCCGGTCCGCGGATCGCGGTCGGCGGTGAGCAGCCGCCGCCGGGCCGGATGCAGGAACCGCTTCCAGGACTGCGGTCCGGCCGAATGCCCGAACACCGCGCGGTCGCCGCGCTCGGTGAGCCGGTAGCTCCCGGGCGCCGTCGCGGACCCGCGCCCGTGCGGCAGATCGGCGGCCGAGGCCAGCTCGTCCAGGACGATCGCGCCGGCGCCGACGGTCGGGCCGACGGGCCGGAAACCCGCCGCGCGCAGCGCCGCGAGCAGGTCGTCCAGCGCGTCGGCGGAGATCACCGCGCGCCGGGGCGGTGGAGGGACGGTCGGTGCGCTCGTCGCGGTGCCCATATCAGCAGCGTGACGCGGTCCCGGGTGACCGGTCAGAGCACATGGACCCGGCGTCCCCAGGGCCGAAGGTCCCAGCCCCCTACCGGCCGCCTACCAGTCCCCTACCGGCCGCCTCGGCGCTCGCTGCGCCGGGGCGGCCGGAGGAGCCGTGCGACGGTTCCGGGTCAGGACCTCGCCCGGGACCGGTAGTGCTGCCGCCAGATGAGCCGGTAGACCGGGACGTACCGCGGGATCGAGCGCAGGCCCGGGATCAGCGGCAGGAACAACAGGATCCCGCTGACGACGGCCATGGTGCCCCAGACCAGCGCGTCGCCGTTGCCGGACGTCTTGTAGGGGGAGATCTGGTACCAGAACGTGAACGGCGCCAGCCACACCTGGCCGGGGAAGTCGCCGGCCTCGTTCATCATGCCCCACTGGGTGCCGGTCAGATGCTGGCTCTGGGCTTCGGCGGTCAGGTCGCTGCCGTCGGCCATGAACATCAGGGGCAGGGTGTAGTCGGAGTGGTAGAAGCCTCCTTCGGAGAGCAGTTCGCCGTCCAGGGCGCCGGACTGGGCCTGGCGGGTGAGCTGGGCGATCAGGACGGGCACCGGCCCGTAGTCGCCGGCCGGCATCTTCGCCGGATCACCGCCGGCCTTGGTCAGCGCGTCGGCGTAGGCGCCCGTCCATCCGGACCGCTGGTCCGGGCTCGCGGACTTCCAGGCGCCGACCGCGGCGTCGACGTCAGGGTTCTGCGGGATCGCGGCCAGCGGCTTGAGCACGAAGGCCTCGGCGCTGTCGATCGGGTGGGTGACGCCGGCGGCCTTGGCCAGGGCCAGCGGGCCGAGCTTCTGGCCGTCCGCGGCGGTGTTGTAGGGCGGCCCGTAGCCGGCGGTGTCGCTGGAGCCGTCGAGTTCGGCCACGGCGGTGGCGGCGAAGTCGCCGGGGTCGGCCTTCGCCCAGGAGGCGACGGTCATCGGCTTCACGTCGGGGGAGGAGAAGGCGGCGGCGAGCACGAGGGTCAGCACGACGACCGCCACCAGGGCCAGCACGAACTCCTTGACGAGGTCGTACGGCCGGGAGCCGAAGGAGTACGGGTCCGGTTCGGTGTGCGGGCGGCGCGGGCCGCGCGGGCGGCGGATCATGCCTGCGCCTCCGTTTCCCGCTGCGCTTCCGTTCCCGGCAGGGGGAGGGGCGGGACCACCCCGCGGCGCCGGACCAGCAGGATGTGCCAGGCCACGATGACGGAGATCACCAGCGGCAGCAGGGCCACGTGCCAGATGAGCATCTGCCCGAAGTCCATCGTGTTGAAGTAGGCGCCGACGCCGATCGCGTTGAGCCCGTCCTTGGCCTGGACCGCGATCCACTGCGCGTCGAAATTCTGCTGGACGAGGTATCCGGTCAGCGCGGTGAACGCCGAGCACCCGAAGGCCACGACCCCGGTGATCCAGGTCATGAGCCGCCGGCCGCGCCAGGCCGCCATGAAGAACTTGGCGATCAGGTGGATCGACATGAACGTCATGAACAGCTCCACCGACCACAGGTGCAGACTGTTGACGAAGTGTCCGGTGCCCGACACGTGCCACCAGGCCGCGCCCTTGAGGGCGAGGATCGTCCCGGTGGCGATCACGGTGAGCAGCGCGGTGAGGGACAGCACCCCGAAGACGTAGATCCACGAGGCCACGTACGAGGGCTGGGTGTCGGGGAGCAGCCGCTCCGGGGGCATGGTGTCGAAGATCCGGCGGCGCAGAGCGCCGGTCCAGCCGCCGGCCTCCGGTTCCGGCAGCGGCTCCGGGCGCGCCGTGGTGTCGACGAGCTGGTCGGTCATCGTCCGTCGCGTCCCTTCGACCCGGGGAAGGGCACGAACAGCGCCACCACGAACGCGACCGCGATCGCCGCGATCACGACGACGTTGGCGACCGAGACCTGGACGAAGCCCCAGTGCAGGTAGTGGCCCTGGCCGCTGAGGTTCACCGGCGGGGCGAAGGCGGGACGGGGGACGGTGGCGGGTGGTGCGGCGAGAGCGATGGTCACGTCTGTCCTCATCGGATGGCGGGTGGCACCCCGGACAGTGGTCCGGGGAGGTGAAGACGGCCGTCGCCGCGAGAGTCTGATGAAACAAAACCCGCATGTCAACGCCATGGTGGCGAACAACCACGCCATCGGGCCGTCCGACTGTGCCTAGTACGATCGGACGCGTAGAGTGTTTGATCCGTCACACGGCTGATGGCCACCCGGCCGGACCGGGCGGCGGTGGCGGCGTCCCCGGGTATCTACGGGTTCTGACGTAGTTCGGGACAGTGGCGCTCCCGGCGCGTCCCGTGGGGGATCCGCCACGGGACGCGCCGGGGGTGAAGGCGGGATCGGCGCCCGCGCGGTTCTAGGCTGGACCCGTGGACGCAGGCACCGCAGCGAACGGGTTCGGACTCGGCATCCGGGTCCTCGTGGTCGAGGACGACGCCGGCATCGCGCAGTCGCTGGTGCGCGGCCTGGCCCGGGCCGGCTACACCGTGGACACCGCGGCCACCGGCGCCGACGCGCTCGCCGCCCCGCCGGCCGACGTCGTGCTGCTCGACCTCGGCCTGCCGGACCTCGACGGGATCGAGGTGTGCCGCACTCTGCACCGGCGCGGGGACGCGGCGATCATCGTCGTCACCGCGCGGAGCGAGGAACGCGACCGGGTCGCCACCCTGGACTCCGGCGCCGACGACTATCTCGTCAAGCCGTTCGGGCTGGCCGAGCTGCAGGCCCGGGTCCGCGCCGTGCTGCGCCGGACCCGGCCGGCCGGCTCGGGGGCGTACGCGTACGGTCCGCTGACCGTCGACCCGCGCACCCGGCGGGTCACCGTCTCCGGCGTCGAGGTCGCGCTGACCCCGAAGGAGTTCGACATCATCGAATGCCTGGCCGCCGACCCGGGCCGGGTGGTGTCGCGCCAGGAGCTGCTGGAACGGGCCTGGGACGCCAACTGGTACGGCCCGACCAAGGTCCTCGACGTCCACATCGCCGCGCTGCGCCGCAAGCTCGGCGTCGAAGGGCTGGTCGAGACGGTCTACGGACGCGGGTTCCGGCTGGGGCCGGTGCCCGGGGCCGCGGCGGCGCCGCCCGCGCCGCCGCGGGACTGACCGCCGTGTCCCGGCGCATCGCCCTGGCCTTCGCGGCCCTGGTCGCGGTCCTGCTGGTGGCGGCCGTGATCCCGCTGGGCGCGGCCATGCAGTCCCGCGAGGAGGAGTCGTTCCGGTTCACCACCGTCTCGGCCGCGCGCCAGATCACCGCGGCGGCCGAGGAGACACTGGCCGACCACCATCCCCCGGACGCGATGAACCAGGCGGTGGCCGAGGCGGCGCGGCGCGGCGACTGCGCCGCGGTGTACGACCCCGGGGGCGTGGAGGTGGCGGGCACGAACTGCGTCGTGGCCGGCGACACCGCCGCCGTCGCCCTGGCCGCGCGCGCCAGGTCGGAGCGGAACCAGGTGGTCGGGCGGGACGGGGACTGGCTGCGGGCCGCGATCCCGGTCGGCGACAACGGCGACGCCGGGGTCGTGGTCCTGGCCCGCTCGGCCGACCCGCTGGACGACCGGGTCGAGGCGATGTGGACCTGGCTGGCCCTGACCGGCGCCGGCTGCCTGGCGCTCGGCGTCGTGCTCGCGGCCGCTCTGGCGCGCTGGGTCGGCCGTCCCCTGCGCGGGCTCGACGCGGCCGCCGCGCGCCTCGGCGACGGTGAGCTCGACGTCCGGGCCGCGACCGGGGCCGGACCGGCGGAGGTGCGCAGGCTGGCCGCGACGTTCAACCGCATGGCCGAGCGCACCCAGACGCTGGTCGACGCGCATCGGGGATGGGTCGCCGACGTGTCGCACCAGCTGCGGACCCCGCTGACCGCGCTGCGGCTGCGGCTGGACGTGCTGGCCGGGGAGGTCGCGGCGGCGGAGGCCGCGGAGCCCTCCGAGCAGGGCGCCCGGGAGCCGGGTGGCGAGGGCGCGTCCACCCGCCCGCCGACCGGACCGGGCGGCGCCGCGACCGCCGCGGCGTGGCAGGGCCCTGATCTCGCGGCCGAGCTCGCCGGGGTGCAGGAGGAGATCGGGCGCCTGTCCCGCCTCGTCGACGGCCTGCTCGCCGTGGCCAGGGCCGAGGCGGCGGTGCCGCGCCGGGAACCGGTGCCGGCGGACGCCGTCGCGGCCGAGCGGGTGGCCGCGTGGGAGCCGGTGGCGCGGGAGAACGGCCAGGCCCTGGCCGCGGTCGCCGCCGGGCCGGTCCGGGCCCTGCTGGCGCCGGGCGACCTGGAGCAGATCCTCGACAACCTCATCGCCAACGCGCTGGCCGCGGTCCCGGCCGGCGGGCACGTGCGGGTGGTGGCGTCCGCCGCCGGCCGGGACCGGGTGCGGATCCGGGTCGCCGACGACGGACCCGGGATGGGCGAGCCGGCCAAACAGGCCGCTTTCCGGCGGTTCGGGACCAGCGGCGGCGCCGGCAGCGGGCTCGGCCTGGCCATCGTGCACCGGCTGGTCACCGCGAACGGCGGCGAGGTCCGGCTGACGGACACCGCCGGCGGCGGACTCACCGTCGAGATCGAGCTTCCCGCCGCGGGCCCGAACCCCTGACGGCCGCCCGGCCGCCGCTCGCGAGGCGTCTTTGCCTTTTCTGAAGAGTCGATCCGGCATCCTGGGGCCGCACAGGCCTCGGAAGCATGACCGGAAGGACCCGCCAGTGAGCACGTCAGCGAGCATCGGCCCCCGGCGACGGTCCCGCGCCGGCGGCGCCGGACCCGAGGGGAACGAGCGGCTGACGGCGATCACCGGGACGGTCCTGCTGGTGCTGTTCGCGGCCGAGGGCGTCACCATCCTCGGCCTCGAGAACCTGCTCTACTGGCACTACTTCATCGGCTTCCTGCTGGTCGGACCGGTGTGCGTCAAGATCGTGTCCACCTGCTACCGGTTCGCGCGGTACTACACCGGCCACCCCGCCTACGTGCGTAAGGGGCCGCCGATGATCGTGCTGCGGGTCCTGGGGCCCTTCGTGATGCTGACGTCGTGCGCGGTGATGGCGACCGGCATCGCCCTGGGGTTCGGAAAGTCCACCCGGGTGGCGGGGCTGCCGATGCTCCTGCTCCACAAGGGGTTCTTCGTCCTGTGGGCCGGGGCGATGACGATCCACGTCCTGGCCTACCTGTGGCGACTGCCGCGCCTCGTGGCCGCGGACGTGCCGCTGACGCGGGTGCGCCGGACGGCCACGGCGATCGGGGGAAGCGGACTGCGGTGGGCGCTGACCGCCGTGGGCCTGGCCGGCGGCCTGGTGTTCGCCATGCTGGCGGCACACCTGGCGTCGTCCTGGCGCTGAGCGGCCCGTCGGCCGCCATCCGGACGATCCGAAGATCTTTACCGTTCCTGAAGGAGTTCCTCACCGGTTCCTCAGGACCTCCCGATCAAGCTGGAAGGTACAGGACCAGCGACGTCGGAGCGGTGCCATGGATACCAGAACTCGCCACGCGACAGCCGCCCGGGACCGTGCTCTGACCCGGGTCAACCACCTCACCTGGAGAGCCGGGACGCTCGCGGCGGCCGGCGCCGTGCTCCTGGGAGCGGGGTTCGCCCACCTGCTGCCCACGCACCTGCCGCATCCCGCCCTCGGCGGCGGCTCCTCGACCGGAGACGACAACTCGCCGTCGACCGGCGGCGGGATCCAGGGGCCGGCGACGGCGCCGGGGACCACCGGCGGCGGGAGCCACGTGACGTCAGGAGGGTCCTGAGCCCATGGACACGGATGTGGCACCGGTGGGCCGTGCGGAGTTCCCCGCGCTCGGCGGGCTCGCGGTCGTGCTGACCACGGATCCCGGCGCGCTCGAGCGGGCCGCGGCGGCGGTCCGGCGCGAGATCGCCGCGATCGACGCCGCGTGCAGCCGGTTCCGCGAGGACTCCGAGCTCTCGCGGGTCAACGCCGCGGCGGGCGCCTTCGTCGCCGTGGGACCGCTGTTCGCCGAGGCGCTGGAGGCGGCGCTGTGGGCGGCCGGGGCGACGGACGGCGATGTGGACCCGGCCTGCGGTGCGGCGCTGCGGGCGCTGGGTTACGACCGGGATTTCGCAGAGCTCGCCGACACGGTCGTGACCGGCTCGGCGAGCCGGGCGGCGACGGACCGGCCGGATCCGACCGACCATTCGGATCGCCCTGACCGGACGGGCCGGCTGAACCGCACGGGCCGGCTGAACCAGACGAACTGGCGGACCATCACGTGGGACCGGGACCGCCGCCGGGTCCGGGTGCCGCAGGGCATCGCGCTCGACTTCGGCGCGACGGCCAAGGCGCTGGCGACGGACCGTGCGGCCGACCACGCCGCGGCCGCGGCGGGCTGTGGCGTCCTGGTGAGCCTGAGCGGCGACCTCGCCGTACGCGGCCCGGCGCCGGACGACGGGTGGCGGGTGCGGGTGGCCGAGGACCACCGCAGCGGGGACGACGCCCCCGGGCAGACGGTCGCCGTGCGCGACGGCGGGCTCGCGACCTCCAGCACGACGGTGCGCACGTGGCCGGTCCCGGTCCCGGGACACGCCGGCCGGATCGTCGTGCACCACATCGTCGATCCGCGGACCGGCCGGCCGACCGACGGGTGCTGGCGCACGGCGACCGTCGCCGCGGCGTCCTGTCTGGAAGCCAACACGGTCGCCACCGCCGCGATCGTCCGGGGCGAGCGCGCCGCGCGCTGGCTGCGGGAGATCGACGTACCGGCGCGCCTGGTGCGCCGCGATGGAGCGGTGGCGGTGTTCGGAGGCTGGCCCGCCGATCCGGCCGGCGCTCGGGCGGCTGGAGGCGGGGCCGCGTCGCTCGGGTCGGTCGGCGTGATCGATGGCGTCGGCCCGGCTGCTCCCGTTGCTCCGGCTGCCCCCGCTGCCCCCGCTGATCGAGCAGTTCCCGTTGCTCCGGCAGCCTCCGCCCCCCATACCGATCCGCCGGCCCCGGACGACGCCGATCACCCCGGCGGTCGGCCATGACCTCCGCCGCCGTCGTCACGTCGACCGCACCCCTGTGGTACGCCACCCGGGCCACCGGCGTCATAGCCCTGATCCTGCTCACCGCGAGCGTGGTGCTCGGCATCGTCGTCCAGGTCCGCGCGGCCTCCGACCGCTGGCCGCGCCTGGTCACCCTCGGCGTGCACCGCAATCTCTCGCTGCTGGTGCTCGCCTTCCTGGCTCTGCACATCGGCACGGCCGTCGTCGACTCCTACGCACCGGTCGGCTGGCTCTCGCTCGTCGTCCCCTTCGCCTCCTCCTACCGGCCGTTGTGGCTGGGTCTGGGAACGGTGGCGTTCGACCTGCTCCTGGCCGTCACCATCACCAGCCTTCTGCGAAGGCGGATCAGCGTGCGGGTATGGCGCGCCGTGCACTGGGCCGCCTACGCGTGCTGGCCCGCCGCGGTCGTGCACGGGCTCGGAACGGGCTCGGACCCCAGGCAGCCCGTGGTGCTGGGCCTCACCATCGTCTGCGTGGCCGCCGTGCTGGGCGCCGGGGTCTGGCGGCTGGCGGTCGGATGGCCCGACCACGCTCGGACCCGGCTGGTCGCGGCGGCGACCGGCGCCGTCGTCGTCCTGGCGGCGGGCGCGTGGGCGGTGACCGGCCCGCTGCGCCCCGGCTGGGCGGCCCGGGCCGGAACGCCCGCCGCCCTGCTGGCGCGGGCGCAGTCCGCCACGGCGACCGCGAACCCGGCCGGGCCGGCCGTTTCCAGCACGATTCCGTCGCTCCCGTTCCGGACCCCGGTCTCCGGCACGGTGAGCAACTCCGGATCCGAGGAGGACGCCGTGAGCGTGACCGTCACCGGCACCGGTGCCGATCCCGTCGCCTTCAAGATCGTCATCAGGGGCACGGCGGCCTCCGGCGGCGGCGTGGCGATGGACAGCAGCCAGGTCTTCTTCGGCCCGACCGCACAGCCGCAGCGCTACACCGGCCAGGTCACCAAGCTGAACGGCGGCACGATCCAGGCCTCGGTGCGCGACGCGGCCGGGGAGGCCGTCGCGCTGGACTTCGACCTCTCGCTGTCCGGTACGGCGATGACCGGCACGTTGTCGGCGGGTGCGGCATGACCACCGCACACCGTCTCACCGCGACCGGCTCCTCGCCCGCCGATCTGGCCGCGCATCAGCGCTGCCACGGCCCGCTGCCCGTCGCCGATCCGGTCGCGATCATGGAAGCCGTCGAGCGCGCCGGCCTCACCGGGCGGGGCGGTGCGGCGTTCCCGACCGGCCGGAAGCTGCGCACGGTGGCGGCCGGATCCCGCCGGTCCGGCGCACCGGTCGTGGTGGCCAACGGCTGCGAAGGAGAGCCCGCGAGCACCAAGGACCGCACCCTGCTGGTGAAAGCGCCGCATCTGATCCTCGACGGCATCGCCCTCGCCGCCCGGGCGGTCGGGGCACGGAACGCGTACCTGTGCGTGCACGAGAACCAGGACGCCGTGATCAGCACTTTGCGCCACGCCCTGACCGAACGGCGCGGCGCCGGTCTCCCCGGCCCGGAAATCGAGATCGTCACCGTCCCGGACCGCTACGTCGCCAGCGAGGAGAGCGCGCTGGTGCACCAGCTCAACGGCGGCCCGGCGCTGCCGACCTTCACCCCTCCCAGGCCGTTCGAGAAGGGCGTGCGCGGGCGGCCGACGCTGGTCGACAACGTCGAGACCCTCGCGCACCTGGCCCTGATCGTCCGCCACGGTGCCGCCTGGTTCCGCACCCTCGGCACACCGGACGCCCCGGGCACCACACTGGTGACCCTGGACGGCGCCGTCGCGGTCCCGGGCGTGTACGAGGTCGAACTGGGCCTGTCGGGTGCGGAGCTCCTGGCCGTGGCGGGCGGTCCCGCCGAACCCCTGCAGGCCGTGCTGTGCGGCGGCTACTTCGGAGCCTGGATGCGTGCCCACCGGTTCGCCTCGGCGCGGATCACTCCGGGAGGACTGCAGTCCGTGGGCGCGGCCATGGGAGCGGGTGTCTTCCTGGCGCTGCCGGCGACTTCCTGCGGGCTGGCGGAGACGGCGCGCGTCGCGACGTACTTGGCGGGACAGAGCGCCGCACAGTGCGGGCCCTGTCTCAACGGGCTTCCAGCGCTTGCCGACGCCCTGACAGACCTCTCCCTGCGAGGCGACCGTGAGTCCGCCGCCGTCATCGCGTCCTTGATGCCGTACGTCGCGGGGCGCGGTGCCTGCCGCCATCCCGACGGCGCGGTGCGCCTCATCGCCAGCGCGTTGACCGAGTTCGGCGACGACCTGCGCCGGCACACAGGCCAGGGGCCGTGTGCCGGCTTGCGCAGAGCGCCGATCCTGCCGATTCCGGCCGGCGCGGCACGAGTTCCGGAGAAGGTGTGATCATGAGGAGGAACGACTCGCCCGCCCCCCGGCTCCGTGTGGATCCGATCGCCTGCCAGGGGCACGGGCTGTGCATCGAGGCGTTCCCGGAGATGGTGGGGCGCGACCCGTGGGGATTTCCCGTGCTGTCCCCGAACCCGGTCCCGCCCCATCTCCTGCGGCACGCCGAGCGAGCGGTGGCACTGTGTCCGGTGCTCGCGCTGCGGATGGCCAAGGACTGAAAGGTCACGCCCCCTCGACCACCGCCCCCTCGACCACCGCCCTGCCCGCCTCCAGCCGCGCGACCGGCACCCGGAACGGCGAGCAGGACACGTAGTCCAGCCTCGCCCGGTCGAAGAACCGGATCGACTCCGGATCGCCGCCGTGCTCGCCGCACACTCCGGTCTCCAGCCCCGGCCGCGCCGCCCGGCCGCCGGCCAGGGCCGTCGTGATCAGGGAGCCGACGGCCGGGTCGATGGTCTGGAACGGCGACACGGCGAAGATCTTGTGCTCCAGGTACGCCGGGAAGAAGGACCCTTCCACGTCGTCCCGCGAGAAGCCCCACGTGGTCTGGGTCAGGTCGTTGGTGCCGAAGGAGAAGAACGCCGCCTCGGCCGCCAGGTCGCCGGCGGTCAGCGCGGCCCGCGGCAGCTCGATCATGGTGCCGACCGGGCAGTCGACCGCCGTCCCGGTCGCCAGCCGCACCTCGGCCAGCACCTGTTCGGCCTCCTGCTTGACCAGCCGCAGTTCGCTGACGTCACCGACCAGCGGCACCATGATCTCCGGGCGCGGGTCCAGCCCTTCGGCCTTCAGGCCCGCGGCGGCCTCGGCCAGCGCGCGTACCTGGTTCGCGTAGAGCCCGGGCACGGTCAGGCCCAGACGGACGCCGCGCAGGCCCAGCATCGGGTTCTGTTCGTGCGTCCGGCGCACCGCGTCCAGCACCCGCTGCAGGTGGTGCCGGTCCTCGCCGCGGTAGTCCCCGGTGGCGTGGCGCACCGAGAGCTCGGTCAGGTCCGGCAGGAACTCGTGCAGGGGCGGGTCCAGCAGCCGCACGACCACCGGCAGGCCGTCCATGGCCCGCAGGATCCCGCGGAAGTCCTCGCGCTGCACCGTCAGCAGTTCGGCCAGGGCCGTCCCGCGTTCGGCGGGCGTCTCGGCGAGGATCAGCCGCTCCACGATCGGCTGCCGGTCCCCGAGGAACATGTGCTCGGTGCGGCACAGCCCGATGCCCTCGGCGCCGAGCCGCCGCGCCTGCACGGCTTCGTCCGGCGTGTCGGCGTTGGCCCGCACCCGCAGGCGGCGGTGTCCGTCGGCCCAGTCCAGGGCCCGCCGGACCGCGCGCACGACCGCCTCGTCGCGCACTGCCTCATCGTGCACCGTCTCCGCATCCTGTTGGGCGGGCGACTGCCCGGACTCCGGCGCCGGCGCCACGAAGTCGCGCGCCACCGGCGAGGGCACCAGCGGGATCCGGCCGGCGTACACGTCGCCGGTGGAGCCGTCCAAGGACACGAAGTCGCCGTCGCGCAGCCGCGTCCCGTCCGGCAGGGTCAGCACGCCGCCCTCGACGTCCAGGTCCAGCTGGTCGGCACCGCACACGCACGGGATGCCGAGCCCGCGCGCCACCACCGCGGCGTGCGAGGTCTTGCCGCCGGAGGTGGTGAGCAGCCCGACCGAGGCCAGCATCCCCGGCAGGTCCTCGGGCCGGGTCTGCGGCCGGACGAGCACCACGTGCCGCCCGTCCTCCCTGCGCTCGACCGCCTTGCGGGAGTCGAACACGATCTGGCCGACGGCGGCCCCCGGCGACGCGGCCACGCCGCGCGCGGCGGGCCGGTCGGTCCCGGACTCGGCGAACCGCGGGAACAGCAGTCTGGCCAGCCGCTCCCCGGTGCCCCGCCCCAACGCCTCGTCCGGGGTGATGACGCCCTCGTCGACGAGGTCGGAGGCGATCCGGAACGTGGCCTCGGCGCCGCGCTCGCCGATCCGCGTCTGCAACATCCACAGAGTGCCGCGTTCGACGGTGAACTCGATGTCGCACATGTCGCGGTAGTGGGCCTCCAGCGCCCGCAGGTTCGCGCGCAGCCGCGCGTAGGAGGCCGGATCGAGGCGCTCCAGCTCCGCCAGCGGCACGGTGTTGCGGATCCCGGCCACGATGTCCTCGCCCACGGCCCGTTGCAGGTAGTCGCCGTACGCGCCCGGGGCACCGGTGGCCGGGTCGCGGGTGAACGCGACGCCGGTCCCCGAATCGGGTCCCAGGTTCCCGAACACCATCAGGCAGACGTTCACCGCGGTGCCGAGGTCCTCCGAGATGTCCTCGCGCCGCCGGTACGCGCGGGCGCGCTCGCCGTTCCAGGAGTCGAAGACGGCGCGCACGGCCAGATCCAGCTGCCGCCGCGGGTCGCCGGGGATGCCCTCTCCGGTTTCGGCGTTCACCACCTCCTGGTACGCGGAGGTCAGAACCTTGAGCTGCGCGGCGTCCAGAACGTTCTTCCGTCCGGCGCCGAAGGCGTCGCACACCCGCGTCTCGGCCTCCTGGAACAGCTGCTCCGGCAGCCGCAGGACGGTCTCGCCGAACGAGCGCACGAAGCGGCTGTACGCGTCCCACGCGAAGCGCTCGTCGCCGGACCACTCGGCCAGCCGCAGCACCGCCTCGTCGCCGAGCCCGACGTTCAGCACCGTGTCCATCATGCCGGGCATCGAGATCTCCGCGCCGGAGCGGACGGCGACCAGCAGCGGCCGGTCCGCCCCGAACCGCTTGTGGACCTCGGTCTCGAACCGGTCCCACTCCCTGGTGATCTCGTCGGCCAGCCGGTCCGGTTCCCGGCCGTGCTCCAGATAGGCGCGGCAGGCCTCGGTGGTGATGGTGAAGCCCGGGGGGACCGGCAGCTCCATCCGCGTCATCTCGGCCAGGCCCGCGCCCTTGCCGCCGAGCAGGTTCGCCATGTGCCGACCTCCGTCGGCGAATCCGTACACGTATCTGTCCATACGGCCACGGTCACGCTCCGCGGGGGTCGCGGCCCAGGGCCGCAGGGGCCTGACGATTCGGGCCGTTCGGCCCTGATGCGCTCCTGTTCGCGGGGGTTGTCTGGGAACCGTCCCTACTCCCGCGGAAAGCGAGGACCGTCGATGAACGAGATCAGTCGCCGCCACCAGATCGTGCCGCTGCCGGACCTGCGGGACTGGTTCGACCCGTTCGGGATGCTGGAGTGGCGTCCGAAGCTGGACTTCCACCCGATCCGGGTCGAGGACCGGTTCGAGGAGGACGGCACCTACGTGCTGTCCGCCGAGATGCCCGGCATCGACCCCGAGCACGACGTCGAGCTGGTGGTGTCCGAGGGCACGCTGACCATCCTGGCCGAGCGTTCCTCCGAGCAGCACGACAAGCGGCACAGCGAGTTCCGCTACGGCGCGTTCAGCCGCGCGGTGCGGCTGCCGGCCAACGCCAAGGAAGAGGAGATCACCGCGAACTACCGCGGCGGCATCCTCACCGTGCGGGTGCCGGTGGTCCTACCGCCCAAGGCCGCCGCCCGGAAGATCAACGTCGCCGCCGAGCACCACGGCGCCGCCGGTGCCGAAGGGCCGAAGACCGACGGGGCGAAGGCGAAGAAGAGCTGACGCGCGGAACGTGGCGGCGGCCTCCGGGAGCGGGGGCCGCCGCCACGTTGTCGCCGGGCGTCGCGGGCGCTGGGGGCGCTGGGCGCGCCCGGAGGATCACACGCCCGGCGGCCGGCGGTGCCCGAACACGCCGTGCAGCGGTCCCGGCGACGGCTTGTCACCGGTGTCGTCCCGCTCGTAGCCGAGCTCGTTGACGACGTCCACGACGCCGTCGGTGACCCGCACCACACGCTCGACCAACTCGGCGACGCTGCGCGCCTCGACCGTGCCGCGCATCCGCACCACTCCGTCGGCCACTGAGACGTCCATCTCGCGCGGATCGATCCACAGTGTCCTGAGGAGGACGTCGTCGAGGATCTCCGTGCGGATCTCGGCGTCCGGGCGGGTGAACAGGC
>NZ_BAAAQM010000079.1:0-39576 GCF_039531675.1 Catenulispora subtropica
CCAGGGTCGTTCCTGGAGTCGATTTCCGCAGCGGATTTCCGGCGCAGGACACTAGCGCGGCGTCTGCCCCGACGGGGCGAACGAGGCGCCATGTGCGGGGACGATCAGCACCGGCTCCGAAGCCAGAACCGTTTCGCGGTGCCGGTGGAGCTGCTCGCCGTCGGTGGCGTACGGGTCCTCGGCCGGTCCCTCGGCGCTCCACCACAGATGGGTGAGCACCACGAGACCCTCCTCGGTGGCCACCAGGGTGCTGATGTCCTCCGGCGTGTGCCCGGGGGTGCGCATGAGGCGGACGTGATCGGAGAGCTGATAACCGTCGGCGTCCCGGTCGTCCCAGTCGTCGTTCTGGTAAATGGCCCAGTGGTCGTGGAACCGCGCGTTGGGGAACAACGCGGCGTTGAGCGTGTGGTCCGGGTGGTGATGCGAGAAGACCACGTCGGTGACGTCCTCCGGCGCGACGCCGAGCTCGCGCAGCGGGCCGAGGATGAGGTCCCGGTCGGCCACCATGCCGGGATCGACGACCACCTGCGCCGCCCCGTCACGGATCAGGGTGACGGTCGAGGCGGTCTTGGGGCCGACATAGCCGACGGTGAGGACGTGCACGGTCGCGGTCATGGCCGGATGCTCGCACGGCGGACGGGGCGTGGGCAACGGGGAAGGTGTCAAGCGTGGCGCCGGATGGGTGACAGGTCGCGAGGTCGCCCCGCGTGACGGGGGTGTCGGGCCAGGTCGCCTCAGCGCCGGTGAACGCTAACCGGCCGCGGTGCCGTGACGGCCCGCACCGTCCGCGAAACGCTGAGCCCCGGCCAGCGACTCCGCCAGCGAGATCTGGCCGTGGCGGAGCTCGTTGCGCAGGGCCTCCTCCTCGCCGAGCCCGTCCTGCTCGAGAGCCGACAGGCGGTCCTCGCGCAGGCACAGCTGCGGCAGCGCCGCGATCTCCGCGGCGAGGGCCTCGGCGGCTTCGCGCACCGTCCCGTCCGGGACGACGCGGTTCGCCAGTCCCCAGGACAGCGCCTCGTCCGCCTCGACGGCGCGTCCGGTGAGGATCATGTCCATGGCGCGGCTCTGCCCGATCAAACGCGGCAGGCGCACCGTCCCGCCGTCCACCAGCGGGACACCCCACCGCCGGCAGAACACCCCGAACACCGCGCTCTCCTCCGCGACGCGCAGATCGCACCACAGCGCCAGCTCCAGCCCGCCGGCCACGGCATGCCCCGCGACCGCCGCGATCACCGGCTTCGACAGCCGCAGGCGGCTCGGGCCCATCGGGCCGTCGCCGTACTCGGCCATCCCGGCCGGGACCGCCCCGGCGGTCAGGGCCTTGAGATCGAAGCCGGCACAGAACGTGCCCCCGTCGCCGTAGAGGACCGCGACATGCGCGCCCGGATCCGCCTCGAACTCCTGGAACGCCGCCAGCAACGAGCTCGCCGTTTGCGGATCCACCGCGTTGCGGACCTCGGGACGGTGCAGGATCACCGTGGTGACGGGCCCGGCCTTCTCGACCCGGACCGCGGTGGGGCGCTCGTCGCTCATGCGGGCAGTCTGGCGTCTCCGTCCGCGGATCGCCAGTGCGACATGCCGTCCCCTGAAACTGCTTCCCCCAAACGTCTGTGGGCACGAGTGGGGGCGGCGAGCGGTCGGCCGGGCATGGAAAATCCGTCAGGACCCTGAGAACTGAAGGCCTCAGATGTGCCGCCGCGACTGCACCACGCGGAACCGGTTCGCCACGTACGCCAGGTCCGACAGGGCCGAGTTGGCCGCCGGGTTCGCCCCGGTCGCGTGGAAGTCGGAGAAGGCCGCGCTCTGGTTCACGTACACGCCGCCGGTCAGGTTCACCGACAGGTTCACGCCCGCGTCCAGGGCCGCTTCCTCGGTGCGGGCGATCACCTCGTCGTCGGTGGAGTAGACCGCCGCGGTGATGGCGCCGTGCTCGGTGACCGTCTTGCGGAAGGTCTCGATGGCGGTGTCGGTGTCGTCGGCGGCGATCAGGAAGCTGATCGGGCCGAACCACTCGGCGGTGTAGACGTCGGTGTCGGCCGCGTCCACGGCCGCGATCAGCGGGGTGCGGACCTCGGCGCCCGGGTACTCGGGGTTGGCCACGGTGCGGGAGGCGAGCACCGTCTTCCCGACCGACTCGGCCTTCTTCAGGCGCTCGCTCACCCCCGCGTTGCACACCGCGCCCAGCAGCGCGTTGGCGCGGGCGTCGTCGCCGAGCAGCTTCTCCACCGAGCCCGCCAGGTCCGCGGCCACGTCGTCGAACGACTTGTGCTCGCCGCCGGCCGTGATGCCGTCGCGGGGGATGAAGATGTTCTGCGGCGTCGTGCACATCTGCCCGCTGTACAGCGAGAACGAGAACGCCAGGTTGCCCAGCATCCCCTTGTAGTCCTCGACCGAGTCGACGATGACCGTGTTGATGCCGGCCTTCTCGGTGTAGACCACGGCCTGCGGGGCGTTGCGCTCCAGCCACTCGCCGAACTCGGTCGAGCCGGTGTAGTCGATGATCCGGATCTCGGGGCGGGTGGCCAGCACCTTCGCCAGGCCCTCGCCCGGCTTCTCCACCGCCAGCGCCACCAGGTCCGGCTCGAACCCGGCCTCGGCCAGGGTGTCGCGCAGCACCGCCACGGTGATGGCCAGCGGCAGGATCGCGTTCGGGTGCGGCTTCACGACGACCGCGTTGCCGGTGGCCAGCGAGGCGAACAGGCCCGGGTAGCTGTTCCAGGTCGGGAAGGTGTTGCAGCCGATGACCAGGCCGATGCCGCGGGGCACGGCGGTGAACCGCTTGGCCATCTTCAGCGCCGGCTTGGGGCCCTGCGGCTTCTCCCACTCCGCCGCCGCGACCTGAGCGGTCTGGGCGGCGTAGGCGTACGCCACCGCCTCCAGGCCGCGGTCCTGCGCGTGCGGGCCGCCGGCCTGGAACGCCATGCCGAAGGCCTGGCCGGAGGTGTGGTGCACGGCGTGCGCGATCTCGTGGGTGCGGGCGTTCAGCCGGGCCAGCGCCTCGATGAGCACCGTGGCCCGCGCGGCGGGGCCGGCGTCGCGCCACTTCGGCATGGCCGCCTGCATCGCCGGCAGCAGCACGTCCAGGTCCGGGTGCGGGTAGGTGACGCCGAGCTCGACGCCGTACGGCGACTTCTCGCCGCCGACCATCTCGTCGGTCCCCGGCTGGACCAGGGGGAACGACCGGCCCAGGTACCCGTCGTACGCGGCCTTGCCCTCGGCGGCGGCCTCTTCCCCGTACGCTTTCGGCATCTCGGGATAGGGCGTCCAGAAGGCACGCTCGCGGATGGCCTCCAGCGCCCGCTCGAGGGTGTCGCGGTGGCGGGCGGTGAACTCTTCGGCCGTGGCGGTCATCATCGACTCCCGGGAATGCTGGTGTGCTGGCCCTGACGGGATCTAGAGTAAACCGAACGGTCGGTCGGTTCCAGAGCGACACCGCCTGGGCACGTCCGGCCGCGGAAGGAGCGAGGTCGATGGTGGGGAACGCGCCGAGTGGCTCACTCGTCGGAGTGATCGGCGGAGGCACGATGGGTGCCGGGATCGCGCAGCTCGCGGTGCAGGCCGGACACGCGGTGGCGGTGTACGACGCCCTCGACGGGGCGGCGGCGCGGGCGGTCGACGGGATCGCCAAGCGGCTGGACTCGCTGGCGGCCAAGGGCAAGCTCGGATCTGAGGAAGCTGAGGCGGCCAAGGCCCGGCTCACCGTGGCCGACTCCCTCACCGCTCTCAAGGACGCCGTGCTCGTGGTCGAGGCGGTCATCGAGGACCTCGCGGTCAAGCAGAACCTGTTCGCGGAGCTGGAGGACGTCGTCGGCGCCGCATGCGCCCTGGCCACCAACACCTCCTCGCTGTCGATCAGCGCGATCGCCGGCGGGATGCGCGACCCGTGGCGTCTGGTCGGCATGCACTTCTTCAACCCGGCGCCGCTGATGCCGCTGGTCGAGATCGTCGAGGGCGTCGCCACCGACCCGGCGTGCCGCGACGCCGTCAGCGGCTACGCCGAGGCCTGGGGCAAGACCACCGTGCGCTGCCGCTCCACGCCGGGCTTCATCGTCAACCGCGTCGCGCGCCCGTACTACGCCGAGGCGCTGCGCGCGTACGAGGAGCAGACGGCCGACTTCGCGACCATCGACGCGGTGCTGCGCGAGAGCGGCGGCTTCAAGATGGGGCCGTTCGAGCTGATGGACATGATCGGGCTCGACGTGAACCTCGCCGTTTCGACCTCCGTGTGGGAGGCCACCGGCTACGACCCCCGCTACGCCCCGGCGTGGACGCAGAAGGAGCACGTGGCCGCGAAGCGGCTGGGGCGCAAGAGCGGCCGCGGGTTCTACGACTACGCGGAGGGCGCGGCCAAGCCCGCTCCGGGCTACGAGGCGGACCGACCCGCCCGGGAGTCCGGTCCTGTCGGCGCCGGTGCCTTCAGTCTCTACCGCAGCTCGGGCAAGACGGCCACCTCCTATGGCGACGGCCGCATCCTCGTCGACCTCACCCTCGACGACGACATGACGACGGCGGCCATCGCCCCGGCTGCGGACACGCCCGAGGCCGTGGTGGAGGAAGCGATCGCCTACCTCCAGGGCACCGGCAAGAAAGTGGTCGTGCTGGAGGACGTGCCGGGGCTGATCGTCACCCGGACCGTCGCCCGCCTGGTCAACGAGGCTGTGGACGCCATATACCGGGGCGACGCGGATGAAGACGACATCGACACCGCCATGAAGCTCGGCGTCAACTACCCCCGGGGCCCGCTCGAATGGGGCGGCGATCTAGGCTTCGGCTGGATCTGCGAAGTCCTCGACAACCTTGAGGACGAATACCGCGACGGTCGCTACCGCGCCTCGCCTCTCCTGCGCAAACTCGCGTACGCCGACCGCCTCATGGACCACCCGCTCATCGAACGGCGCGCCCACGACATCGGCTCGGCGCTGCTCGCCGAGTTCTCGAAGCAGGCTCCGACCGAGCCCGGTACCGCCCCCTCCCCTCAACCCGCTCCGCCCGGCAAGGACTGAACATGACCGACGCCTACCTCGTCACCGGCACCCGCACCCCCTTCGGCCGCTACGGCGGCGCCCTCGCCGCCGTCCGCCCGGACGACCTCGGCGCGCATGTCATCCGCGAGCTGATGGCCGGCCTCCCGCAGGTCCCCGGGGAGGCGGTGGAGGAGGTCTTCTTCGGCGACGCCAACCAGGCCGGCGAGGACAACCGCGACGTGGCGCGGATGGCGCTGCTGCTGGCGGGGCTGCCGGTGAGCGTGCCCGGCGTCACCGTGAACCGGCTGTGCGGGTCCGGGCTGGAGGCGCTGGTGCAGGCGGCGCGGCAGGTGCGGCTCGGGGAGGCGGACGTCGTCGTGGCCGGCGGCGTGGAGTCGATGTCCCGGGCACCGTTCGTCATGGGCAAGGCCGACACCGCGTTCTCCCGCTCCGCCGACGTCTTCGACACCACCATCGGCTGGCGCTTCGTCAACCCCCTGATGAAGAAGCAGTACGGGATCGACTCCATGCCGGAGACCGCGGAGAACGTGGCCGAGCAGTTCGGCGTCGGCCGTGAGGACCAGGACGCGTTCGCCGTCCGCTCCCAGGAGCGGGCGCTGCGGGCCCAGGAGAGCGGCCGTCTGGCCAAGGAGATCTCGCCGGTCGTCATCCCGCGGCGCAAGGCGGATCCGATCGTCGTCGACCAGGACGAGCACCCGCGTCGTACCTCGATGGAGGCGCTGGCCAAGCTCGGCACGCCGTTCCGCGAGGGCGGCACCGTCACCGCGGGCAACGCCTCCGGCGTGAACGACGGCGCCGTGGCGCTGCTCGTGGCCTCCGGCGCGGCCGTGGACCGGTACGGGCTGACCCCGCTGGCCAAGGTCGTCACCTCGCACACCGCCGGGGTCGAGCCGCGCATCATGGGCATCGGGCCGGTGCCCGCCAGCCGCGGCCTGCTGGAGCGCGCCGAACTCGGCGTCGGCGACATCGACGTCTGGGAGCTGAACGAGGCGTTCGCCTCCCAGTCGCTGGCCTGCCTGCGCGAGCTCGGGCTGCCGGACGACGCCGCCCACGTCAACCCCAACGGCGGCGCCATCGCCCTCGGGCACCCGCTCGGCGCCTCCGGGGCCCGGCTGGCCCTGACCGCGGCACTGGAACTCGCCGAGCGCCAGGCCCGGTACGCCGTCGCCACGATGTGCGTCGGCGTCGGCCAGGGCATCGCGGTGCTGCTGGAGCGTGCGGCGTGACCGGGCTCCCCCAGATTCCGCCGGCCGACCCGGACCCGATGGAACAGGCCCCGGTCGCCGAACTCAGGGCCCTGCAGACCGAGCGGATGGCGTGGACGCTGAGCCACGCCTACGCCAACGTGCCGCACTACCGGGCGGCGTTCGACGAAGCCGGCGTGCACCCCGACGACTTCAAGGAACTGGCGGACCTCAGGCTCTTCCCGTTCACGGCCAAGAAGGACCTGCGCGCCAACTACCCCTTCGGCATGTTCGCCGTGCCGAGGGACGAGGTCGCGCGGGTCCACGCCTCGTCCGGCACGACCGGGAAGGCGACGGTCGTCGGGTACACCAAGGCGGATCTCGAACACTGGGCCGCGGTCGGCGCCCGCTCGCTGCGTGCCGCCGGCGTCCGCTCCGGCGACCGCGTCCACATCGCCTACGGCTACGGCCTGTTCACCGGCGGCCTCGGCGTCCACTACGGCGCCGAGGCGCTGGGCTGCACCGTCATCCCGGTCTCCGGCGGCATGACGGCGCGGCAGGTGCAGCTGATCCAGGACTTCGAGCCCGAGGTCATCTGCGTCACGCCGTCCTACCTGCTGGCGATCGTGGACGAGATGGAGCGCCAGGGGGTCGATCCGCGCTCCACATCGCTGCGGGTCGCGGTGCTCGGCGCCGAGCCGTGGACCGACGCCATGCGCGCGGAGATCGAGGAGCGGCTCGGGATCCACGCCGTCGACATCTACGGGCTCTCCGAGGTGATGGGCCCCGGCGTCGGCAACGAGGACGTCGCCGAGAAGGACGGCACGTACCTGTGGGAGGACTACTTCTACCCCGAGATCGTCGACCCGGAGACCGGCGAGGTGCTGCCGGACGGCGAGCGGGGCGAACTCGTCTTCACCTCCCTGACCAAGGAGGCGATGCCGGTCATCCGGTACCGCACCCGTGACCTGACGCGGCTGCTGCCGGGCCTGAGCCGGCCGATGCGCCGGATGGAGCGCATCACCGGGCGCAGCGACGACATGATGATCGTGCGCGGCGTCAACCTCTTCCCGAGCCAGGTCGAGGAGGAGCTGCTCACCGTCGACGGGCTCGCACCGCACTTCGTGTGTGTGCTGACCCGGCCCGGACGGCTCGACGAGCTGTGCGTGCGGGTCGAGGCGCGTGACGCCGGAGTGGACCGCGAAGCGGCCGGCGCGCGGTTGGCGTACGGCGTCAAGGAGAAGTTCGGGGTCACGATCGCGGTCGACGTGCTCGCCCCCGGCGGTCTGGAACGCTCCCAGGGCAAGGCGCAGCGCATCTTGGATATGCGCGACATGCGCGACACGAGCGACACGAGCGAGATGCGCCCGACCGAGAAATGATCTAGAACAGGAAGCGATGAGCACAGAGACCGCCTCGTCCCGGCGCACCACGTACACCCCCGACTCCCTGCTGGAAGTCGCCGTGGCGGTGTTCAACGAACGCGGCTACGACGGCACCAGCATGGAGGACCTGGCTCGCGCCGCCGGGATCACCAAGTCGTCGATCTACCACCACGTCAAGGGCAAGGAAGAGCTGCTGGAGCGCGGCGTCAACCGGGCCCTGGACGCGCTGAACGGCTCGCTGGACGAGATGGAGGCGCTGCCGGACGCCGGGGAGCTGGACCGGGTGGAGCAGGCCGTGTTCCGGGCGGTCCAGATCCTGGTCGAGGAGCTGCCATACGTGACACTGCTGCTGCGGGTGCGCGGCAACACCGAGGCCGAGCGGGCGGCGCAGGGCCGGCGGCGGGAGATCGACCTGCGGCTGGCCGGGTTCGTGGAGCGGGCCGCGGCGGCCGGGGCGCTGCGTTCGGACATCGATCCGCACCTGGCGTCGCGGCTGGTGTTCGGGATGGTGAACTCGGTGGTGGAGTGGTACCGGCCCGGACCGGGGTGGTCCGCCGACGATGTCGCGTCGGCGGTGACGCATCTCGTGTTCGACGGGTTGCGGCGGCGCTGAGCCCGTCGCCGGGGCCGTATCAGGGCCCGACACTCCACAACAGGCGGTAGTACTCGGTGCGCTCCGGATCCGGGTCGATGCCGTAGGCGTCGAGCAGGGGCTTCTCCCAGTCGTCGCCGTAGTTCCACGTCGTCGACCACGTGGCGATCGCGAGGTCGGACCAGCGGTCGGCGACGCCGAGTTCGACGAGGTCTACGTGCCCTGCGAAGCGGCCGTCCGGCGTGAGCAGCGTGTTCGGCGCGCAGGTGTCGCCGTGGCAGACGACGAGCTTGTCGACCGGCGGGATGTCGGCGACCCGCTTGAGGGCCTCGGCGGGGGTGAGGTGCGCGTAGTCGCGGTGCAAGTCGCGCTGGTCGAGTCGGTCGGCGTTTAGCACCGCCTCCGCGACGCGTTCCTCGGCCGAGGCGGAGAACGGGCAGTCGGCGACCGGCAGCGCGTCGTGGAAGGCCCGCAGCGCCTCCCCGATCACCCGCACCGCGGTCGCCGGATCTTCCTTCCAGCGGTCGACGACGGCCATCTCGCCGTCCAGCGCGGCCGTGACCAGCCAGGTGCCGTCGTCGTCCGAGTCCAGCTCCAGAACCCGGGGCACGGTCACGAAGGCGCCGGCCCACCGCATCCGGGCGGCCTCTCCCGCCAAGTCCAGCCCGGCTCCGGCCGGCGCCCACTTCGCGTAGCGCGCGCCGGGACCGTCGCCGAGCCGGAACGTCGCCCCGCCGGCCGGGTTGACCCACACCGGATGCACCGCGCGACCTCGCGCCGCCTCACGGATCGGAGCCGGTACCGGGTAGTCGGGCGCGGGAACCGAAGTGAAGGCGAGCAGGCTCATGGAGCGAGCATGCCATGATCCGCAGAGCGGATCAGGTGGTTTATCCGGGCTCGACCGCCAGCCGGTAGCCCCGCTTCGTCACCGTCGCCACGACGTCCGCGTGCTCCCCGAGCGAGGACCGGAGCCGCGCGACCGTCGCCTCGACCGCGTGCTCGTCCCGCCGCATCCCGGTCCAGACCCGCCGCAGGAGCTCCGCCCGGCTCAGGACCCGCCCCGGCTGCCGCGCCAGCTCGCGCAGCACCCCGGCGGGCAGCGGCGGCAGCGGCACGGGCCGGCCGTCGATCAGGACCGCGTTGCCCTGCACCACGATGTCGCGGCCCGGGGTGTTCAGCCGGCGGCGGATGCGCGGCGGCAGCTCCTGGGTGATCACCCGGGCGAGCGAGCCCAGACGGCCGCGGTCCGGACACACCGAGGTGATGCCGTGCGGCTCCAGGGGTGCGGCGCAGACCGGGCCGATGCACGCCGCGAGGACGTCTGCCTGCATCGCCTCCACGACCCGCGGCAGGCTGCCGCTGTTCTCCGCCGCGGCCAGGAACGCCGCCGCGCCGGGCGCCGACGTGAACGCCACCGCGTGGATCTGGCGCCGGACGACGGCCTCGATCAGGCGGCCGACGGCGGCCGTGTCCTGCGGCGGCCCCCACTGGTAGACGGGGACCGGCACGACGTCCGCGCCGGCGCCGCGCAGCGCGTCGAGGAAGGCGGTGTCGGCGCTGCCGTGCAGCTGGACGGCGATCCGGGTGCCGGTCAGGTCCTGGGCCAGCAGCCAGGCCAGCAGCTCGCTCGACGACTCCGAAGGCGGCGAATAGGTTTCGCGCATCCCGCACTGGCGGATCGCGCCGGTGGCCTTGGGCCCGCGGGCGGTCAGCGTGGCGCCGGCC
This sequence comes from Catenulispora subtropica, assembly GCF_039531675.1. Classification (NCBI taxonomy): domain Bacteria; kingdom Bacillati; phylum Actinomycetota; class Actinomycetes; order Catenulisporales; family Catenulisporaceae; genus Catenulispora; species Catenulispora subtropica. Next base: position 9,872 of record NZ_BAAAQM010000079.1, read on the forward strand.
AGGACGCCGGCCAGCTGCTCGCCCAGGCCCCAGCCCTCGGCCGTGGAGATCCAGGCCCGCCAGCCGATGCCGGTGGTCGCGACCGCGTAGTCCAGCGGGCCGCGCAGGCACTCCTCGGTGGCGGCCCGCAAGACCCTGTCATCGTGCAGCGGGATGATGCGCATGGTCGGAGCCATCAGGACCTCGGCGCCGCGGCGGCGCAGCATCGCCCCCAGCTCCTCGCGCCTCCGGTCGGAGGTGATCGCCACGACGCAGCCGATGAGGGGTTCGGAGGCGGTCCCGGGGCGGGGAGCGGCCGGTGAACCCGGTGTGTCCGGGTCGGAAGTCGTCGTGTCCATGCGCCGCACTATCTCCGGGCCCGATTACGGCGGTGTTGCCGACCGGCTACGGGGCGGTAAGACGGTTCGCCCCTCGGGAACGGCCGCGAACACAGGCGGGGGACGTCGTCATTTCCGGAGTCGGGCGGTGTGAGATCTCCGTCGCGCGCGGGTAACGACGGCGCGGCGTGGTGGAAACGCGGGGTGGCGAGGGTGGGGGGCATGGACGCCTCTGCCGCTTCTGCCGACGCCGCTGCCGCCGTGACTCGGACTCACTGCCCGTACTGCGCGTTGCAGTGCGGGATGGAACTGCGGACCGACGCTTCGGACGGGGCGCGGCTCCAAGCGGGTGGCTGGGACGCGTTCCCGGTCAACAAGGGGGCACTGTGCCAGAAGGGCGCGACCTCGACCGAGCTGCTCGATGTCGCGTCGCGGCTGACTTCCCCCTTGATCCGCCGCACTTCCGGCTCGGAGCTGGAAACGGCGACATGGGACGAGGCCCTGGACTTCGCGGCGTCGCGGATCTCGGCCATCGCCGCCGCGCACGGCCGGGAAGCGGTCGGGATCTTCGGCGGCGGCGGGCTCACCCATGAGAAGGCGTACTCGCTCGGAAAGTTCGCGCGGGTGGTGTTGCGGACACCGCACATCGACTACAACGGCCGCTTCTGCATGAGCGCCGCCGCGGCCGCATCGCAGCGGGCCTTCGGGGTCGACCGCGGGTTGCCGTTCCCGCTGGCCGACGTCGCGCGGACGGACGTGATCCTCCTGGTCGGCTCGAACCTCGCCGACACCATGCCGCCCGCGCTGCGGTACTTCACAGCGCAGCGGGAGAACGGCGGACGGCTGATCGTGGTCGATCCGCGGCGGACGCGGACCGCGGAACAGGCCGACCTGCACCTCCAGCCGGTGCCGGGGACGGACGCCGCGCTGGCGGCCGGGTTGCTGCACGTCCTGATAGCCGAGCATCTGGTCGACGAGGAGTTCGTCGCGGCCCGGACCAGCGGGTTCGAGGAAGTGCGGGCCGAGGCGCTGCGGTGGTGGCCGGAGCGGGTGGAGGCGGTGTGCGGCGTGCCGGCCGGGGACGTGCGCGCGGCGGCGCGGGTCTTCGCAGGAGCCGAGAACGGGATGGTGCTCACGGCGCGCGGCACCGAACAGCAGGCCGACGGGGCCGACGCGGTGAACGCGTGGATCAACCTGGCGCTCGCGGCGGGGAAAGCGGGGCGTCCGTACTGCGGCTACGGAGCGATCACGGGTCAGGGCAACGGGCAGGGCGGACGCGAGCACGGGCAGAAGGCGGATCAGCTGCCCGGCTACCGGAAGATCACGGATCCGGCGGCGCGGGAGCATGTCGCGGGGGTGTGGGGCGTGTCCCCGGAGGCGCTGCCGGGGCCGGGGCGGCCGGCGATGGAGCTGCTGGCTTCGTGCGGTGCTGATATACGGGCTCTGCTGGTGGCCGGGTCGAATCCGGTGGTGTCGGCGCCGGACGCCTCGTTCGTGGCGTCGCGGTTGGAGGCGTTGGAGTTCCTGGCGGTGTGCGACGTGGTGCTGTCGGAGACGGCCCTGCTGGCCGATGTGGTGTTTCCGGTGACGCAGTGGGCTGAGGAGACCGGCACGATGACGAACCTCGAGGGGCGGGTGCTGCTGCGGCGGCGGGCGGTCACGCCGCCGGCGGGGGTGCGGTCGGATCTCGACGTCCTGGGAGGTCTGGCCGAGCGGCTAGGGGTGCCTGGGTTCCTCACTTCCCCCGCCGCGGTCTTCGCCGAGCTGGCGCGGGCTTCGGCTGGCGGCGTCGCCGACTACTCCGGTCTGTCGCATGAACGGCTCGACGCCGCCGCCGAGGGAGACGGCCTCCATTGGCCCTGCCCCGCGCCGGATCACCCCGGCACGCCGCGCCTGTTCCTGGACTCCTTCGGCACGCCGGACGGCCGGGCACGGTTCGTCGCGGTCGGGCACGAGCCGGCGGTCGAGGAGCCGTGCGGGGAGTTCCCGTACCGGCTGACGACGGGACGGGTGCTGGCGCAGTACCAGTCGGGGGCCCAGACACGGCGGGTGCGGAGCCTCAACGCGGCGGAGCCGGGGGCGTACGTGCAGCTGCATCCGGATCTGGCCGCGGCGGTCGGGGCGGCCGAGGGCGACCCGGTGCGCGTGACGAGCCGGCGGGGGAGCGCGGTGGCACCGGCACGGATCAGTGAGCTGATCCGGTCCGACACGGTGTTCATGCCGTTCCACTGGGCCGGGCCGGGGCGCGCGAACTCTGTTACACGGCGGACCACGGATCCGGTGTCCGGGATGCCGGCGTTCAAGACCGCGGCGGTGCGGGTGGAGGTGGAGCGGTGAATGCTCGCATCGTCGTCGCCGGCGCCGGGCTGGCCGGCCACGAGTTCGTGCGGCGCATGCTCGCGTCGCCCGGCTTCGAAGGCACCGTCACCTGGCACACCGCCGAACCCGGCCGGCCCTACAACCGCGTCCTGCTGACCGATCTGCTCGCGGGCCGCCACACGCCGGAGGCCATCAGCCTCCCGGCCCTGGCCGACCCCCGCCTCACCTACCGCCGCACGCCGCTCGGCTCCATCGCCACCGCTGCCTTCGACTTCCTGGTCCTCGCCACTGGCGCCGACCCGGTCATCCCCCCGGTGCGCGGCAACGCGGTGCCCCTCCGCACGCTTAACGACGCCCGCACGATCCTTCGCGCCCTGGCTGACGGCGCGCGTCGGGTTGCGGTGGTCGGCGGCGGCCCGCTCGGTGTCGAGACGGCCTGCGCGCTGGCCCGGCGCGGCGTCCGGGTCGACCTGGTCCACCGGGGGCCGCACTTGCTCTCCCGCTGGCTCGACGCCGAGTCGGCGGCCCTCCTCACCGACTCCCTGTCCACCGCGGGCATCACCGTCCGCTGCGGCACCGAGGTCTCCGCCGCCACCGGCACGTGGCCCACCGCCGACCTGGTGGTTCTCGCCTGCGGGACCCGCCCCCGCGTCTCCCTGGCCCGCGCCGCCGGCCTGCCCTTCGAACGCGGGATCCTGGTCGACGCCGACGGCCGCTCGCCCGGCGACCCCCGCGTGTTCGCGATCGGCGACTGCGCCGAGAACGGTGCGGTCGGGGCCTTCGCCGCCCTCGACGATGCCCGCCGCGCAGCCGTGAAAGTCAGCGAACTGGCACAGTATTCTCACCCCTCCCCAACCGGAGGTCACACCACCCTCGGAAACATTGTCCCAGTTTGTCAACCGCCGAAGGAAGTCCCCACCGGCTCGTTCACTCGGTCGGCCCTCCGCCTCCGTACCTACGACGTCCCCGGCGCCGATGTCGCCGTCCTCGGCCGCCCCCTCGCCGACCCCACCATCCAGCTCACCGACCAGCGCCGCCGGACGCGCAAGGCGCTCACCCTCGAAGGCGATGCCCCCATCGCCGCCGCGCTGGTCGGCGACGTCCGCGCGGCGCCCGCCCTGGCGCGCGCCATCGCGGACCCGGCCACGCCGCCGCCGAGCGTGCCGCTCGCTCTCCTCACATCGCCGTCCCTCCGCGATGCGGCCGGTTTCGATCGCGTGTAACACCGCTGAAGCGGACGGGTAATCGCGGGGCGGCACCTTGGAGGCATGAGCCCCTCGCTGCGTAGAGTCCTCGTCGTCGGACACGGCATGGTCGCCCACCGGTTCGTGTCCAGTCTGCTTGAGCACGCCCAGGAGGGCGGGCGGCCGGTGCCGGCCGTGACGGTTCTCGGCGCGGAGGACCGGCCCGCTTACGACCGGGTGCGGCTTTCGTCGTGGTTCGACGACCGGGATCCGGGCGGGTTGCATCTGGATCCGTATCCGGAAGGGGCGGTGGAGGTCGTCGCGCCCGCGACGGTCGTGGCCGTCGACCGGGAGGCGCAGACCGTCACGACCGCCGACGGCGCGGTGCGCGGCTACGACACGCTGGTGCTGGCCACCGGCAGCAAGCCGTTCGTGCCACCGGTCGAGCAGCACGCGGCGCCCGGCTGCTTCGTGTACCGGACCCTGGACGACGTCGAGGCCATCGCCGCCTACGCGGACGGCCGCAAGACCGGTGTCGTGGTCGGCGGCGGGCTGCTCGGGCTGGAGGCCGCCAAGGCGTTGACCAGCCTCGGCCTGGAGACCACCGTGGTCGAGTTCGCGCCGCGCCTGATGCCGCTCCAGGTCGACGACGGCGGGGCGGCGGCGCTGCAGGCGCGGATCGCGGAGCTCGGCGTCACGCTGCACACCGGCACCCGGCTGGACCGCGTCCTCGTCGACGACCTGGGCGTCGCCCGCGCCGTGCGGGCCGTCCGCGGCGAGGAGGTCGTCACCGCCGACGCCGACCTCGTCGTCTTCGCCGCGGGGGTCCGGCCCGAGGACAGCCTCGCCCGGGCCGCGGGTCTCGACGTCGGCGAGCGCGGCGGCATCGTCGTCGACGAGCTCTGCCGCACCTCCGACGAGCGGATCTACGCCATCGGCGAGTGCGCTCTGGCCGCCGACGGCCGCGTCTACGGCCTCGTCGCGCCCGGGTATCAGATGGCTGAGGCAGCCGCCGCGCACATCGCCGCGGCCAGTGACGAGCGCGCCTTCACCGGCGCCGACACGTCCACCAAGCTCAAGCTCCTCGGCGTGGAGGTCGCCAGCTTCGGCGACGCGTTCGGCACCGCCGACGGCGCGATGGCCGCCACCTACAGCGACTCGCGCCGCCGCGTCTACCGCAAGCTCACCATCGCCCCGGACGGCCGGCTGCTCGGCGGCATCCTGGTCGGCGACGCCGACGACTACGGCACCCTGCGCGCCCTCGTCGGCGAGCAGCCGCCGGCCCCGGCCGAGCAGCTCCTGCTGCCCGCCGGCACCGCCGGGGCGGTGGCGATCGGGCCGGCCGGGCTGCCGGACTCCGCGGTCCTGTGCTCCTGCCACAACGTGACCAAGGGCGCGATCTGCACCGCCATCCACGGCCTCGCCGAGAAGGGCACGGAGGAGGTGACGCCCAAGCAGGTCGGCCTGTGCACCAAGGCCGGCACCGGCTGCGGCTCGTGCGTCACCTCGATCAAGAGCCTGATCAAGGCGTCCGGCACCGGCGGCAGCTCAGGCCTCTGCGAACACTTCTCGCAGACCCGTTCCGAGCTCTACACGATCGTCCGCCGCGACCGGATCACCACCTTCGCCGACCTGCTGGCCCGGCACGGGACGGCCGCCCGGGACGTGAGCGACGGCTGCGACGTCTGCAAGCCCGCCGTCGGCTCCATCCTCGCCTCCCTCGGCGGCCTGCTCGCCGAGGCCGAGGGGACGGGACGCAAGCCGCACGTCCTGGACGGCGGCCAGGCCGCCCTGCAGGACACCAACGACCACGTCCTGGCCAACCTGCAGCGCAACGGCTCCTACTCGGTCGTGCCGCGCATCCCCGGCGGCGAGATCACCCCGGACAAGCTCATCGTCATCGGCGAGGTGGCGCGCGACTTCGGGCTCTACACGAAGATCACCGGCGGGCAGCGCATCGATCTGTTCGGGGCGCAGATGGCCGACCTGCCGAAGATCTGGCGGCGGCTGGTGGACGCCGGGTTCGAATCGGGGCACGCCTACGGCAAGGCGCTGCGCACCGTGAAGTCGTGCGTCGGCTCCACCTGGTGCCGCTACGGCGTCCAGGACTCCGTCAAGATGGCCATCGACCTGGAGCTGCGCTATCGCGGGCTGCGCGCGCCGCACAAGATCAAGATGGCGGTCTCCGGCTGCGCGCGGGAGTGCGCCGAGGCCCAGTCCAAGGACGTCGGCGTGATCGCCACCGAGCGCGGCTGGAACCTGTACGTCGGCGGCAACGGCGGCGCCCGGCCCCGGCACGCCGACCTGCTCGCCACCGACCTCGACGACAGTACCCTGATCCGCACCGTCGACCGGTTCCTCGCCCTCTACATCGCCGAGGCCGACCGGCTGGAGCGCACCGCGACGTGGGTCGAGCGCTACGAGGGCGGCCTGGACCGGCTCCGCGGCGTCCTGATCGACGACGCCGAGGACCGCGGCGCGGACCTGGAGGCGCTGATCGCCGCGCACATCGAGGCCTACACCGACGAATGGCGCGCGGTGCTCGACGATCCGGTGAAGCTGGCCCGCTTCGCCACGTTCGTCAACGCCCCGGAGGCGCCGGACCCGACGGTCGCGTTCGTCCCCGAACGGGGCCAGATCAAGCCGCTGCTGACTCTTGGGAGGCGCTGATGTGGATCGCGGTCTGCAAGTACGGAGAGCTGGAGCCGGGGCGCGGGGTGGCCGCGCTGGTCGACGGCGCCGCCGTGGCCCTGTTCCGGCTCGGTGACGGTTCGCTGCACGCGGTCGGCAACGTCGACCCGTTCAGCGGCGCCTCGGTCATCTCCCGCGGGATCACCGGGATGCGCGCCGACGGCACCGCGACCGTGGCCTCGCCGATGTACAAGGACGTCTTCGACCTGGCCACCGGCGTCGCCCTCGACGCCCCCGACGTGCGCCTGCCGGTGTACGCGGTGCGCCGCCACCGGGGCGTGGTGTGGGTCAGCCCGGATGTCACATCGGGGCCGGCGCCGGATGCGGAACTCCTGACGGCGGCGACTTCGGCGGCGTGACCGGCTGAAACAGGCCGTTCATAGATTGCGGTCACGCTCACCGGAACCCACCGAAGGAGGAGAGCCGTGACCGCGACCGCGCCTGAGGACGTCACCGTATCCGCGCCGGCCGACCGGACCCTGCTGAACACCTGGAACCCCGAGGACGAGGAGCTGTGGGCGGCCGGCGGGCGCCGCATCGCCCGCCGTAACCTCGCGTTCTCGATCCTCTCGGAGCACATCGGCTTCTCGGTGTGGTCGCTGTGGTCGGTGCTGGTGCTGTTCCTGGGACCGGGCTACCACGTCGACGCCGCCGGGAAGTTCGTGCTCACCTCGGTGCCGACGCTGGTCGGGTCGGTGCTCCGGCTGCCCTACAGCTTCGCCGTCACCCGCTTCGGCGGCCGGAACTGGACCGTCTTCAGCGCCCTGATCCTGCTGGTGCCCTGCGGTCTGGCGGCGTTCCTGGTCAAGCCCGGGGTGTCCTACCCGACGCTGCTGGTGCTGGCCGCGATCACCGGTGTCGGCGGCGGCAACTTCGCATCGTCGATGACGAACATCAACGCGTTCTACCCCGACCGGCTCAAGGGCTGGGCGCTCGGCCTGAACGCCGGCGGCGGCAACGTCGGCGTGGCGGCCGTGCAGCTGGTGGGCCTGGCGGTGCTGGCCTGGAGCGGCAAGGGGCACCCCGGCCTGGTCGCCGGGATCTACCTGCCGCTGATCGTCGTGGCCGCCGCCGGGTCGGCGGTGTACATGGACAACCTGCCGAACCGGACGCCGGAGCACGGCGCGATCCGTGAGGTCGCCAAGCTCGGCCACACCTGGATCATCTCGACCCTCTACATCGGCACCTTCGGCTCGTTCATCGGCTTCGGCTTCGCCTTCGGCCAGGTGCTCCAGGTCCAGTTCAAGCACGACTTCGCCACCCCGATCGACGCCGCGTACCTGACGTTCCTCGGCCCGCTGCTGGGATCGGTGTCCCGGCCGGTCGGCGGCCGCCTGGCCGACCGCTTCGGCGGCGCCCGGGTGTCGCTGCTGACGTTCGCCGCGATGGCCGTCGGCGCCGCCACCGTGCTGGCCGCCTCCCGCGCGGCGTCGCTGCCGGTGTTCGTCACGGGCTTCGTGCTGCTGTTCGTCTTCAGCGGCGTGGGCAACGGCTCGGTCTACAAGATGATCCCGGTCCTGTTCGCCGGGGAGCCGGAGCCGAAGGCCCGCCGCCTCAGCGGGGCCCTGATCGGGCTGGCCGGCGCGGTGGGGGCGTTCGGGGGAGTGCTGGTGAACATGGCGTTCCGCCAGTCGTTCCTCTCGACCAAGAGCGGCGACGCCGCCTACCTGGGGTTCCTCGTGTTCTACGCGCTGTGTGCGGCGATCACGTGGCTCGTCTACTCCCGCTCCACCTCGACCACCACTTCCGGATCGCCCGGCAGCGCCGGCAAGTGATCGGTCTCGTCGAACACCAGTAGCGTCCGGGTCGAGCGGACGCCGGGCATGTTCTGGATGTGGGTGAACACCAGGTCGCGCAGCGTCTTATTCGAGGCGCTGCGCACCAGCAGCAGCACGTCGAAGTCGCCGCTGACCAGCGCCACGTGCTCGACCCAGGGCAGCGCCGCCAGGGTGTCGCGGATCCGGCGCCACGAGTTCTGCTCGACCTTCATGGTCAGGTACGCCGACGTGCTGAAACCGACCCGCTCCGGATCCACCTGGATCGTGAACCGGCGGATCACACCCTCGTCGAGCAGGCGTTTCACCCGCGTGTAGACGTGCGCGCGGGAGACGTGGACGGCGGTCGCCAGGTCCCGCATCGACATGCGGCCGTCCTGCTGAAGCAGATGGACGATCCGGCGATCCGTGTCGTCCAGCGTGGACGGTTGGCCATTGCCCACAGTGCTCATGACTCCGATTGTCTCCGATCTTGACCGGTTACTAGTCAACCCGTGTCCGGCAACCAAACACTGTGAACAATTCCAGCAGAGCTGGGATGCATCACCTACCCGAGCACTGCCGACACGTGTCAATGGAGACGACGTGACCGTTCTAGCCACGCCCGACAAGACCGGGTCGGGCTTCCCTCTGGGATTCGACACGATCCTGGACCCCTCGCCGCTCCAGTACCTGGACGAGCACGGCGCCCTGTCCGGCGTCCTCCGGGACGACGCCCCCGAACTCGCCCCCGAGCGCCTGCTCGCCACCTGGCGCGCGATGGTCGTGGGCCGCCGGTTCGACGTGCAGGCCACCACGATGGTCCGGCAGGGCCGCCTGGCCGTCTACCCCTCGTCCTACGGCCAGGAGGCGTGCGAGATCGGCGCGATCCTGGCGCTGCGCGCCACCGACTGGTTCTTCCCCACCTACCGCGACTGCGTCTCCATGGTGACCCGCGGCATCGACCCGGTGGAGGCGCTGACGCTGCTGCGCGGGGACTGGCACTGCGGCTACGACCCGCAGCGCTGGCGCACCGCCCCGCAGTGCACGCCGCTGGCCACCCAGGCTCCGCACGCCGCGGGGCTCGCGCTGGCTGCCAAGCTGGCCGGGGACGACACCGTGGCGCTGGCGTTCTGCGGCGACGGCGGTACCTCCGAGGGCGACTTCCACGAGGCGCTGAACTTCGCCGCCGTGTACCAGGCCCCCGTGATCTTCTTCGTGCAGAACAACCAGTACGCCATCTCGGTGCCGCTGGCCAAGCAGACGCACGCCGCCGCGCTCGCGCACAAGGCCGTCGGCTACGGCATGGCCGGCGTGCGGGTCGACGGCAACGACGTGATCGCCGTGCAGCGCGTGGTGGCCGAGGCCGCCGAGCGGGCCCGGGCCGGCGAGGGCCCGACGCTGATCGAGGCCGTCACCTACCGGATGCAGGCGCACACCAACGCCGACGACGCCACCCGCTACCGCGACGAGGCGGAGGTCGAGTACTGGAAGCCGCGCGACCCGCTGGCCCGGCTGGAGACCTACCTGAAGGCCTCCGGGCTGCTCACCGACGCGGTGGCGGCCGAGGCGAACCAGGCCGCCGAGGCGCTCGCCGACGACATGCGCGCCCGGCTCGGCGAGGAGCCGGAGGTGGACCACCGGGACCTGTTCCGGTACGTCTACGCCCAGCCCACCCCGCAACTCCTGGAGCAGGCCGCCGGACTCCAGGCGGAGATCGACGCGGCCGAGGCCGACACCGAAGGCGAGGCCGGCCGATGACCGCCACGCTCGACGCGGCGCGGAAGACCGCGCAGAACACCGAGATCTCGCTCGCGCAGGCCGTGAACCGGGCCCTGCGCGACGCCATGACCGCCGACGACAAGGTCGTCGTCTTCGGCGAGGACGTCGGCGTGCTCGGCGGTGTCTTCCGCGTCACCGACGGCCTCACCCGGGACTTCGGCGAGCAGCGGTGCTTCGACACGCCGCTGGCCGAGGCCGGGATCATGGGCACCGCGATCGGCATGGCCATGTACGGCTTCCGGCCGGTCGTGGAGATGCAGTTCGACGCCTTCTCCTACCCGGCGTTCGAGCAGATCGCCTCGCATCTGGCCAAGATGCGGAACCGCACCCGCGGCGCGCTGCCCCTGCCGGTCGTGGTGCGGGTGCCGTACGGCGGCGGGATCGGCGGCGTGGAGCACCACTCGGACTCCTCCGAGGGATACTTCGTCGCCACGCCCGGCCTGCACGTGGTGACGCCGGCGACGGTCTCGGACGCCTACACCATGCTGCGCGCGGCCATCGAGTCCGACGACCCGGTGATCTTCATGGAGCCCAAGCGGCTGTACTGGTCGAAGGACGTGCTGTCGACGACCGGTCCGGAGATCGGCAAGGCCGCGGTGCGGCGGGCGGGCGCCGACGCGACGCTGATCGCGTACGGCCCGACCGTGTCCACGGCCCTGGAGGCGGCCGAGGCCGCCGAGGCCGAGGGCTACGACCTCGAAGTCGTGGACCTGCGCTCGATCGTGCCCTTCGACGACGCCACCGTGTGCGAGTCGGTCCGCAAGACCGGGCGCGCCGTGGTCATCCACGAGGCGGCCGGCTTCGGCGGCACCGGCGCGGAGATCGCGGCCCGGGTCTCCGAGCGCTGCTTCCACTGGCTGGAGGCGCCGGTGCGCCGGGTGACCGGGTTCGACATCCCGTACCCGCCGCCGAAGCTGGAGCGGCACCACCTGCCGTCGGTGGACCGGATCCTGGACGCCGTCGCGTCCCTGCAGTGGGAGGACCGGTGAGCACGCGTGAGTTCCGGCTCCCGGATCTCGGCGAGGGGCTGACCGAGGCCGAGATCATCGCCTGGCACGTCGCGGTGGGCGACCACGTGACGGTCGACCAGGTGGTGTGCGAGGTCGAGACGGCCAAGGCCTCGGTCGAGGTGCCGTGCCCCTACGCGGGCGTGGTCGTCGAACTGCACGGGGCGGTCGGGGACGTCGTGGACGTCGGGAAGCCGCTGATCAGCGTGGGGGCGGCGGTGGCCCCGGCCCCGGAGGAGCCCGCGGATCGCGCGCGCCTCGACGCGGAGGCCGAGAACGGGACCGCGAAGCAGACCTCTGGGAACGTGCTGGTCGGCTACGGCACCGCGGAAAGCGGCGGGGTCCGCCGGCGTCGCGTGGTGAGCGGGTTCGGCGGGCACGGGGCTCCGCCGCGCGTGCACGTCGCGCCGATCGTGGAAGCCGCGCCGGTCGCGAAGACCGCGTCAGGGGCGTCGGGCGCGTCGGCCGTGTCGGTCGCACCGACGGCACCGACGGCACCGGCCGTACCGGCGAACGGCACGTCCGGCTCGGTCCGGGTCCCGGTGGTCTCACCGCTCGTGCGCCGGCTGGCGAAGGAAGGCGGCCTGGACCTGGCCTCCGTGCGCGGCACCGGGCCCGAGGGCCTGATCATGCGGCGGGACGTCGAAGCGGCCCTGGCCGCCCCGGTTCCGGCTCCCGTTTCCAGCAGCGGGATCGAAGAGCGGGAACGCGTGCCGCTCAAGGGCCTCCGCAAGGCGGTCGCCGACAAACTGTCGCGCTCCCGGCGCGAGATCCCGGACGCGACGACATGGGTCGACGTGGACGCCTCGGGCCTGATGGAGCTGCGGGAGGCGCTGAACCGCGACGCGGCCGAGCGCCGGATCAGCCTGCTGGCGCTGCTGGCGCGGATCTGCGTCGCCGGGCTGGCGCGGTACCCGGAGCTGAACGCGACGGTGGACGTCGAGCGGCAGGAGATCGTCCGGTACGCCGAGGTGAACCTGGGCTTCGCCGCGCAGACCGACCGCGGGCTCGTGGTGCCGGTCGTGCACGGCGCGCACCGGATGTCGACCGAGGAGCTGTCGGCCGAGTTCGAGCGGCTCACGGCCTCGGCGCGGGCCGGCACGCTGGCGGTGGCGGAGCTGACCGGCTCCACGTTCACGCTGAACAACTACGGCGTGTACGGCGTCGACGGCTCCACGCCGATCCTGAACCACCCCGAGGCCGCCATGCTGGGCGTCGGCCGGATCGTGAAGAAGCCGTGGGTGGTCTCCGGGCCGGCCGGCGACGAGCTGGCGATCCGGCGGGTGACGCAGCTTTCGTTCACGTTCGACCACCGCGTGTGCGATGGCGGCGTGGCGGGCGGGTTCCTGCGGTACGTCGCGGATCTGGTCGAGGAACCGGCGCGGCTGCTGCGGGGCTTGTAGCGGACCACCCGAACGAGCGCGGGCGCCGGGCCCGGCGGGGTGAGTCCCGCCGGGCCCGGCGCGCGTCCGCTCGCTCCTTACGACGCCGTGGCCCGCGCGTTCCTCAAAGTGACAGCTGTCGTCAGGACGCCGAGGGCGACGACCCCGAGCAGCAGCGTGCTCGGCGACGCGACGCCCTTCAGCGCCGAGAGCATATAGGGCGCGGCGAATCCGAGGTACGTGAAGGCCTGGAAGACCGCAGTCATGCCGGCGAGGTCCTCCGCGGGGGCGAGGCGCTGTACCTCGGCGAGGCCGAACACCATCAGGACGCCGTAGCCGAAGCCCATCACCGCGGCGACCGCGAGCGTGAGGACCGCCTGCCAGGCCCCGAGGCGGTCCAGGGCCGCGACGCCGGCTTCGGCCAGGGAGCCGACGGTGACCAAGCCGAGGCCCAGCACCAGAAGCCGAGGGCGGGCGCCGTCGCGTCCGGCAGCCGCCGTGACGACCCTCCGCGCGAACGGCTGGATCAGGACGCCCGCCATGGCGGTGACCGCCGCGGCGGTGCCCGCGAAGGCCAGCGAGACGCCCTTCACGTGCCCGGCGGCCAGCCCGGGGACGTAGACCATGGCGATCGTCGCCGCCCCGAACACCCACGGCGCCATCGGCAGCACCACGCCCACGAAGCGCCGGTCGGAGAAGCCCCGCAGACGGAGCAGTCCGCCGCCGAGGACGTCGGAGCGCCGGCGGGCGACCGTCTCAGGCGTCTGCGAAAGCAGCCGCAAGGCGGTGGCCGCCAGTGCCAGCTGCGGGATGTACGGCGTCTCGAACGCCGCCGGGCCCCACTGCGCCAGCGACCCGGCGACCAGCGGGCCCAGTCCGAACCCGGCCGTCATCGCGATCGACGCCCGTCGTGCTCCGGCCCCGGCCGCCGCTTCGGCCAGGGACAGCTCCTTCACCCAGGCGCTGCCCGCGCTGAAGGCCGCGCCGCTGGCGACGCCCATCAGCACGCGGCCGGCCGACAGCCAGGCCAGACCGTGGGAGCCGAGCATCAGCACCACACCGGAGACCATCGACAGCAGCACCGCGAACACCACCACCGGGCGGCGTCCCACGCGGTCCGACAGGGGGCCGGCGACCAGCAGGCCGGGGACCAGACCCGCCGCGTACAGGCCGAATATCGCCTCGGCCGCCGAGGCCGAGACGCCCATGCGCTCGCGGTACAGCAGCACCATGGGGGCGAACTGGTTCGCGCCCCAGCCCACCGCGGTCAGGGCGAACGCCGCCCGGGCCCAGGTCTCGCCACGGGACCGCGCTGCGGTCCCGGCCACGGGGGTCTTCACGTCTGTAAGGCTCACAACAGCGATGATCTCTTGCCGGCGGCCCGCCGCCCAGTGGCAGGAATGACACGCAGCGCTAAAATACTGCCATGGGCACTGAAGCGGGCGCGCGCCATCACCTGCTCGCCGTGGCAGTCACCGAGGGTGCGCCGATCTTCGAGCTCTCCATTCCGGTCGAGGTCTTCGGCCGGGTGCGTCCGGGCATGCCGGAGCTCGGGTACGACGTCCGCGTCTGCAATCCGGTATCAGGGCCCGTTCCCTCCTCGGCGGGGTTCACCGCGTACACCGAGGACACCTACGAGCTGTTCACGCGCGCGGACACGGTGATCGTCCCGGCGGTGCGCGACGTCACCGAGGAGCCGCCTGCGGACCTGGTCGCGGCGGTGCGGGACGCGCACGCCCACGGGGCCCGTGTGGCCTCGCTGTGCTCGGGCGCCTTCGTGCTGGCCGCCGCCGGGCTGCTGGACGGCCGGCGCGCGACCACGCACTGGCTGTACGGCGACGAGTTCCGTCGCCGGTTCCCCGCCGTGGACTTCGACCCCGGCGTCCTCTACATCGACCACGGCGACGTGCTCACCAGCGCCGGCACCACGGCCGGCATCGACCTGTGCCTGGCGATGGTGGCCGCCGACCACGGCGCGGACGTCGCCAACACGCTGGCCCGGCGTCTCGTCGCGCCGGCGCACCGCAGCGGCGGTCAGGCACAGTACGTCGACACACCCGTCGCCGCCTCCGCATCAGGGCACGACGGTCTGGGCCCGCTGCTGGACTGGATCCGCGGGCACCTGGCCGAGCCGCTGACCGTCGCGGACCTCGCCCGGCAGGCCAACGTCGCCGAACGGACCCTGATCCGCCGGTTCCACACGGCCGTCGGCACCACGCCCGGCAAGTGGCTCACGGCGCAGCGGGTGCTGCACGCGCGGCGGCTGCTGGAGACCACCGACCTGCCGGTGGAGCGGGTCGCGCACCAGGCCGGGCTCGGCGGCGCGGCGAACCTGCGGCACCACTTCACGGAGGCGGTCGGGGTCGCGCCGAGCGACTACCGCCGCACGTTCCGTGCGCCAGGGTATTGATTCGGAGGCCTCGGAACCGCCTATCGTAGTCCTAGCAATTCCTGACAGGAGGCCTAGTGACCGCGACCCGCGATCCGTCGTGCGGATACGGCTGGCTGAACGAGTGGGACGACCTCGACGTCGCCGTCGCGGACTACGCGTACGTCCCCGGCGACGGAGGACCCGGCTCGGGGACCGGCGCCACCGGCCCCATCGGCCCGGGCTGCGTGGTGACCGGCTCCGAGCAGCCGCGCTGGATGTCGCCTCCGCCCCCGCCGCCGTTCGGCAGCCGTCCCACGATGACGGCCTACGGGCGCGCGATCGACCATTTCCGCAGCCACCCGGACCGCACCGGCGGCCTCACACATCTTCGAGACCTGATGGTGCGCGGGGTGCGCGCCGGCACGATCAGCCCGCACGAGGTGCTGTGCCACGTCCGCCCGGCCGCGGTGGCCGTGTCGCTGCTCGCCGAGCAGGATCCGGCGGCGGTCCGCGTCAGCAGGCTGATCGCGGCGCGGATCCGGTCAGGGGCCGGCGACCGTCCCGAGCTCTGGGCGACGCTGATCGACCAGGTCGAGTCCTGGACCGGGTCCCTGCTGTCGCTGCTCACCGCGGCCGACGACGAGCGGCCCAGCCTGCCGCCGTCCCGGCCCAACGCCTGGACCGGCCACCTGTGGCGCCCGGCGAACATCCTGCTGGCCCTGGCGCCGCCGGCGGGCGCGCGGCACTTCCTCACCGACGGCTCCGTCGGCACCGCGATCCGCCGCGCCGGGCTCGCGCAGCGCATGGCCGGCTTCGTGCCGCTGTCCCGGCCGCTGGTCGAGCACACGCTGAGCTCCCGCGGCAGCGGCCGCGCCCGGCAGCGGCTGGCGGCCAACGCCTTCACCCCCGACGCGGTGCTGGCGGAGCTGCTGAACTGGGTCGGCGAGCCGGCCATCGCCACCGCGGTCCGCGTGCACGACTTCGCCGGGGCCGCCGTCCGCTACGAGGCCTTCGAAACGGTCCGCGACCGCCCCGAGGCCCTCCGCAGGTCCCTGGCGACCCTGCTCGAGTACGGCCACCGCCAGTTCCTCGACCTGCTCGACGCGGTCCCGGACGACGACCCGGTGTGGATCCACACCCTGATCAGGGCCGCCGGCGACGCCCTGGACCCGCTGCCCCGCCGCGCCGCGTACGCCCGCCTGGCAGAGGTCTGCGAACCGGAAGTCGTGTGGACGCTGGATTTGGCCTACGCGGGCTCGCTGGAGGCGATGCTGCCCGAGGTGCGGGCGTCCATGACGGCGGCGGACTCGGCGGATTCCGCGGCCTCCCTGGCCGAGTCCCTGCGCGCGGCGCCGTTCGAGGACCGGCTGGCGGACGTGAACGCCGCGGCCGAGGAGCTGCGGACCGAGGAGCTGCTGGACCGCCCGCTGCCGTGGCTGCGCTGAAGCGGGCGGGAGCTGCGCGGGCGGGTGCGGATGTCCGGGCGCGGGTACGGCGGTGGTGGCACCGCAGGGCACTGCGCAAGGTCGAGGCCGAGCTCGCGCGCAGGCGTATGTCCCGCTCGGACCTCAGGATTCTGATACGCGCGGTGCCGCCGGAGGAGCGTGAGGCGGTCCGGTCGGCACTGAGCGGAGCACTTCTGCGGCGGGCCCGGTTCGAAAGCCGGGCCCTGGCGCACCTCACCTGGATCCTGGTCGCGAGCGGTGTCCTCGGCGGTCTGGCCACGAACCTGATGCCGTGGCGAGACGTGAGCAAATGGGTCTCAGGACTGCTCATAGTGGTCGCCGGCCGGATGCTCCTCGTCGAGAGCGCAGCGGCCTGGCGAGTCGAGCGTCCTCATCTGGACGCGCCGGTCTCGTTGCGAGTCCGATGGGACGAGCTGTTGCGGCCGCGGTTGTGTGTGGCCGTCCTGTGCCTCCTGACGGCCGTCCGCGGGACGGAATGGTCGGTCGCCCACAACGGGTGGCGGTCCGCGACCCCCTCGTTTCTGCTCGGTGCGGCCGTCTCGCTGCTCGTGGGGCTGCTCGCGGTGGGCGCGGACGGGTTCGCCCACGGTCTCGCGGCGCGGGTCGAGGAGGACCGCGTCCTCGACGTGGCGGCCATCGAGCTGGCCCGGGCCGTCGCCGACATGACCCGGCTGGCTCCGGCCTGGCGCCGCCCCGACGTCGCCCGCTACCTCCTGGAACGGCTGGAACGCGCGGCTCGCCGCGTCGCGACCCGGCCGAGCTCCCATCCGGTCCCGCTCGCGCAATGGCGGATCCGGCCCCGGATCCAGCAACCGGTCGATCAGCTCGCGGCGGTGATCCGGGCCCACCGGCTGCCCATCGCCTCCGCGCCGTCGCGAGCGGGCTACGACCGCGTCCGCGCCTCGCTCGTCGCCGGCCTGATCGCGGCCGTCCACGAGGACTGGGGCGGGCTCCTCGCACACGCCGATCCCGTCCCGGCGAGGCCGTGGTACACCGGCTATGCCGCCAAGAACCTCGGTCCCGCGATCGTGCTCGGCGCCGCGGCCGTCGCCCTGCCGTGGCTGCCGCCGTTCCGGGGCAGCCCGGCTTCGGGGCTGGGCCTGCGCGTGACGCTCGGTGTCTACGCCCTGCTCCGCCTCATCCCGGGGACCTCGCTGGTCGATCTCGTGGATCGCGGTCTGACCCGGGGCTTCAGTGAGACGAAGGGGAAGTGATCGCCGGAGTCAGAGCGCGTGGGTCCGCACCGCGTCGTCGCCGCGGGTGTTGAGAGCGACGAACGTGAACTCGTCGACCCGCCAGCCGGTCGCGGAGCGCCGCATGGCGAGACGGTAGGTCCCCCAGACCTCCCACAGGCCGCCGCCGAGGTCCGCGTCCAGGCGGTTGTAGGCGTAGCCCTTGGTGTCGGCGACGGCGCGGTCGCCGTCGAGGGTCACGGTCACGTTGGAGATGGAATGGAAGCTCTGCTTCTTCGGGTGCAGGCCCGTGATCCAGCCCTGGACGAGGGCCTCGGAGGGGATGCGGGCCGGGTCGCCGCCGGCCAGGCTGGTGAAGTCCGCCAGGACCTCCTCGGCGAACAGGGGGCGGACGGCGTCCCAGTCCTTGCGGTCCACCTGGTCGAAAACCGCGTGCACGACGTCTGTCACCGCGGCCTTGTCGACGAGCTCGGCGAGCTGGTCCTTCATGATGTCTCCTCCCGATGTCGGAGTGATCAAGTAGAGCACAGCGAAGATCACTGTGGCGGGTTCGTCTCAGGGCTCGGCGGTGGCGGCTGCTCCGCACGATGGTCCGGAGACGGCCGCCGCCGCGAAGCACCGAGTGCTGGTCCCGTGCGGGCTGGCGAGGAAACCGGCCGTGACGAAGAGCATGAGCACGAGCACGGGCCCGATGCCGCCGACGACGCGCGACTCGACCCGCCGGGAGACGGCCCGCAAGGCCGGAAGCGCGGCCGTGGCCGCCACCACGGCGGCCACGCTGAGCGCCTGGGAATCCTCTCCGGCCTGGTTGATGCACTCCCACGAGCAGGCCCCGGTCGAGCCGCTGCACGCTTCCCCGAAGCCGAGGTACACCACGGCGAAGTACCACGCCATGCCCGCCACCCACACCATCACCGCGACGACCGGCGCGACCCGGGCAGGGCCCGAGCCCGCGTCCCGGCGGGCACCCACGGCCGCCAGCACGACCAAGCCCGCTGACAGCGTCGCGGCGGCGGCCGTCAAGCCGAACCAGTATCCGCTGTGCTTCTCCAGAGCGCCGGAATACCAGTGCCACACCACAGCCATGGCCAGGACCACGGGCGTCGCCCAGCCCACGATGTGGCCCCAGACCCCACGACCCGGACGCCGCCCCTCGACAACCGACACACTCCACCCCTGTGTTCTGCATGGTCACCACGGTGAACACCCATTCGACTCGTTCACCAGGGTTCTGTTTTTTGGGTAAAGGCCGGGTTAGCCGCCGCTCCCGGCCCGGTTGGATGTCTCGGGCTGCAGGGCGGGGCGAACGCGCGGACACTCGCAGAGTGGAGCGAAACGACCAGTACGGCCCCGGCGTCGCCCCGCGCGCGGCCGGCCGGGGCCGCGGGCATTGGAGGGCCCTGGCGGTGCTCGGCACCGCGCAGTTCCTGATGGTGCTGGACACGGCCGTGATGAACGTGTCCGTCAGCCAGCTGGTCCACGACTTCGACACCCAGGTGACCACCATCCAGGCGGTGATCACGCTCTACGCGCTGGTGATGGCGGCGTTCATGATCACCGGCGGCACGATCGGGGACAAGATCGGCCGGCGGCGGGCGTTCGGCGTGGGGCTCGTCGTCTATGGAGTCGGCACCACGCTCACCGCCGCCGCGCCGACGGTGGGGGTGCTGGCGCTGGGCTGGTCGATCATCGAGGGGCTGGGGGCCGCCATGGTGCTGCCGGCGCTCGCCGCGCTGGTCGCCGGCACCTACCAGGGGCGGGACCGCGCGGTCGCCTACGGCGTGGTGGGCGGTCTGGCCGGGGCCGGCATCGCGGTGGGGCCGCTGCTGGGCGGCTGGGTGACGACCTACCTGACCTGGCGGCTGGTCTTCGCCGCCGAGGCCGTGGTGGTCGTGGTCCTGCTGCTCCTGCTGCGCTGGATCAAGGCGCCGGCGCCGTCCGTCCGGCCGGTGCGCCTGGACGGCGTCGGCTCGGCCCTGTCGGCGGCGGGCCTGGCGCTGGTGGTGCTCGGCGTCCTGCAGAGCGGCACCTGGGGCTGGCTGAAGGACCGCAACTCGCCGTTCACGATCTTCGGGTTCTCGATCACGCTGTTCGTCATCGGGGCGGGCTGCGTGCTGCTGTACTTGTTCCGGCTCTGGGAACGGCGCCGTGAGACGCGGGGCGAGGACCCGCTCATCCACTTCGCCCTGTTCCGCATCCCCGCCCTGAAGGCCGGGCTGATCACCCTCCTGAACCAGAACCTGATCCTGCTGGGCCTGTTCTTCGTCATCCCGCTGTACCTGCAGGTGGTCCAGGGCTTCGACGCCTTCGAGACCGGCCTGCGCCTGCTCCCGGTCTCGATCACCATGCTCGTGGCGGCCCTGAGCGGACCGTTCCTGGGCCGCTTCGCGTCGCCGCGGACCGTGGTGCGCATCGGCCTGGGCGTCATGCTCGCCTCGATCGTGTGGCTGTTGTCGACCATCCAGCCGGACATCGACGACCTGTCCTTCGCCTTCGCCATGGCCCTCCTGGGCCTCGGCATGGGGCTCCTGGCCTCCCAGCTGGGCAACGTCGTGCAGTCGAGCGTCGAGGACGCGGACCGCAGTCAGGCCGGCGGCCTGCAGAACACCGCCCAGCAGCTCGGCTCCTCGCTGGGCACCGCCCTGATCGGCTCCATCCTCATCGGCGCCCTGGCCGCAGCCTTCACGACGAAGGTCGAGAACAACCCCGAGGTCTCCCAGGCGGTGAAAACCCAGACCGGCACCGCCCTGGAAGCCGGCATCCAGTTCGTCCCCACCGACCAGGTCGCCGCCGGTCTGTCCTCGGCAGGCGTCCCGCCGGCTGAGGCCGGCCACCTGGTCTCCGCCTACGCCGAGGCCCAACTCGACGGCCTCAAAGTCGCCATCCTCGCCGCGGGCGGCCTGGTCCTGGTCGGTTACGCGTTCACGCGGCACCTCCCGGCGGACCGGCTCGGGCCGCCTGCGCCGACGGGGTGAGCGTTCCCGACCGGGCATTGTGAAAGCCCCGCTGACTAGGATCGGCCTCACGTAACACGGGAGGCTTGATGCTGGAGCTCGAGGGTCTGCGCAAACGCTATGGGGACCGCGTCGCGCTGGACGGGGTGACGTTCTCGGTGCGGCCGGGGGAGCTCTACGGCTTCGTCGGCACCAACGGCGCCGGCAAGACCACGACGATGCGGATCACGCTCGGCGTGCTCGAACCCGACGCCGGGACGGTGCGCTACCAGGGCGAGCCGGTCGACACGGCGACCCGCCGCACCTTCGGATACATGCCGGAGGAGCGGGGACTCTATCCGCGGATGCGGGTCGGGGACCAGCTGCGCTATCTCGCCGAGCTGCACGGGCTCAGCCGCGGCGACGCGGACCGGGCCGCCAGGTACTGGATGGAACGGCTGGCGGTCATCGAGCGGGTCGAGGACCGGGTCGAGGCGCTGTCACTGGGAAACCAGCAGCGGGTGCAGCTGGCCGCGGCGCTGGTGCACCATCCGGCGGTGCTGGTGCTGGACGAGCCGTTCTCGGGGCTGGACCCGGTGGGCGTCGACAGCCTGGCCGAGGTCCTGCGGGAGCGGGCCGCCGCGGGCGTGCCGGTGGTGTTCTCCAGCCACCAGCTGGAGCTGGTCGAGCGGCTGTGCGACAGTATCGGGATCATCTACCGGGGACGGATGGTGGCCACTGGGACGGTCGACGAGCTGCGGGCCTCGCGGTCCGAGCGGGTGCTGCGGATCGGCACCGACGCGGCCGCCGGGTGGGCCGACGCGGTGCCCGGTGTGGTCTCGGCCGAGTACGGCCCGGCCACCACGCTGGTGCTGGCCCCCGACGCCGACGACCAGACGGTGCTGGACGCCGCGCGGGCGCTCGGGCCGGTGCGGGAGTTCACGCCGCTGCGGGCCAGCCTGACGGAGCTGTTCCGGGAGGCCGTGGCCGACAACGGCGGGGACGGCGCCGCCGTCGGCGCCGGCGACCCCGAAGGAGTCGCCGCATGAACCGCAACGCCGTGCGGCTGGTGATGCGCCGCGAGTTCGTCGAGCGCGGCCGCGACCGCGGCTTCGCCATCTCGGTCGGCGTCTCGCTGGCCATCGTCCTGGTGGCGGTGGTGATCGCCTCGCTGGTCTCGAACAAGAACAAGACGCCGTCCTTCGACGTCGGGTTCGCCGGGACGCGCGCCGCCGTGCAGCAGCAGATGGCCGAGAACGCCGCCCCGGCCTACAAGATCAAGCTGACCGCGTCGGTGGTCTCCGATGCCGACCTCGCCGCGGCGCGGCAGCAGGTCGAGGACGGCAAGCTCGACGCTCTCGTGGCCGACGGCAGGGTCTACGTCCAGGACTCCGTGGACCCCAAGCTGGAGCCGGTGCTGGCCACCGCCAACCTGGCGTCGCAGGTCCCGAACCTGGATCAGGTCCAGGTGCAGACCGTCATGAAGCTGGCGCCGAAGGACCCGGAGGCCGGACAGCGCAAGACCATCGCGCTGATCGCCGAGATCATGCTGTTCAGCCAGATGATCGCGTACTGCATGTGGGTCGCCACCGGCGTGGTCGAGGAGAAGAGCAGCCGGGTCATCGAGGTGCTGCTGTCCAGCGTCTCGCCGCGCGCGCTGCTCACCGGGAAGATCATCGGCATCGGGGCGCTCGGGCTGCTGCAGCTGGCCGCCACCGTCGCGGTCGGCCTCGCCGCCGGCTCGGCGACCGGCGCGCTGCACATGACCGCCCAGGTGTGGCAGACCGTGGGCATCGTCGCGGTCTGGTTCGTGCTCGGCTACATCTTCTACGCCTCCGC
Organism: Catenulispora subtropica; assembly: GCF_039531675.1. Taxonomy (NCBI): domain Bacteria; kingdom Bacillati; phylum Actinomycetota; class Actinomycetes; order Catenulisporales; family Catenulisporaceae; genus Catenulispora; species Catenulispora subtropica. The sequence continues at coordinate 32,110 of NZ_BAAAQM010000079.1, forward strand.
CTACGCCGCCGTGGCGGCGCGGGTGTCGCGGCAGGAGGAGATGCAGACCGCCGTGCAGCCGCTGAACCTGCTGCTGATGGTCCCGTACTTCGCGGCCTTCGCGGCGATCGGCAACCCGGACGCCGGCTGGGTCCGCGTGCTGTCGCTGATCCCGCCGTTCTCGGTGCTGATCCAGCCGGTGCGGATCGCCGGCGGGGACGCCTCGTGGTGGGAGCCGGTCGTGGCGATCGGGCTCATGGGCGCGATGACGGTGGGCATAGTGCTGGCCGGTGCGCGCGTGTATGAGAATTCTGTGTTGCGGTTCGGGTCCAAGGTCTCGTTGCGGGCCGCCTGGACCGCGGGGAGGAAGGCTTAGCGTGCACAAGGTCCGGATCCTGTCGTTCAACACGCTCTACAACGCCGCGCCCCGGGTGCGGCTGCGTGCCCTGGCCGACACGCTGGCGGAGTCGGACTACGACGTCGTGTGCCTGCAGGAGCTGTGGGTGCCGCAGAACTTCCAGCTCTTCCGCGCGCTGACCCGCGACTCCTACCCCTATGCCGCGCACGGCGTGCGGCTGCCGGTCGTGGCCGGCGGCCTGTTGACGCTGTCGCGGATCCCGATCGTCGGGCACCGGTACGAGACGCTGGTCGAGGCCCGGCCCTGGCGGCGCGAGCTGCTGATCCGCAAGGGCGTGCTGGTCACCCGGCTCGCCGTCGACGGCGAGTTCGTGACCGTCGCCAACACCCACCTGTCGGCCAACCGGCACGCGGACTGGTCGAAGGCGGCGCCGTTCACCCGGGTCCAGGAGCGGGAGCTGGCGCGGCTGGCCGCGCGCCTGCGGCGCATCGACTCCGGCGAGCCGGTGGTGGCGGTGGGGGACTTCAACGTGCCCCGGGACTCGTGGCTGTTCGAGGGCTTCGTGGCCGCCTCCGGGCTGCGCGACGCCTTCGAGGGCGACGCCGCGACGACCTTCCGGCCCGTGCCCGGCTGGGACGGCGCGGCGCTGGACCAGGTGGTGGCTTCGCCGGGACTGCCCGTCGCGGCCGAGGTGGTGCTCAAGGACAAGGTGCGGACGGCCGACGGCCGGGACCGGTACCTGTCGGACCACTACGGGGTGGCTGCCTCGATCGGGTGACCCCTCACCGGCCGTCATAGTGGGGCAGGTACGCCCGCAGCTGCTCCCACACGATGATCTGGTCGACGGTCAGCTCGGGCGTGCCCGCGGACTTGATCATCAGCACGTCCTCCTGCGGCGTCGGCGGTTCCAGGACGGCGAGCTGGCTGCCGAGCATGTCGGCGTGGAACATGTGGCCGTGGCGGTCGGTCATGCGCTGGTGCAGGGTCTTGAGGTCGACGACCAGGTAGACCATGCGGACCTGCGGGCGGCCGCGGCGCAGCCGGTCGCGGTAGGCGCGCTTGAGGGCGGAGCAGGCGACGACCGCGGGGCGCTCGTCGTCCGACTCCTCGTCGATCCAGCGGCCGATCTCGTCCAGCCAGGGCAGCCGGTCGGCGTCGTCCAGGGGCTTGCGGGCGGCCATCTTGGCGAGGTTGGCGGCCGAGTGGAAGGTGTCGCCGTCGGCGAAGTCCCAGTCCAGGCGCTCGGCCAGCAGCGTGCCGACGGTCGACTTCCCGCTGCCGGCGACGCCGGTGATCACGACGACCGGTGGGGGGACGGGGAGAGCCATGGCACCAGGGTTACCACCGGGCGGACCGGGGTGCGCGCCGGCTGGTCCATCGGGGGGCACGGGTGCGCCGCGCGCCGGGGAATAAACACCCGCCGATTCCTCGCTGCCGCCGGTATGAGCTCAAACGAAGAACGCCGCGGCTGGAACGAGCAGATCATCGACGAGTTCCGGTCCAACGCCGGCAGCGTCGTGCAGTTCGGCGGCAAGACCCTGCTGCTCCTGCACCACACCGGTGCCACGTCCGGGACCGCGTACGTCTCCCCGCTGGCGGCCTTTCCGCAGGACGGCGGCGGCTGGGCGATCGTCGCGTCCAACGCCGGGCGGGATATGCACCCGGCGTGGTTCCACAACCTGCGGAAGCACCCGGAGACCGAGGTCGAGGTGCCCGGCGAGGACGACGTCCGCACGGTGCAGGTCACCGCGCGGGTGCCCGGCGACGCCGAGCGCGACCGGCTGTTCGCCGAGGTGGTCGCGAAGGCGCCGAACTTCGCCGAGTACCAGAAGAGCACCTCGCGCCGGATCCCCGTGGTGGTGCTGGAACCGGCCGCCTAGTAGGCCGGGACGCGGTAGAGCCGCCGGGCGATCTCCGCCGGCAGGTCGTAGGGCCGTTCCTTCGGCAGGTGCTCGGCGGCGCGGTCCTTACGGCCCTGCTTCAGCAGGTCGGCCATCTTGTGGACGGTCGGGGTGACGTCGCGGATCTCGGTGGTCCACTGCTCGACGTAGTCGGCGATGATGTGGCGGCTCAGGCCGACCTGGATCGAGCGGGCGTCCAGGGTGCCGCCGTGCAGCGTGCGCTCCGGGTCCCACTGGACGCGGACCGCCGACGTCTTGAGCTCCCGCTCCCACTGCGCGCGGTCGCTGTGCACGCCGTGGGTGAAGCCGGTCAGCACCGCCTGGGACAGCGCGGTCTCCCAGCCCTCGCGGGTGATGCGCACCGCCAGGATCCGTTCCTGGCCGGGCTTGCGGGCCCAGTTGCTGCGCCCCATCATCCACAGGAACGACGGCTTGATCCACGTCATCCGGTTCAGGGAGAACGGCGGGACGAAACGCTGCCCGCGCACCGCGGGATCGGCGATCGCCGGGCTGTAGGCCTGGTAGACGACGATGGTCGTGGCGTCGTAGTCGGCGCGGATCTGGTGCAAAGGAAGTGTTGCCATGACGGCCCCCCGATCTGGTTCTGCTCAGGGGGAAGTCTGGCGGAGGAGGGCGTGCGGGCGCCCCTGATTTACCGCCTCGGGTCGGCCGTCGCCCGCAGTGGGGCTCGCTGCTTCACCCGCCGTGGTGCCACGAGTAGTGGTCGGCGGTGCCCTTGCGCCGGACCACGAGTTTGCCGAAGCGGGACTTGCCGGTGATCCGGATCAGCGGCCCGTCCTCGCCGGAGTCCGCGGCGCCGCTGGTCACCGAACGCTTGCCGAACAGGGCGCCGCCCTCGTCGACGATGCGGGCGTTCTCCGGCACGGTGATGATGGCCTTGCCGCAGAAGGTGTTGATGTCCAGCGTGATCTCGCGGCCGGGGAGCACGGCGTCGCTCAGGTTGACGATCAGGGCGCCGAAGGTCGCGGTGGCCGAGGTGTGGCGGCCGGCGATCCAGCGGCCGCTGCGGATCACTTTGCTGAAGGTGGCGTTCAGCGACTGGTGGTCCACGGCCGCCGGTACCGGGGCGCCGGGCCGGCGCAGGTCGTCCGGCAGGTCCGCGGTCAGCGGGACCAGCTCGGCGCGGGTCTTGGCGCTGTAGGCGGCGTCGATGCGCTCGGCCAGCTCCGCGCTGGTCAGGCGGCCCTGGGCCAGGGCTTCGGACAGGATCGCCGCGACCTCGTCGCGCTCGGAGTCGGAGGCGCGCACGGCCGGGGCGGAGTGGTCGTTCTCGGGCGCGGAGGTCATGGGCGCAGTGTAGCGAGAAACGGGAAGGAACGCGATATGTCGCGTTCTCGGGGGCGGGGCGCCCGTCGCCGGCGCGATCGGGGCGCCGGCCTAGTCCGACTGAGTCCGACCTAGACCGACCGAGCCCGACCGAGCCCGACCTAGTCCGAGTCCGTGATCTCCCCGGGGGTACGGGTTTCGCCGAGTTCTGTGAGGGCGGCCTTGCGGCCCTCGGTGTAGCCGTTCAGCATGGCGCGCACGCGGCGGGCGCGCTGGCCGGCCGGCTCCCACGGCACGCCCGAGCCGCACGGAGGTCCGCCCAGGATGCTGTCTCCCACCAGGTCGTTCGCCGTCGTGAGCGGGTCGGCCTGGGCGAGTTCGTGCGTGCGTGCCATGCCTGGAACCCTGCCTTATTGGACCGGGTTCCAGGAAGGTCCGGAGCGAAAATCACCTGGAAGAGTGAACAGATCGGCGACGGTGCGTCACGGTCCGGCCGGCGGCGGCACGATCGTGTCGATCTCCGCGAGCTGCTCGGCCGTCGGTTCCCAGGCGCCGGCCGCGGCGTTGGCGCGGACCTGCTCGGGGTTCATGGCGCCGGAGATCACCGAGGCGCAGCCGGGCTGGGCGGCGAGGGCGGCGATGCCGACGTCGAGCAGGGTGCGGCCGTTCTTCTCGGCCCAGGCGGTGAGGGCCTCGACCTTGTCCAGGCGGTCCTCGGTCACCCAGTCCGCGCGCTGGGCGAGCCGGGCGTCGTCGGGGATGCCCCCGCCGCGGCGGATCTTGCCGGTGAGCAGGCCGTTGGCGAGCGGGAAGTAGGGCAGGACGCCCAGGCCGAAGCGGACCGCGGCCGGGACGACTTCGGCCTCGACGTCGCGGACCAGCAGGGACCAGTGGTTCTGCGCCGAGACGAAGGGGGTCGCGTTCAGCTGCTCGGCGACGTAGTGCGCCTCGGCGATCTGCCAGCCGCTGAAGTTGGAGTTGCCCAGGTAGCGGACCTTGCCTTCGCGGACCAGGTCGTCGAGGGCTGAGAGGGTCTCGGCGATCGGCGTGTGCGGGTCCGGGGTGTGCAGCTGGTAGAGGTCGATGTAGTCGGTGCGCAGGCGCTTCAGCGAGGCCTCGACCGCGCGGCGGATGTAAGCGCGGCCGCCCTTGGCGCCGCCGGCCGGGCCGTACTTCATGTCATAGCCCTGATGGCCGAACTTGGTGGCGAGGACCACCTTGTCGCGGCGGCCGGTGAGGACCTCGCCGAGGAACTCCTCGGACTGGGTGTCGCCGTACATGTCGGCGGTGTCCAGGAGGGTGATGCCGGAGTCCAGGGCGGCGTCCACGACGCGGCGGGTGCCGGCCACGTCCAGGCGGCGGCCGAAGTTGTTGCAGCCCAGGCCCACGACGGACACCAGCAGGCCGGAATTCCCCAGATGGCGATAGCGCATAGGGTGATCCTAAACGCCTCAGCTGTTGAGGAACTCCACGGGCACCTCGACGAGTCGGGACCGCACGAACTCGCCCAGCCCCTTGGCCTGGGGATCGGCGCGGGTGGAGGAGGCGACGCCCTCGCCGAGCAGTCCGTAGACGACGAAGTTCAGGGCGCGCAGGTTCGGGAGCTCGAAGCGCTCCACGCGCAGATCGCTGGACTCCGGGACCAGCTTCTGGAAGGTGTCCGCGTCCAGGGTCTCGCGCAGCCAGGCATAGGCGCGGTCGCTGCGGGTCCACAGGCCGACGTTCGCGTTGCCGCCCTTGTCGCCCGAGCGTGCTCCGCAGACCAGGCCGAGCGGCGCCAGCCGCTTCATGCCGTCCGAGACGAACGCCTGGGGCGGGGGCGGGGCGCCGAGGTGCAGAGCCTGGCCCATCGGCCGGCGGCAGGGCTCGATCAGGACGCGTTCACCGTCCGGGAGCACGGCGACGTGGTCGACGTGCCGGTCCTGGATCAGCGCCGGCCAGTAGACGCCGTACTCGACCTCGCGGGTCGGCGGCGCGGTGGGATGGAGGCCGGAGTAGCCGGACAACGCCAGACCGGTGACGGCGCCGGTGAAGGCCTGTCCCACCTTGTCCGGGTCCTTGTCCTTGACCGTGATGTGCAGGTACGCCGTGGCTTCCTCGCTGGTGCGCGCCTGCTCGGCCGGCTTGTCGCTGCGCTGGAGCCGGACGTCGACGGACTCGAAGCGCTGGCGGCCGCCCAGGGTGTCGAAGATCTGCGCCTCGGCCAGGCCGGCCTTGGCCTCGACGTCCAGTCCGGTGACGCCCAGCGTGATCGAGTTGCGGAAGCCGCCGCGGTAGTTCAGCGCCACCTTCAGCTTGTGCGGGCCGGTCATGCCCTTGACGCCGCTGATCCGCACCCGGTCCGGGGCCTGCTGCGTCAGGCGGACGGTGTCGAAGTGCGCGGTGACGTCAGGGTTCGCATAGGCCGGGCCCTCGATCTCGTACAGCAGCTGGGCGGTGACGGTGCCGACCGACACCACGCCGCCGGTGCCGGCGTGCTTGGTGATCACCGCGGAGCCGTCATGGGCGACCTCGGCGATCGGGAAGCCGGGCACCCGGGTGTCGGGCAGCTCGTCCAGGAACGAGTAGTTGCCGCCGGTGCACTGCGGGCCGCACTCGATGACGTGCCCGGCGACCACCGCACCGGCCAGGGCGTCCCAGTCGTCGCCCCGCCAGCCGTGCCACCAAGCGGCCGGGCCCACGACGAGCGAGGCGTCGGTGACCCGGCCGCAGACCACGATGTCCGCGCCGGCTTCCAAGGCCGCGGCGATGCCCCAGGCGCCGAGGTAGGCGTTGGCCGAGACCGGCTCCATCGCCTCCGGGAACGGCGCGCCCGTGTCGATGTTCTTGAAGTCGACACCCTTGGCCCGCAGCTCGGCGATGCGCGGCAGCAGGTCGTCACCCTCGATGTGCGCGACCTTCAGGCGCAGCCCGAGGTGGGCGACCAGGGCGCGGACGTCCTCGGCCAGCCGGGCCGGCTCCAGCCCGCCGGCGTTGGCCACGACCTTGACCCCGCGCTCCTGACAGGCGGCGAGCACCTGGTTCATCTGCGCCAGGAAGGTGCGGGCGTAGCCCGGGCCACCCCGCTCGCGCGCCTTGTGCAGGATCAGCATCGTGAGCTCGGCGAGGTAGTCAGCGGTGAGCACGTCGATCGGACCGCCGTCCACCATCTCCCGGGCCGCGGACAGGCGATCGCCGTAGAAACCGGAGGCGTTGGCGATGCGGACCGGGCGACGTGGCGGTACCTGCGTGTTCACTTCACGAACTCCTCGCAGTGTGAACTGAGTTCTCTCGGTGACTTTACTCGCGGGATGCCCCCTGGCGGGCCAGTAGCGCGCAGGATTTCCTACAACGGGTGAAGGTGAACGTCCCAGGGACTCCGGATCGTCATACGGCGGAGTGACCCCACTCACCGATCCTCCGCCGTATCCGGGAGCCCGACAAGTCAATCTGAAGGCTGATTCCACGCCCCCGAACGCGACCTATCGTGAGGACATGACAGTCGACGACCTGACCCCCCAGGAGATCGCCGCGGCCCTGGCGGCCCGTCGTGAGCTGGGCGCCGAGTACGAGCGCGAGATCGCGGCCTCACTCGCCGAACGCATGCAGCGGCGGATCGACTCCGAGGTGGCGGCCCGTACCGGGGGTGAGGAGAAGTCCGCTCCGAGTCCTCGCCACGACCTGGAGATCGTCGACTCGGTGACGGCACGCTGGACCGCGCTGGGGTCCCTGGCCGCGGGGACGATCGTCACGGTGGCGTCCAGCGGAACCAGCTCGGATCACGGGGCCATCTCGGCGACGTGGTTCGGGATCATCGTGATCAACGTGGCGGTGAATCTGGGGCGGCGGAGGAGGCGGAGGCAGGGGTAGGGGTGGGGGTGGGGCGGTCCTTGATGGTGCGGTTGGGGTGTGGGTTTTAAAGGCTTGATACGACCTTCGGCCATGGTGGTGATGGTGCGCGGG
>NZ_BAAAQM010000080.1:0-39438 GCF_039531675.1 Catenulispora subtropica
CGGCCAGCCGCGGCGGGGTCCTGGTCGGCCTCGCCGTCGTCGATCCACTCGAAGACTTCCTCGCCGTCCTCGACCGGGCCGAAGACGTCGTCCGGCTCGTCGCCGACGGCGTGTGGGTTCGCGTCCATCCCCGCCCTTGTTTCCTCCGCGCGAGGCGCGACCCCTGTGCGTGCGCGCTCCGTCGCTCCCAATCCTGACAGCGAAGTTTTCCAGAAAGTTGGCGTGAAAGGGGTGACAGCGGGGTTCGCTTCTGACAGCATGGTCTGCGTCGAGGTTGGGGGCAACTATGTCGACCGGATGCGGGGGCGCGGGGGCCGAGGGTCTGGATCCCAGACTGGCTCACACAGCATCACCGCAGGTCAAAAATAGTTTGCGGCCCTTAGCGGGGATCACCTAACCTTCCGATGCGGGCGAGAACGAATGCCTGCTGCACCACTGTGTGTCAACTCAATAAGCATTCAGACGAGAACGTGCGGAGCCGACTGCCATCGGCGCCAGCCGCACCGAGACGAAGTGAGGAGGCGAGTCCCGTGGAATCCACGACCACTGTTGTGTACGGCGTGCAGGCGAACAGCCCTGCGCCGCTGTTCCGTGTCATCGGCGGGGCGGTCGTGTCCTCTTGCCGTCCGGTGTCCGGGCAGGAGTGCTTCGGCTTCAGCGGTTCCGTCTCGCGGGTGGAGTCCGTCTCCGGCGCGATCGTGGCCGGCGCGGCCCAGGCCCTGGGTCTGCGCGGCTATGTCGGCGAGCAGGTCCGGCAGTCCGAGCGGGCCCACGTCCGGCCGGTCCAGGGCGAGGCCCCGGCCCAGCTGGTCCGTGGCGGGCGACGCGAGGTGCTCCTGGCGCAAGTCGACGGCGACGGCAACGGCAACGGCAGCTTCAACGGCAGTGACAGCGACAACGGCACCAACGGCACCAAGCCGATGACCCCGTGGGGTTACCGCACCTCGAGTCCACCTGGATGAGGACAATCCTCTTCAGCCGGCAGGACTTGAGGCCGCGGAACCCGTCAGGGATCCGCGGCCTTCGTGTTTCAGCACGACAGTACGGCCCGCGGCGGTGACCCCGCCCGGGAGCGGTACCGCAAGACCCGGCCTGAAGAACTCATGCCGGGAGGAAATCTCCTGATGAGGTGACTCACAGTGCAGAACGTGTTCGACACGGCAGTCGAGCAGACCGACATCACCACCCTCCCCTGCCGCGCCTACGACCCCGAGGTCTTCTTCGCGGAGACCCCGTCCGACGTCGAGTTCGCCAAGGCGATCTGCGTCGAGTGCCCGGTGAAGGCCGCGTGCCTGGCCGGCGCGCTGGAGCGGCGCGAGCCGTGGGGCGTCTGGGGCGGCGAGCTGTTCGTGCAGGGCGTCGTCGTGGCCCGCAAGCGGCCGCGGGGCCGTCCGCGCAAGGACGCGGCCCTGGTCGAGGCCCAGATCGCCGCCGAGGCCGCCGCCGCGGTCGAGGCCGCCAAGAAGGTCGCGATCCCGGCATGAACACCCGAGGTCTGAGCCGCCAGCGGCTGATCCGGCCGGCCCACCGGCGCGGCACCGCCACCGACGGCACGCAGGAACAGCGCGGCACCACCGCGAGACAGCAGTACCCGAAGACGATTTCAGCGACCGCCGAAACCGGCGATCCCACAAGGAGTTTCCAGATGCTATTCCAGTACGAAGAAGCCGCGCGCTACCGATCACAGGAGCTGCGCGACCAGGCCGAACGCCAGCGGTTCCTCAAGGAGGCGAACCGCCTGCGCCGGCAGAGCGAGCGAGGAGCACGACGGGCCCGGCGCAGCCTGGCCGGTCTGTTCCTGAACTAGGGCTGCGAAGCCTGCACAACGCACGGCCGCCGGGGGACGCGGGTCTTGAGGGCTCGTAGGGCGGCGATTTCGGAGGGCCGGTTCCGGGGATTCGGGACCGGCCCTCCGGCGTGCCGTGGCGTCGTGGCGGCGAGTCACCCCCGCCGCTCCGGCAACGCCCGCAACCCCGGCCACCGCGCCACCATCGCCGCCCGCAACCGCACCGCGAGTCGTTTCGTCTCGCCCAGCGGACCGTCGGCGTCGGCCACGTCACCGACCACGCCGAGGCGGTGCAGCACCCGCTCGCGTGCCGTCGGCGGGCCCCACGTCCAGTCCTCGTCGGGCAGGCGCGCGAGGTGGTCACGTCGCTCGCGGTGCGCGCGTTCCACGAGGGCGTCGCCGCGGATCAGCCAGGCGGCGCACGCGTCGGCCAGCTCGTCCGGGGTGACGCTCCGGCCCGACGTCTCGCGGTAGGCGGCTTCGGCCTCGGCGAGCAGGGCCGGTGGCGGTGCGGTCGAGCACCAGCAGGTGGGGAAGCCGATGCGGAGGTAGGCGAGTTCGACGGTGCCGTCGCCCAGGGACGCTTGCTCGAAGTCGACGAAGCGTACGCCGGCGGCCGTGTGCAGGTCGTTCGTCGGGCACGGGTCGCCGTGGAGCAGGTGACCGCGGCCGGTGCGGGTGGCCAGCCGGGCCAGCAGCGCGGTCAGTTCCGTGCCGACCGCGTCCGGCGCCGGTGTGCCCAGACGCGCCGCCAGTGTCACGAACGCCTCGAGGTCGGACCCCGTCGGCCCCGACCACCGCGGCAGCGGCACCCCGGCGGTCGGCACGCTGTGCAGCCCCGCCAAAGCCGTCGCGTAGCCGACGATCCAGTCCGGCGGCGGTGTCCGGTCCTCGATCCGCTCGACCACGAGCACGCGCTCCGCCGGGTCGGCGCCCAGCAGCCGCGGCACCACCGGGGGATCGGCGGCCGCGGCCGCCCGCAGGGCGGCGACTTCCCGGGCGAAGCGTTCGTCGGCCCCCGGTCCGGCCGCCAGCTGCTTGATCACGGCGTCGCCGGCGGACAGGCGGACCCGCCAGACGTGGGAGCGCGGGCTGCTCCCGAGCTTGCGGATCCGGTGCGGCCGTCCGAGTTCGGCTTGCAGGGCCTCGCTCATCGGGGTCCGCGACCGCATGGCCTTCATGGTGCCATGCGGGTCAGGGGGCTGCGACCGGTTTACCCGTTACTTGCGGACCGGGGAGACGCTCAGGGACATGCCGACCAGACCGCGGGAGCGGGTGGCGAGCTTGTCGGCGATGCCGAGGAGGACCTGGGCGGCGGGAGAGGCCGGGTCGGCGGCGGTGATGGGCTCCCCGGTGTCGCCGCCCTCGCGGAGGCGGACATCGATCGGGACCTGGCCGAGCAGGGGGACCTTGGTGCCGGTGGCGCGGGTGAGGGCCTCGGCCACGGTTTCGCCGCCGCCGCTGCCGAAGACGTCCACCTGCTCGCCGCAGTGCGGGCACGGCATCCAGGACATGTTCTCGATGACGCCGGTGATGCGCTGGCGGGTCTGGACCGCGATGGTGCCGGCGCGCTCGGCCACCTCGGCGGCGGCCTGCTGCGGCGTGGTGACCACCAGGATCTCGGCGTTCGGGACCAGCTGGGCCACCGAGATCGCGATGTCGCCGGTGCCCGGGGGGAGGTCCAGCAGCAGCACGTCCAGGTCGCCCCAGTAGACGTCGGCCAGGAACTGCTGGATGGCGCGGTGCAGCATCGGGCCGCGCCACACCACCGGGGAGTTGCCGGGGGTGAACATGCCGATGGAGATGACCTTCACGCCGCTGGGCGCGGTCGGGGCCAGGATCATGTCGTCGATCGGGGTGGGCGGCTCGGTGACGCCGAGCATGCGCGGGATCGAGTGGCCGTAGATGTCGGCGTCCACCACGCCCACCTTCAGGCCCTTGGCGGCCAGGGCCGCGGCCAGGTTGACGGTGACCGAGGACTTGCCGACGCCGCCCTTGCCGGAGGCGATGGCGTAGACCCGGGTGAGGCTGCCGGCCTGCGCGAACGGGATCTCGCGGTCGACCTGGCCGCCGCGCAGCTTGGTCTTCAGGGCCTCGCGCTGCTCGGCGCTCATCACGTCCAGCTCCACCTCGACCGCGGTGACGCCGGCGATCGCGCCGACCTCGCGCCGGATGTCCGAGGTGAGCCGGTCCTTCATCGGACAGCCGGCCACGGTGAGGAAGATGGCGACCTTGACGGCGCCGTCGGCGGCCACGTGGACCGCTTTGACCATGTCCAGCTCGGTGATGGAGCGGTGGATCTCAGGGTCCTGGACCTTCGAGAGCGCCTTGTGGATGGCGTCCTCGGTGATCCCATGCTCGACGGCGATACTCATAGGGTCGATGCTACGTCTTCACGCGCGCGGCACTGAGTGTCAACCGGTATGCCCTGCGTCACGCGGCACGGGGGCGCAGACGCGCCGAAGAGTCCACACGGCACGCCGTCTCATTACGCGGTGGAAGGGGTGGGACCCGCCGCCCACGGTCTACACTGAACCGGGTACAGCCCACATCACAGCGTCGTGGATCCGGGCGAATTCACTCCTGACCTGCGTGAAGGAACTGCTGTCGTGACGAAGCCTGTGGTGTCTGAGAAACCCGTCGTCCTGATCGCCGAGGAGCTGTCGCCGGCCACCGTCGACGCGCTCGGCCCCGATTTCGAGATCCGCCACTGCAACGGCGCGGACCGGGCCTCGCTGCTGGCCGCCCTGCCCGGCGCCGACGCCCTGCTGGTGCGCTCGGCGACCCAGGTGGACGCCGAGGCGCTCGCCGCCGCCACCAGGCTCAAGGTGGTCGCCCGGGCCGGCGTGGGCCTGGACAACGTCGACGTCGGCGCGGCCACCAAGGCCGGCGTCATGGTGGTGAACGCCCCCACCTCGAACATCACCTCGGCCGCCGAGCTGGCCATCGCGCTGCTGCTGGCCACCGCGCGGCACATCCCCAAGGCCAACGCCTCGCTCAAGAGCGGCAAGTGGGAGCGCAGCAAGTTCACCGGCGTCGAGCTGGACGACAAGGTCGTCGGGATCATCGGCTTCGGCCGGATCGGGCAGCTGGTGGCGCAGCGGCTGGCGCCGTTCGGCGTGCGGCTGCTGGCCTACGACCCCTACGTGCAGCCGGCCCGGGCCGGGCAGCTCGGCGCCAAGGTCGTGAGCCTGGACGAGCTGCTGGCCGAGTCCGACTTCATCAGCATCCACCTGCCGAAGACCCCGGAGACCCTGGGCCTGATCGGCGAGGAGGCGCTGCGCAAGGTCAAGCCGGGTGTCCGGATCGTGAACGCGGCCCGCGGCGGCATCGTCGACGAGGCGGCGCTGGCCATCGCGATCAAGGAGGGCCGGGTCGGCGGCGCCGGCATCGACGTGTTCGTCACCGAGCCGTGCACCGAGTCCCCGCTGTTCGACCTGGACCAGGTGGTCGTCACCCCGCACCTGGGCGCCTCCACCGACGAGGCCCAGGAGAAGGCCGGCGTGGCGGTCGCCAAGTCGGTGCGCCTGGCGCTGGCCGGCGAGCTGGTGCCGGACGCGGTCAACGTGCAGGGCGGCACCATCGCCGAGGACGTGCGCCCGGGCCTGCCGCTGGCCGAGCGCCTGGGCCGGGTGTTCACCGCCCTGGCCGGCGCCGCGCCGACCCAGCTGGACGTGATCGTCCGCGGCGAGATCACCCAGCACGACGTGAAGGTGCTGGAGCTGGCCGCCCTCAAGGGCGTGTTCGCGGACGTGGTCGAGCACTCGGTGTCGTACGTGAACGCCCCGTTGCTGGCCACTGAGCGCGGCATGGAGGTCCGCCTCACCACCAGCTCGGAGAGCCCGGACTACCGCAACATGACCACGGTCCGCGGCGTGCTGGCCGACGGCACGGTGGTCTCGGTCTCCGGCACCGTCTCCGGCCCGCGCCTGGTGGAGAAGATCGTCGAGGTCGACGGCTTCCAGCTGGACGTCAGCATCGCCGAGCACCTGCTGTTCCTGCGCTACACCGACCGGCCCGGCGTCGTCGGCCAGCTCGGCGGCATCCTCGGCGCGGCCGGCATCAACATCGGCGGCATGCAGGTCGCCCGGGCCGCCAAGGGCGGCGAGGCGCTGGTCGCGCTGACCGTCGACTCCGTGGTCCCGTCCGGGCTGCTGGACGAGATCAAGACGGCGATCGGCGCCACCGCGGTGCACAGCATCTCGCTGGAGAACTGAGCGTCCGCACCATCGCGCCGAGACGGCCCCGCCCTTCCGGGCGGGGCCGTCCCGCTATCCGCGCCGCCCCCACGCGGTCACCAGCGTGAGCGACAGGTCCACGACGTCGGGGTCCTTCAGCAGCCGCCGCGCCTCCCGATACACCTCGTCGTCCAGGACCATCCGCGGCCACAACTGGTCCCAGGTCCGCAGCCAGAACTCGTTCGGCGCGGTCCGCGCGCGCAGCACCGGGGTCGAGGCGTCCAGCCCGATCTCGGTCAGCCCCAGGTCGCGGAGCCGGCCGGCGTAGTCGCGGGCGAAGTGGAAGTCCGTGCCGATCGTCGTGTTCAGCATCCTGCGCATCGCCGCGAAGGTCTGGCGCAGGGCCGCATGCGGGGACGAGTGCGCCGCGAAGTCCACATGGTCGCCCACGACCAGCCAGCCGCCCGGCTTGAGCCAGGACGCCATCCGCGCCAGCAGGTCCGCGCGCTGCGGCGTGTGCATCAGCATGATGCGGCAGTGGACCAGGTCGAAGCGGCCGGGGTCGGCGGTCAGGGCGTCGGCGTCGAGCGGCTCCAGGTTCGCGGGGTTCTCGAAGGTGCGGAGCATCCGGGTGTCGCGGTCCAGGGCCGTCACCGTGCCGTCCGGCCCCACCTTGGTCGCCAGCCACCGCGCGACATGCCCGGGGCCGGTGCCGACGTCCAGACAGCGCCATCCGGGGGACACGCCCAGGCCCGCCAGGCAGCGGAAGGTGTCGGCGTCGTGCATGGCCGCCAGGGCGGACAGGCGGGGGATCTCGGTGGCGACGCGTTCCGGCTTGAAGAGGCGGTCGCCGTAACGCTCGCGGACGGGGGCGAGGCTCATAGCCCCTGATTCTGAACCAAAAGAGGCAGTCTCACATCGTAAGAACATCGGCTCCAGCGGCAGACAGGATTTAGTCGGATGTCCTAGTGTTTTGACTGCGCCGCAGGCCATCCTCACCGCGGCAGTCTCTCGCTGTACTCCGGCACCCTTCGGAGTCGTCCTCCCCTCACGACGACCCAAGCCCTCCTTCTTCTGTCTGGAGTCCGCCATGACCCGTACCCGCCGCCCCCGTCCCACGTCCGCCGCCTCCGCCTCCGAAGCCGCCAAGGCCGCCCGTGAGGCGCTGCAGGAGGCGCTGGACCGCCGGAGCCGCTGAGATCGCCGGCGTCCACATCGTGAACGCTCGTCGCTTGCCCTCTGAGACACGGACTACCGTAGGACCATGACCGCTCCCTCCTCCATCCGGCTGGCAGTGATCCCCGGCGACGGCATCGGCGTCGAGGTCACCGCCGAGGCCCTGAAGGTTTTGCAGGCCGCGCTGCCGGCGGACGTCAAGGTGGAGGGCACCGAGTACGACCTCGGGGCCCGCCGCTACCACGCCACCGGCGAGACGCTCCCGGACGAGGTACTGGGCGAGCTCAAGGGCTACGACGCGATCCTGCTCGGCGCGATCGGCGACCCGAGCGTGCCCTCCGGGGTGCTGGAGCGCGGGCTGCTGCTCAAGCTCCGCTTCGCCTTCGACCACCACGTGAACCTGCGGCCGTCCCGCCTCTACCCGGGCGTCGAGGGCCCGCTGAAGGCGGCCGGCGAGATCGACTTCGTCGTGGTCCGCGAGGGCACCGAGGGTCCGTACACCGGCAACGGCGGCACCATCCGCCAGGGCACCGAGCACGAGGTGGCCACGGAGGTCAGTCTCAACACCGCCTACGGCGTCGAGCGCGTGGTGCGCGACGCGTTCGCCCGGGCGCAGGCCCGGCCGCGCAAGAAGCTGACGCTGGTCCACAAGACCAACGTGCTGGTGTTCGCCGGCTCGCTCTGGAGCCGGGTCTTCCACGCCGTGGCGGCGGAGTTCCCCGAGGTCGCCACCGACTACCTGCACGTCGACGCCGCGACCATCTTCCTGGCCACCCAGCCCGAGCGCTTCGACGTCATCGTCACCGACAACCTGTTCGGCGACATCCTCACCGACCTCGCCGCCGCGGTCACCGGCGGCATCGGCCTGGCGGCGTCCGGGAACCTGGACGTCACCGGCACCTTCCCGTCGATGTTCGAGCCCGTGCACGGCTCGGCGCCGGACATCGCGGGGCAGGGCAAGGCGGACCCGACCGCCGCGATCCTGTCCGCCGCCCTGCTGCTGGACCATCTCGGGCGGACCAAGGCCCTGCCGGGTCTGTCCGAGGCCGCGCGCAGGATCGAGGCCGCGGTCGAGACCGATCTGGCCGAGCGCGCGGCGGACCCCACGCCGCGGACGACCTCCGAGATCGGCGACGCGCTGGCTGCCAAGGCAGCCGGCTGAGACACCGCCGCCGGAAGGACTGAACCCGATCGGCTCGGCTCGGCTCGCGACTGCGTGCCGCCGGGCCGTCGCACAGCTCTGCACTGTTTGTCCGCGACCGGTCGGGAGCCGGCCGGGAAGCGGGCTCGGCCGCGCGGGCTATGCGCGACCTGGCGAGGTATGCCTCGCTCCGCTCCTGAGGTAACGTCTCAGATAATGGGATTTTCCCCGGAGGGGCGCTGCGAGCTGCGCACCTCGGCCGTACACCGGGCCCGAGCAGGCCGTCGAGGCCGTCAAGGAGGACGCGCGATGACATCGACCATCGAACTCAAGCCCAGCAGTACCCCGAAGTCCGCCGAGGAGCGCGAGGCCCTGAAGGCGGTCGGCGGCTTCGGTCAGATCTTCACCGACCACATGGTGACGATCCGCTACACCGAGGGCCGCGGCTGGCACGACGCCGTGCTGGAGCCCTACGGCCCGGTGAGCCTGGACCCGGCCGCCTCGGTCTTCCACTACGGCCAGGAGATCTTCGAGGGCCTGAAGGCCTTCCGGACCGCCGACGGCCAGATCGTGTCCTTCCGGCCGGACGCCAACGCCGCGCGGTTCAACCGCAGCGCCCGCCGGATGGCGATGCCGGAGCTCCCCGAGGACCTGTTCCTGGCGGCGATCGACGCGCTGGTGAGCACCGACCGCGAGTGGGTGCCCGAAGCCGAGGGCCACAGCCTGTATCTCCGGCCCTTCATGTTCGCCACGCAGGTCGGCCTCGGCGTCAACGCGCCGAGCAGGGAATACCTGTTCATGCTCATCGCCGGTCCGGCCGGCTCCTACTTCGCCGGCGGCGTCAAGCCGGTGACGGTGTGGCTGACCGAGGACTACGTGCGCGCCGTCAAGGGCGGCACCGGCGAGGCCAAGTGCGGCGGCAACTACGCGTCCAGCTTCCTGGCCCAGGCGCAGGCCGTGGCCCAGGGCTGCGACCAGGTGGTGTGGCTCGACGGCTTCGAGCACAAGTACGTCGAGGAGATGGGCAGCAACAACCTCTACTTCGTCTACGGCAGCGGCGACGACGCCCGCCTGATGACCCCGGCGCTGACCGGCTCCCTGCTGCCCGGCATCACCCGCGACTCGCTGCTCACCGTGGCCGCCGACCTCGGCATCCCGGCCGGCGAGGGCACGATCACCGTCGAGCAGTGGCGGGACGGTGTGGCCAGTGGCGAGATCACCGAGGTGTTCGGCTGCGGCACCGCGGCGGTCGTGACGCCGCTGGGCAAGGTGAAGGGCAAGGACGGCGAGTTCACGATCGGCGGCGGCGAGCCCGGCCCGGTGACGCTGCGGATCCGTGAGGCGCTGCTCGGCATCCAGACCGGCAAGGCGCCCGACCTGCACCACTGGCTCCGCAAGATCGCGTGACCGGGCTTCGGCCTGTCGGCCGATCCCGCGGCCGGCTCGGGTGATCGACGGTATTTGAATCCCGCCGGGGCGTGGGGCACAGTCGGGGAGTGACAGACACCCTGACCGGCCCCGCGCCCCGGCGTTCGCTGTGGCGGCACCGCGACTTCCTGTTGCTGTGGGGCGGCCAGGCGGTCAGCGAGATCGGCAGCGCGATCACCATGCTGGCCGTGCCGCTGGCGGCGGTGCTGCTGCTGGACGCCGGCACCTTCCAGGTCGGCCTGCTCACCGCGATGAGCACCCTGCCCTTCCTGCTGGTGGCGCTGCCCGCCGGGGCGCTGGTGGACCGCGCCGCCAAACACCGGCTGATGATGTGGTGCGACGTCGGACGGCTGCTGCTGCTCGGCTCGGTGCCCCTGGCCACGCTGCCCGGCCTGCGCCTGACCTACCCGCACCTGCTGGTGGTCGCGCTGCTCACCGGGGTGCTGACCGTGTTCTTCGACGTCGCGTACCAGAGCTATCTGCCGGTCCTTCTGGACAAGGAGGACCTGGTCGACGGGAACGGCAAGCTCGGGACCACCGCGGCGTTCGCGCAGTTCGCCGGGCCCGCGCTCGGCGGTGTGCTGGTCGGGCTGCTCGGGGCCGCGCGCTCACTGATCGCCGACGCCGCGACCTACGCCGTCTCCGCGGTGACGCTGTTCCTGATCAGGACCCCCGAGCCGGCGCCGCATCCCGCTCACGGGGAACGCCGGATCAGGGACGACGTCAAGGAAGGCCTGCACTTCGTCGTCAAGCATCCGATCCTGCGCCGGATCGTGGCCTGCACCGGCACCGGGAACCTGTTCAACGCCATGATGCTGGCCGTGGAGACGCCCTTCATGGTCCGGGTCCTGGACCTCGAGCCGGGCGGCGTCGGCCTGGTGCTGACCCTCGGCGCGTGCGGCGGCATCGTGGGCGGCCTGATCGCCAGACCGCTGGCGAACCGGTTCGGCAGCGCGCGCATCATCTGGCTCTCGCCGCTGGTGATCGGCCTGCCGGCGTTCCTGGCTCCGCTGGCGACCCCGGGCTGGGGGGTGCTGCTCTACGCGGCCGGGCTGGCGTTCTTCGGGATGATGGCCGTCGTCTACAACGTCGCGCAGGTCTCCTACCGGCAGGCGATCACGCCGCACGCCCTGCTCGGCCGGATGAACGCCAGCGTCCGGTTCATCGTCTGGGGCACCATGCCGCTGGGCGCGCTGCTCGGCGGTCTGCTCGGCACCTGGTTCGGGCTGCGGGCCACGGTCTGGATCGCGGTGCTCGGCAGCTACGCCGCGGTGGCGTGGGTGTTCTTCTCGCCGCTGCGCTCCCTGCGCGACGTGCCCCTGGCCGCCGAGCCGACACCGGATCCCGTATGACGAGACGCTCTGTCCCGGCGACACCGGACTGTGGCAGGGTGGACACCATGCAGCAGCCGCAGATCATTACGGCGTGCGCGCCGGCACCGGAGTGGTCCTGACGGATCGCCCACCGCCAGCGCGCAGACCTCTCGTGGACTTCCACGGGGGGTTTTCTGTTTTTCGCACGCTTTGAAGCCGAGGAGCCCGCCGGTATGTCCGTCAACGCCGAATACGAGTCCTTTCACGTTTACGACACCACGCTGCGCGACGGCACGCAGCAGGAGGGCCTGTCCCTCGCCGTCGCCGACAAGCTCGCGATCGCGCGGCACCTGGACGCCCTCGGCGTCGGCTTCATCGAGGGGGGCTGGCCGGGGGCCGTCCCGAAGGACACGGAGTTCTTCCGGCGGGCTCGGACCGAGCTCGACCTGAAGCACGCGCAGCTCGCCGCGTTCGGTGCGACCCGCCGAGCC
This sequence comes from Catenulispora subtropica, assembly GCF_039531675.1. Lineage (NCBI taxonomy): Bacteria > Bacillati > Actinomycetota > Actinomycetes > Catenulisporales > Catenulisporaceae > Catenulispora > Catenulispora subtropica. The sequence continues at coordinate 11,514 of NZ_BAAAQM010000080.1, forward strand.
GGCGCCAAGGCCGCCGACGATCCTCAGGTGGCCGCGCTGCGGGAGTCCGGAGCGCCGATCGTCACGCTGGTGGCCAAAAGCCATGTCCGGCATGTCGAGCTGGCGCTCCGGACCACCTTGTCCGAGAACCTGGCGATGATCCGGGACACCGTGGCGCACCTGCGCGCCGAGGGGCGGCGGGTCTTCCTGGACGCCGAGCACTTCTTCGACGGCTACCGGGCCGACGCCGCGTACGCCCTGGAGTGCCTGCGCGCCGCCGCCGAGGCCGGGGCCGACGTGGTGGTGCTGTGCGACACCAACGGCGGCATGCTGCCGGCCCAGCTGGCCGACATCGTGCACGAGGTGCGCGAGGCCACCGCGGCGCGGATCGGCATCCACACCCACGACGACGCCTCCTGCGCGGTGGCCAACGCGCTGGCCGCGGTCGACGCCGGCGCGACGCACGTGCAGGGCACCGCCAACGGCTACGGCGAGCGCTCGGGCAACGCGAACCTGTTCAGCGTGGTCGCCAACCTGCAGCTCAAGCTCGGACGCGAGGTGGTCCCGCCGGCCGGCCTGGCCGAGATGACCCGGATCGCCCACGCCGTCTCCGAGGTCACGAACCTGGCGCCGAACCCGCAGCAGCCGTACGTCGGCGTGTCGGCGTTCGCGCACAAGGCCGGCCTGCACGCCTCGGCGGTCCGCGTGGACCCGGACCTCTACCAGCACATCGACCCGAAGCTGGTCGGCAACGACATGCGGATGCTGGTCTCGGAGATGGCCGGCCGGGCCTCGGTCGAGCTCAAGGGCCGGGAGCTGGGCTTCGACCTGTCGGCCGACCCCGCGACGCTGAGCCGGGTCACCAACCGGGTCAAGGAGCTGGAGGCGGTCGGCTACTCCTTCGAGGCCGCCGACGCCAGCTTCGAGCTGCTGCTGCGCGGCGAGCTCGGCACGCCGGCGCGGTTCTTCGACGTGCTGTCCTGGCGCTCCTTCGCCGAGCAGCTGGCCGACGGCGCGATCGTCAACCAGGCCACGGTCAAGGTCCGGGTCAAGGGCGAGGAGGTGCTGGCCGCCGGCGAGGGCAACGGCCCGGTGAACGCGCTGGACAACGCCCTGCGCGCGGCGCTGGCCGCGGCCTACCCCGCGCTGGCCGGGCTGGAGCTTGTGGACTACAAGGTGCGGATCCTGACCGGCGACCACGGCACCGCCTCGCGGACCCGGGTGCTGATCATCACCAGCGACGGCGGCGCGGAGTGGTCCACGGTCGGGGTGGGCGAGAACGTCATCGCAGCCTCTTGGCAGGCGCTGGTCGACGCCGTGACCTATGGACTGCTCGCGAAGGGGGAAACAATTCTCTGAAGAGGGCCCTGAAAAGTCCGCCGAAAGGCAGGAGATTGACCCGATCGGTGATGATTCCGGCTCTCCTCTCGGTTATCTCCCGCTAATATGACGGTGCGTAAGGGGTCAGTGCCCTAGAGTCAGCCTTCCGTCGACGTCAGCGAGGGTTGGTGACGCACTGCCATGGGACTGGACAGGCGAGGGCCGATTCGGGGGATGCCCGGGGCGCGCCTCCACAGCGTGCCGCCGGGCTATGCGGCCGCCGCCGGCCTGATCACCACGCACGCCACGCTGGCCGTCACGGGCCTCGGCCGGCCGGTGCCGGCCCTGCTGGGCGACGCCGGCCTGGCCGCCGCCGCGGGACTCGCGGCGGCGGCGTGCATCAGCCGCACGATCTTGATGGTGCGCTTCTACCGCAGGGCCTGTTTCCGCTGCTACTCCTGGCTGCTGGCCGGGCTGTCCTGTCTGGCGGCCGCGGTCGGCAACACGGTGTGGGCCTGGTACGAGCTGGTCCTGGACGTCACCCCGCCCAGCCCCTCGGCGGCGGACTGGGCGTTCCTGTTCTTCGGGCCGCTGGCGCTGGCCGCGTTCGTCACCGCGCACGGCGAGGACGTGAGCCTGTCCACCCGGGTCCGGCTGCTGCTGGACACCACGCTGGTGGCCGGCTCGCTGTTCGTCGTGGCCTGGGTGCTGGCGCTGGCGCTGGCCATCGAGCGGGTGGACTCGCCGGTCCGCACCTTCCTGGTGCTCGGCTACCCGGCCTTCGACCTGGTGCTGGTCAGCCTGCTGCTGGCGTTACGGGGCCGCACGCCGGGGGAGCGCGGCGGGATCGGCACCGGGGTGCGGGTCGGCTATCTGATGATCGTGGTCTGCGACTCCATCTTCACCATGCCCGCGGTGCGCGACGGCTACCGCTCCGGCGGCATCCTGGACACCGGCTGGTTCGCCGGCTACCTGGTGATCGCGGCGGCGGCCTGGTACGGCGACGGGTTCCGGCCGGAACGGGTGGGCAAGGTGGTCGCGCAACGGCCCGCGCCGTCGGGGCCGTCAGGGCTGCCAGGGCCGCCGGGCTCGCCGGAGCCGGCCGTGCTCGCCGGCGCCGACTGCCCGACCGGATGCGCGGCCGCGGTGCACGACGCCTCCGCGCTGCACGACTGCGACGCCGTCGCCGGGTGCGTGGGCGCCTCCGCGCCGGCCGTGACCGTCATCCCGGGCGCCCTGGACCGCCCGATCGAGCCGCCGCCCTCGATGAGCACGTCCCTGCGGACGGTCCGCGCGATACTGCCCTACCTCGCGGCGGCGTTCTGCCTGGCCGGCGTCCTGGCCGACGGCCTGGACACCAATCGCCGGATGGACCCGGTGGTGCTGATCGCCGGCGCGGCGGTCCTGGTCGCCCTGGTGGCCCGGCAGAGCCTGACCCTCTACGAGAACCAGCGCCTGACCGAGGACCTGCGGCGGGCCGCCGAGACGCTGCAGCACCACGCCTACCACGACCCGCTCACCGGCCTGGCCAACCGGGCGCTGCTCACCGACCGGCTGGAGCACGCGCTGACCCAGCGGCAGGCCGAGTGGGAGCCGGTCGCGGTGATCTTCCTGGACCTGGACGGCTTCAAGGGCGTCAACGACTCGGTCGGCCACGAGACCGGCGACCGGGTGCTGGTCGAGGCGGCGGGCCGGATCTCCGGCTCGCTGCGGGTCGGGGACACGGTGGCCCGGTTCGGCGGGGACGAGTTCGTGATCGTGCTGGAGGTCGGGACCACGGTCGGCGGCGCGCTGGTGGTCGCCGAGCGGATCCGCGGGCGACTGTGTGAGGAGTACCGCATCGAGGGCCTCACGCACCGGCTCGGGGCGTCGATCGGCGTGGCCTTCTCCGAACCCGGCGGCACCGCCTCCAACCTGCTGCGCCGCGCCGACGCCGCGATGTACCGGGCCAAGACCGGGGGCCGCAACCGGGTCGTGGCCGAGCCGCTCGCCGACACCTGGGCGGTTTCGCATGGCGAGACCGCTCCGATCAATGCTTGACACAGGCGCGTCGGCGGGAGGAGGGTTACCACCATGACGACACGAAAGTCGATTCTCGTACTTGCCCGGCGCGTTGGCTGAGTAAACCTCACGCCACGCGCCTCCCCTCGTTGAGCCGGTCGGCTCCGGGGGTTTTTTGTTGGCCGAGTACTGAGTCTCAAGAAGAGAGATAGTCATGACAGACCGCAGTGATCAGCAGGCGATCTCCGGCGCCGCCTCGTTGATCCGCGCGCTCGAGGAGAGTGGGGTCGACACCGTCTTCGGCATCCCCGGCGGCGCGATCCTCCCGGCCTACGACCCGCTCCTGGACTCCACCCGGCTGCGCCACATCCTCGTCCGCCACGAGCAGGGGGCGGGGCACGCGGCCACCGGCTACGCGCAGGCCACCGGCCGGGTCGGGGTCTGCATGGCGACCTCCGGGCCCGGCGCCACCAACCTGGTCACGCCGATCGCCGACGCGCACATGGACTCGGTGCCGATGGTCGCGATCACCGGCCAGGTGCCCAGCGCCAACATCGGCACCGACGCCTTCCAAGAGGCGGACATCGTCGGCATCACCCTGCCGATCACCAAGCACAGCTTCCTGGTCTCCCGGGCTGACGAGATCGCCCGGACCGTGTCGGAGGCCTTCCACATCGCCTCCACCGGCCGCCCCGGGCCGGTGCTCATCGACATCACCAAGGACGCCCTGCAGTCCACCACCGACTTCCACTGGCCGGTGGAGCTGAACCTGCCCGGCTACCGGCCGGTCTCCAAGCCGCACGCCAAGCAGGTCCGCGAGGCCGCGCGGATGCTGACCGAGGCCAAGCGCCCGGTGCTGTACATCGGCGGCGGCGTGCTGAAGGCCCGGGCCAGCACCGAGTTCCGGGTGCTGGCCGAGCTCACCGAGGCCCCGGTGGTCACCACCCTGATGGCCCGCGGCGCCTTCCCGGACAGCCACCCGCTGCACCTGGGCATGCCCGGTATGCACGGCACGGTGGCGGCGGTCACCGCGCTGCAGAAGGCCGACCTGATCGTGGCCCTGGGCACCCGCTTCGACGACCGCGTGACCGGCAAGCTCTCCAGCTTCGCGCCGCACGCCAAGGTGGTGCACGCGGACATCGACCCGGCCGAGATCTCCAAGAACCGGGCCGCCGACGTGCCGATCGTCGGCGACTGCCGGGAGGTGATCGCCGACCTGGTGGTCGCGGTGCAGGCCGAGCACGCGGCCGGCCGGCGCGGCGACTACGCCGGGTGGTGGGAGCAGCTGAACGCCTGGCGCCGCACCTACCCGCTGGGCTACGAGCTGCCCGCCGACGGCTCGCTGGCGCCGCAGCAGGTGATCGAGCGGATCGGCCGGATCGCCGGCCCGGACGCCATCTACGCCGCCGGCGTCGGCCAGCACCAGATGTGGGCCTCGCAGTTCATCTCGTACGAGAACCCGTACACCTGGCTGAACTCCGGGGGCGCGGGCACCATGGGCTACGCGGTCCCGGCCGCCATGGGCGCCAAGGTCGGCATGCCGGACCGGACGGTGTGGGCGATCGACGGCGACGGCTGCTTCCAGATGACCAACCAGGAGCTGGCCACCTGTGCCATCAACGACATCCCGATCAAGGTGGCCGTGATCAACAACGGCAGCCTGGGCATGGTGCGGCAGTGGCAGACCCTGTTCTACGGCAAGCGCTACTCGAACACCGACCTGCACTCGCGGCGGATCCCGGACTTCGTGAAGCTGGCCGAGGCCTACGGCTGCGTGGGCCTGCGCTGCGAGTCGCCGGAGGACCTGGACAAGACCATCCAGCAGGCGATGGAGATCGACGACGCCCCGGTGGTCGTGGACTTCGTCGTGCACCAGGACGCGATGGTGTGGCCGATGGTGCCCGCCGGGGTGTCCAACGATGAGATCCTGGCCGCGCAGGACGTGCGGCCCGACTTCGGAGACGGGGAGGAGTAGGAGTCATGTCACGGCACACTCTCTCCGTGCTGGTGGAGAACAAGCCCGGCGTCCTGACCCGGGTCGCCGGCCTGTTCGCCCGCCGCGACTTCAACATCGAGTCGCTGGCGGTCGGTCCGACCGAGCACGAGGACGTCTCCCGGATCACCCTGGTGGTGACCGTCGAGGAGCATCCGCTGGAGCAGGTCACCAAACAGCTCAACAAGCTGATCAACGTGCTCAAGATCGTGGAGCTGGACGCCGGGGCCAGCGTGCAGCGGGAGCTGCTGCTGGTCAAGGTCCGCTGCGACCAGGAGACCCGGGCCGAGGTGCTGGCCACCGTCCAGCTCTTCCGGGCCAAGATCGTCGACGTGGCCACCGACGCGGTCACCGTCGAGGCCACCGGCGACCGCGAGAAGATCGAGGCGCTGCTGCGCGTCCTGGAGCCGTTCGGGATCAAGGAGCTGGTCCAGTCCGGCATGGTGGCCATCGGCCGCGGCTCCCGCTCGATAGCGGACCGGCCGCTGCGGGCGGTCACCCCGGAGGACGTCCGGGCCCACCACGAGGGCGGGGCCCACGGCGGGCACAACGGCCACGCCGGTCAGAACGCACAGCGCGACACCCACAACCGCACGCACAGAAAGCAAGTGAGCGACCACCATGGCTGAGATGTACTACGACGACGACGCGGACCTGAGCATCATCCAGGGCCGCAGCGTCGCGGTCCTGGGCTACGGGTCCCAGGGCCACGCGCACGCGCTGTCCCTGCGGGACTCCGGCGTGGACGTGCGCGTGGGCCTGCCCGAGGGCTCCAAGTCCCGCCAGGCGGCCGAGGAGGCCGGGCTGCGGGTCGTCACCCCGTTCGAGGCCTGCGAAGAGGCCGACGTGATCATGGTCCTGGTCCCGGACCCGGTCCAGCGCAAGGTCTACGCCGAGGCCATCGAGCCGAACCTGGCCGAGGGCGACGCCCTGTTCTTCGGCCACGGCCTGAACATCCGCTACGGCTTCATCAAGCCCCCGGCCGGCGTCGACGTGTGCATGGTCGCCCCCAAGGGCCCGGGCCACCTGGTGCGCCGCCAGTTCACCGAGGGCCGCGGCGTGCCCTGCCTGATCGCGGTCGAGCAGGACGCCACCGGCACCGCCACCCAGCTGGCGCTGTCCTACGCCAAGGGCATCGGCGGCACCCGGGCCGGCGTCATCAAGACCACCTTCACCGAGGAGACCGAGACCGACCTGTTCGGCGAGCAGGCGGTGCTGTGCGGCGGAGCCGAGGCCCTGATCAAGGCCGGGTTCGAGACCCTGACCGAGGCCGGCTACCAGCCGGAGGTCGCCTACTTCGAGTGCCTGCACGAGCTCAAGCTCATCGTCGACCTGATGTACGAGGGCGGGCTGGAGAAGATGAACTGGTCGGTCTCCGAGACCGCCGAGTGGGGCGGCTACGTCACCGGTCCGCGCATCATCACCGACCAGACCAAGGCCACCATGAAGCAGGTGCTGGCCGAGATCCAGGACGGCAGCTTCGCCAACAACTGGATCGCGGAGTACGACGCCGGACTGCCGAACTACAAGAAGTACGTCGAGGCCGAGGCCGCGCACCCGATCACCGAGACCGGGAAGCAGCTGCGCTCGATGATGTCCTGGATCCGCGAGGACTGATTCGGGGCGAACGCGTCTCGCGAAGGCCGGCTCCGCACACCAGTGCGGCGCCGGCCTTCTCCGTTCCCAGGACGTTTCATCGGCCTTTGTCACCCTTTCGCCGCTCTCGATCTGAAGGTCGTGATTGTCGGGAATAGAGTGGCGAACGCGCTTCAGCAGCGCGTTCGCAACTCGTGTGTCCCGACAGGAGGAAAGTGATGGGCGTCAACAGGAGGACACCCGCGCTGCACACCGGCGTGATCGCGGCGGCGGTCGCGCTGGCCGCGGCGGCCTGCGGCAGCAGTGGGAGCAGTGGCAACGCCAGCTCCGGCAGCTCCGGCGCGGTCCAGGGATCCAGCACCTCCGGCCGGAACACGGTCAACTCGGCCAGCGTGAAGCAGGGCGGCACGGTCACCTGGACCATCGAGAAGACGGTCCAGGCCTGGAACCCGCTGACCTCCAGCGGGAACACGTTCGACTACGCGCAGGTCACCAACGGCATCTACCCGGACGTCTACGTCCCGCAGCCGGACTACTCGCTCGTGCTGAACACCGACCTCATCAACGGCGACCCGGTGGTGACCAACGCCACCGCCACCACCCCGCAGAAGATCGTCTACACCATCCAGCCGAACGCGAAGTGGTCCGACGGCACCCCCGTCTCGGCCGACGACTTCATCTACCTGTGGCAGGCGCAGAACGGCACCAATCCGAACGTCGACGCGGCCAGCACCACCGGCTACAGCGCGATCGCCTCGGTGGTGGGCAGCAACAACGGCAAGACGGTGACCGTCACCTTCAAACAGGACCAGCCGTTCTCGGACTGGAAGAGCCTGTTCACCTCGATCCTGCCCGCGCACATCGCCAACCAGCACGGCGACGTCGCCGCCTCCTTCACCTGGCTGGACGCCAACCCGCCGACGGTCTCCGCCGGACCGTTCATCATCGCCCCCGGCGGCGTCTCGGCCGACAAGAGCCTGATCAAGACGATCCGCAACACGCAGTACTACGGCAAGGCGGCCGCCCTGGACGAGGTGGACTTCCGCGCCATCACCGACTCCGCGCAGGAGCCGACCGCGCTGGCCAACGGCGAGGTGGACGGCATCTACCCGCAGCCGCAGCTGGACCTGGTGAACCGGGTCAAGAGCATCAACGGCGTCGACTACCACATCAACCAGGGCCTGGTCTGGGAGCACATCGACCTGAACCTGCGCAACACCGCCTTCGGCGGTCCGCAGAACGTCGACCAGACCGCGCCGGCGAAGGTGGCGCTGCGCCAGGCGATGTTCACGGCCTTCGACCGGCAGGGCCTGCTCAACCGGACCGTCAAGCAGTTCGACAACCAGGCGGCCGTGCTGAACAACCGCATGGTGGTGCCCGGTCAGCCCGGCTACCAGGACAACGTGACGCAGTACTACCCGCCGAACGGGGACCTCAACAAGGCCAAGCAGCTCCTCACCTCGGCCGGCTACACCGGGGTCGGCACCGCGCTGGTCGACCCCAGCGGCAAGGCGGTCCCGCCGTTCGTCATGCGTTACACCGTCGGCAACGCGATCCGCCAGGACACCTGCAACCTGTTCGCGCAGACGATGAAGCAACTCGGGATCACCGTCAACGTGAGCTCCACGGACAACCTGGGCAAGACCCTGACCCAGGCCGACGCCCAGCACTCGTACGACATCGTCGTGTTCGCCTGGGTGGACACGCCGTTCCCGAACTCGGCGAACCAGCCCATCTACACCACCGCGGTGCAGGGCACCCCGATGAGCAACTACGGGTACTACAGCAACGCCAACGTGGACAAGTGGCTGGCCGACGCCACCGTCAACCCCGACGAGAAGGCCCGCGAGAACGACCTGAACCAGTCCGACGCGCAGGTCACCAAGGACGCGTACACGCTGCCGCTGTACCAGAAGCCGACGATGATCGCGTACAAGAACAACCTGGGCAACGTGCGTGACAACCCCACCCAGATCGGGCCGACCTACAACATCCAGCAGTGGGGCATCAAGTCCTAGCCCGCTCGCCGACCGCTCGCCGCCCGCTCGCCGACCGCCCGCCGACCGCCCGCCGGCCCCTGCCGGGCCGGTCCGGCGGGCAGGTGAGAAGGTCCGGTTCCGTCCTCCCCCGACGAAGAAGGCCCGAAGATGCTCGCCTTCACGATCCGCCGCATCCTGGTGTCGATCCCCATCCTGATCCTGTCGACGTTCCTGGTCTTCCTGCTGGTCGCCTGGGGCGCCGACCCCCTGTCCGACTTCAAGTCCAAGAACCCCCCGCCGTCCGCGGCCGAGGTCGCCGCGCGCGAGCACGCGCTCGGCCTGGACCACGGGCTGCTGGTCCAGTACTGGAACTGGATCAGGAACCTGGTGGTGCACGGGGACTTCGGCCCCTCGGTGCAGGGCGCGGCCTTCGACATCAACGCCGAGCTGGGCCGCCGGACCTGGGTCACCTTCCGGCTGGTGATCTGCTCGATCATCATCGCGCTGATCCTGGCCGTGGTCGTCGGCGTGGTCACGGCCGTGAAGCAGTACAGCGTCACCGACTACGTCGCGACCCTGATCGGCTTCTTCTTCCTGTCGCTGCCGGTGTTCTGGTTCGCGATCCTGCTCAAGATCTGGGCCACCGACCTCAACAACTCGCTGGGAACCAACATCAAGACCCTGGGGCCACCGGGAGGCCAGTGGGGCGGGATCGGGAACTGGGCCGGCTACCTGGTGCTGCCGACCATCACCCTGGCGCTGAGCTCCTACGCCACCTGGGCCCGGTTCCAGCGGGCCTCGATGCTGGACGTGCTGAACAGCGACTACATGCGGCTGGCCCGGGCCAAGGGCCTGTCGTCGCGCCGGGTCATGGTCAAACACGGCCTGCGCACCGCGCTCATCCCGATGACCACGCAGGTCACCCTGGACGTCGCGGCGATCATGGGCGGCACGGTCATCACCGAGCAGATCTTCCAGTGGCAGGGGCTGGGGACGATGTTCCTCAACGGCATCCGGACCCAGGACACCAACGCGGTGCTGGCGTGGCTGCTCATCTCGGCGACGTTGGTGATCGTCTTCAACCTGATCGCGGACCTGCTCTACGCGGTCCTCGACCCGCGGATCCGGCTGTCGTAGGAGGGAAGGCGCATGACCGAGAACCCCCCGCCCCGGGACGTCAACGACGAGTCGGGCCGGCCCGATCTCGGCCCGACCCCGGGCGGCCGCAACGCCGAGTTCCTCGGTGAGCAGGGCCAGCAGCCCGGGCTGATGATAGACGCGGTCACACCCGGCGGCGAGGACATACTGGAATCGCGGGAGCCGACCGACCGCGAGTTCGGCGTCAAGGCGCGCAGTCAGTGGCAGCTGGTGCTGCGCCGGTTCCTCCAGCACAAGCTGGCGGTGGCCTCGGTGATCGTGCTGCTGCTGGTGGTGCTGTTCGCCTTCGTCGGCGCGGCGGTGTGGCACTACTCGCCGACCCAGTTCACCGACGACTTCTCGGTGGCGCCCTCGGCCAAGCACCCGTTCGGCACCGACAGCAACGGCGCCGACCACATGGCGCAGGTGATGGCCGGCACCCAGCTGTCGTTGAAGATCGCGTTCACCGTGGCGATCCTCGCCAGCGTGTTCGGCTCGATCTACGGCGCGGTCTCCGGGTACTACCGGGGCATCACCGACACTCTGATGATGCGCCTGGTCGACCTGTTCCTGACCATCCCGGCGCTGGCCGTCGGCGCGCTGCTGGGCAAGAAGTTCGGCAGCAACTGGGCGCTGCTGGCCCTGGTGCTGGCCGCGCTGCTGTGGACCGGGTCGGCCCGCGTGGTGCGCGGTCAGGTGCTCTCGGTCCGGGAGAAGGAGTTCGTGGAGGCCGCGCGGGCGCTGGGCGCCACCGACCGGCGGATCATCTTCCGGCACATCCTGCCCAACGTGGCCGGCCCGATCATCGTGCTGTTCACCCTGCTGGTGGCCACCGCGGTGCTCACCGAGACGGCGCTGAGCTATCTGGGCTTCGGCGTGCAGTTCCCGGACATCTCGCTGGGCTCGCTGATCACCGCCGGCGAGACCGCGGCCACCGGCGGGCGCGGCTGGCTGTTCTACTTCCCGGGCCTGTTCATCATCCTCATCGCGCTGACCGTGAACTTCATCGGCGACGGCCTGCGCGACGCCCTCGACCCGACCCAGACGAAGGTCCGCGCATGAGTGCTGAGTATCCGGACGCCGCGCTCCCCGACTCCGCGAGCCCCGGCAGCGCCGTGCTGTCGGTGCGGGACCTGACCGTCACCTTCCCCAGCGACGCCGGGCCGGTGCAGGCCGTCCGGGGCGTCTCCTACGACCTGATGCCCGGCGAGGTGCTGGGGATCGTCGGCGAGTCCGGCTCCGGCAAGTCGGTCAGCTCGATGGCGGTCATGGGGCTGCTGCCGAAGACCGCGCGGACCACCGGCTCGGTGCGCTTCCGGGGGCGGGAGCTGCTGGGGCTCCCGGAGAAGGAGATGACCGCGGTCCGGGGCAAGAGGATCGCGATGATCTTCCAGGACCCGATGACCTCGCTGAACCCGGTCTACAAGATCGGCTGGCAGCTGTCCGAGGCGGTGCTGGCGCACCACGACGTCTCCAAGGAGGTGGCCCGCAAGCGGTCGCTGGAGCTGCTGGAGATCGTCGGCATCCCGTCGCCGGACAAGCGGATCGACCAGTACCCGCACGAGTTCTCCGGCGGGATGCGGCAGCGCGTGGTGATCGCGATAGCGATGGCCAACGACCCGGACGTGATCATCGCCGACGAACCGACCACCGCGCTGGACGTGACGGTGCAGGCCCAGGTGCTGGAGGCGCTGCGGGCGGCGCAGCACGAGACCGGCGCCGCGATGGTGCTGATCACCCACGACCTGGGCGTGGTGGCCGGCCAGGCGGACCGGGTGCTGGTGATGTACGCCGGCAAGCCGGTGGAGATCGGGCCCATCGACGGGATCTACTACCAGCCGCGGATGCCGTACACGGTCGGGCTGCTGGGCTCGCTGCCGCGGCTGGACCAGCGGACCCAGGAGAAGCTGACGCCGATCCCGGGCACGCCGCCGTCGGTGGTGAACCTGCCGCCGGGCTGCCCGTTCGCACCGCGCTGCCCGCTGAAGTCCGACGTCTGCCTGCGGACCGAGCCGTCGCTGCTGCCGGTGCTCGGCGCCGAGCACCAGGCGGCGTGCCACCACAGCGACCTGCTGGCGTACGAGGGCGCGATGGACGTCTTCAGCACCGATCCGAACGCCGCCCCGGGGCAGGGGCCGCAGGGCGAGCAGCACCTCGGCGAGGAGCCGGGTCAGAGCCCTGACCGGGCTCCGCGTCAGGAACCGGGCCAGGCGCCGGGTCAGGAACCAGGTCAGGAAACAGGCGGGACAACCGGTCAGGAACCGGGCCGGCCACCCGGTCAGCACCCCGGCCAGGACCGCCGGGACCCCGGTCAGGACCCGCAGAGCGGAGCCGCGCAGTGAGCACCACGACCCCGAACCCGGCCCCCGCGTCGCCCTCCGGCGCCGGTGCGGGCACCGGCCCCACCCCCCTGCTGTCGGTCCGGAACCTGGTCAAGGAGTTCCCGATCCGCTCTTCCGGCCTGATCCGCAAGCAGGTCGGTGTGGTCCAGGCGGTGTCGGACATCTCCTTCGACATCAGCGCCGGGGAGACCCTGGGCCTGGTCGGCGAGTCCGGCTGCGGCAAGTCGACGACCTCGCGCGCGGTCCTGCACCTGCAGCCGGCGACCTCCGGCCGGGTGCTGTTCGACGGCCGCGACCTGACCACCCTCGGCAAGAACGAGCTGCGCCGGCTGCGGCGCGACATGCAGCTGGTGTTCCAGGACCCGTTCGCCAGCCTGGACCCGCGGATCACGGTCAACGAGATCATCGCCGAACCGCTGCGCATCCACGGCCTGTACGGCGACAAGGCGGGCGGCCGGCGCAAGGTCGACGAGCTGATGGGCATCGTCGGCCTGAAGCCCGAGCACGGCAACCGCTACCCGCACGAGTTCTCCGGCGGCCAGCGCCAGCGCATCGGCATCGCGCGGGCCCTGGCACTGCGGCCCCGGCTGCTGGTCCTGGACGAGCCGGTGTCGGCGCTGGACGTGTCCATCCAGGCCGGTGTCATCAACCTGCTGGAGGAGCTGCAGGACGAGCTCGGCCTGGCGTACCTGTTCGTGGCCCACGACCTGTCGGTGGTCCGCCACATCGCCGACCGCGTCGCGGTGATGTACCTGGGCAAGATCGTCGAGCTCGGCCCGCGCGACGAGCTGTTCGACCACCCCCAGCACCCGTACACCCAGGCTCTGATCTCGGCTATCCCGATCCCCGACCCCCGCCGCGAGCGCTCCCGCGAGCGCATCCTGCTGCAGGGCGACGTGCCGTCCCCGGCGAACCCGCCGTCCGGCTGCCGCTTCCGCACCCGCTGCCCCAAGTTCCTGACCCTGACCTCCGGCCAGCAGCAGAAGTGCATCGACGAGGAACCCCTGCTGGTCGGCCGCGGCCCCGGCGGGATGGCGACGAGCGAGGACGCGACGCACAAGGCCGCGTGCCACTACGCGGAGTCGGTGCGGGTGCTGTGAACGGCCGAGGCCGCACCGGTGCGCGCGGCGCCGGTGCGGCCTCGGCGGCCGAGCGGTCCTACTGCTGCACGATCTTCGTCGGCCGCACGCCGATCTTGACCCGGTCCTTCGCGTCGGCCGGGGTGACCGGGGTGCCGTCGTACCACTCGGACAGCACCTGGTACATCGTGGCCTCGGGGTCGTCCTCGATCTTCTCGACGACGCCGCGCACCTCCATGTAGCCGTAGACGTTGTCCGGGTCGAGGAAGGCGATGGAGACCCGCGGCTCATGGGCGATGTTCTTGTACTTCTGCCGGTAGTTCGTGTGCGTGAACCAGAGCAGCTCCCCGTCCCACTTGAACCACATCGGGTTCACCTGCGGGGCGCCGTCCGGACGGACCGTGGCCAGGTTGACCAGGACCTTCTTCTCCAGCAGTGCGCGGGCCTTGTCGGAAATCTCGAGCGTCATACGGGGTCCCAACCTCTCGTGCGGGCGATGCCATTCCCGATCATCGCGGCTGCGCGGCGTAGGCGTCGATCTCGGCCGTCAGGCGGCCCTTGGCGTCGGCGTCGAGGAAGGAGGCTCGGACCGCGTTCTGGGCCAGGTCCGCGACGCCGCGCTCGTCCAGGCCCAGCAGCTTGGCCGCGACCTCGTACTCGGTGTTCAGGTCGGTGCCGAACATCGGCGGGTCGTCGCTGTTCACGGTGATCAGCAGGCCGGCCTCGGCCATGCGGCGGATCGGGTGCTGGTCCAGGTCCCTCACCACGCCGGTGGCGATGTTGGAGGTCGGGCACACCTCGATCGGGATGCGGTGCTCGCCGAGGTGATCGACCAGTTCGTCGTCCTGGACCAGGGAGGTGCCGTGGCCGATGCGCTCGGCCTTCAGGTGGCGCAGCGCGTCCCACACGGTCTCCGGGCCGGTCGACTCGCCGGCGTGCGGGACGCTGTGCAGGCCGAGGGCCAGGGCCCGCTCGAAGTGCGGGGCGAACTGCGGCCGGGGCACGCCGATCTCCGGTCCGCCGAGGCCGAAGCCGACCAGGGACTCCGGCAGACGGGCCTCGATCAGCGCGACGGTGTCCTCGGCGGCCTCCACGCCGGCCTCGCCGGGGATGTCGAAGATCCACTTCAGGGTCAGGCCGAAGTCCCGGTACGCGGCCTCCCGCGCGTCCTCGATCGCCTCCAGGTACGCCGCGCCCTCGATGCCGCGCCGCATGTGGGAGTACGGAGTGCAGGTCAGCTCGGCGTAGCGGATGTTCTGCACGGCCATGTCCCGCGCGACGCCGTAGGTCAGGTCCCGCACGTCCTCGGGGGTGCGGATCAGGTCGACGACGCTCAGGTAGAGCTCGATGAAATGCCGGAAGTCCGTGAACGTGAAGTACTCCGCGAGCTGTTCCGGATCCGTGGGCACATCGGTCGCGCCTTCATAACGGGCCGCGAGGCCGGCGACGACGCGCGGCGAGGCGGACCCGACATGGTGGACGTGGAGCTCGGCCTTGGGCAGTCCCTGGATGAAGTCGCGCATGCGCGCGATTCTGCCCTAAGGGTCCGTTCTACGGATCGGTGACCGTGGTCAGTGCGGGCTCAGCCGCAGGATCGCGTTGTCCCGTCCGGCGCCCGCCACGGAGAGCACGACCCCGATCGCGGCGT
This sequence comes from Catenulispora subtropica, assembly GCF_039531675.1. Lineage (NCBI taxonomy): Bacteria > Bacillati > Actinomycetota > Actinomycetes > Catenulisporales > Catenulisporaceae > Catenulispora > Catenulispora subtropica. Next base: position 26,588 of record NZ_BAAAQM010000080.1, read on the forward strand.
ACGCCGCCAGCACCCAGATCGCGGTCCCCAGGCCTTGCGAGTGGAAGTAGGCCACTCCGCGCACCGCGTTGGTTCCCTGGAAGTTCGGCAGCCACGGCCCGATCACCCGCCAGAACGCCGGGATCATGTTCCGCGGCCACGGGCCGCCCGCCGAGGGATTGCCGAGGATCACGAACAGCACGATCCCGATCCCGGTCCCGATCAGTCCCAGGAACGTCTGCAGCCCGTTGGCGAACATCGCCACCCCGAACACGACCAGCGTGCCGACCAGGGCCTGGAGCCACCAGGACCCGCCGAGGAAGCCCATGATGGTGTGCACGATCAGCGTGCCGCCGATCCCGCACAGGACGCTGTATCCGGCCAGCAGCCCGGTCCGCTCCAGGGCCAGGCGCCGCGTCCGGCTCTGCATCCCGCCCATCAGGCCGACCAGCGTCGAGGCCAGGTAGCCGCCCACGACCCAGGCGATGACCAGGTAGAACGGCACCAGTCCGGAGGGGTCGCCACGGTGCGGCGGCACCACGACCCGCGTCTGCAGCGTGTGCTGCTGCGCCTGGGCGACCTGTGTGAACGCGGCCTGCATCGCCTGCGGCGCGGCCGGCCCGATCGCGGTGGTGACGAGCAGTTCGTCGGTGGTGCCGGCGGGAGCCGGGACGTAGGCACCGAGCACGTCCCGGTGCTGGATCGCGTTCTCCGCGGCCGCCACACCGGCCTCGGGCTTGAGCGTGAACAGCGGACCCGACTGGTCCACGGACTTCTGGAGCTGCTGCACCACGGGCGCCGGGGCGACCACGCCGACCGGCATCCGGTGCGGCTTCTGCGGGCCGTGCAGCGCGCCGGTGTAGGAGACCACGAACGCCAACTGCAGGAGCAGCGCCAGGAACAGGAAGAAACCGATCCGCAGCTTGCGGTCGGTCTCGTTCCGGTTCCTGTTGGCGGCTCGCAGGGCGGCACGGTTCATGCCGGGCGATTACCCGCCGGCCCGGGCGGAATGCCCCGACTGTGCCGATCGGGTGGATCGCGGCCCTTACTTGCGGCCCTTCCTGCGCTCCTTCGGCTGCGCCGGGGCCTGCGTCCGGGTCTTCGCCTTGGGCACGCCGCCGATCATCTTCGGCATCCGGCCCAGGGTGGTGGCCGGGGTCGGGACCGGCCGCGCGGCCTCCGACCCGCCCTCCGGCGGCACCGCGCCGCCGAGCGGGCGCATCCGCAGGATCGCCGACTCCCTCGCCCAGCGGCGCTGGTAATCGTCGCCCTCGGCGAGGTTGAGGCGCTCGGCGTGCAGCGCCGCGGCCGCCGCGCCCCAGTCCGGGGTGCCGGGCACGACCAGCTCCACCTGACTCAGCCAGCTGATCACCCGGCCGCCGCTCTCCTTGCTCCGCATGCCGATCTCGACCACCCGGCCCGGCACCGCCCAGACCGGCAGCGGCTGTTCGGCGCCGCCGGCCACGACCGTCACGGCCCCGTCGTGCCAGACGTGCCACACCGCCTGCGGGCCGCTCCGGTCCGGACCCTTCGCGGCCTCCTCGGACAGTCCCGCGGGGCTGAGCCAGACCAGGCCGGACTTCTTGGCGGCCTCCTCGATCAGGGCCGCGTCGAAGTCGGGCTCCGGAACCCAGGGTGCTTCGGAACCGGCGGCGGAGGCGGAGGGCTGCTCGGGCATGGCCGTAGCGTCTCACACCTTGCACGGCGCGATCGATCAGTCCGCGGGGGCGGAGGCGCACGGCGGGCGGCGCTTCCCGCATCCTGAGCACGCCCGTGACGTCCTTGCGCCCGCGATTACGCTGATACCCGCTGACAGGAGCACATTCAGGGACAGGGGCTTACACGTGACCGGGATACACAGGTGACCGCGGAAAGCGTGGCATCCGCCGGGGGAGCCGCGGCGACCGCGCCACCGCCGGTCGCGGTCCGCGTCTCGGCGGTCCACCGCCCGCCGAAGGCCGACATGGCGGTCCTGGGGGTCGCGGTCACGGCGGTCGGGACATCCGGGCCGCTGATCGCCGCCGCCGACGCGCCGGCCATGGCGATCGCCTTCTGGCGCAACGCGATAGCCACGGCGGTCTTCGCCCCGTACGTGCTGGCCCGGCGGGGTCTGCGGGCCGAGCTGCGCGGCCTCGGCGCCCGCACCACACTGCTCGCCCTGGTCTCCGGGCTGGTGCTGGGGGCGCACTTCGCGACCTGGACGCCGTCGGCGAAGCTGTCGTCGGTGGCGTCCGCGACGGCGTTCGCCGCGACGCAGCCGATCTTCGCCGCGGTCGTGGCGCGGGCCATGGGGCACCACGTGCCGCGGCGCGCGTGGTCCGGGATCGTGGTGGCCTTCGCCGGGGTGATCGTGTTGTCCGGCGTCGACTTCCACGCCTCGCTGCGGGCGTTCGAAGGCGATCTGCTGGCGCTGACCGCGGCCGCGTTCGCCGCCGTCTACATGACGATCGGCGGCGAGGTGCGGAAGACGGCGTCGCTGCCGACGTACGCGCTGCTGTGCTACGGGGCCGCGTCGGTCTTCCTGATCGGGGCCGCGGTGGCGACCGGCTCGTCGCTCACCGGCTTCGGCGGCGGCGCGTGGGCGAAGATCGGGGCGCTGACCGTGCTCGCGCAGTTCCTCGGGCACACCCTGTTCAACCGGGTCGTGAAGACGACCAGCCCGACCGTGATCTCGACCGCCATCCTGCTCGAAGTCCCGCTGGCGGCGGTGATCGCCGCGATCTTCCTCGGGCAGGTCCCGTCCGTGTGGGCGATCCCGGGGGCGGTGCTGATCCTCGGCGGGCTGCTGCTCGTCGTGACCGGGAACCGCACATAATCTTCGTCCCGGAAGTGGCGCGCGTCATGATGACGCCCTAGGTGACCCGCCAGTAACGTGACCGCTATATCAAGCGGTCCGTACCCACTCCCGGGAGGGAACCCACCCATGTCCGAGTCCGCACGACCCCAGCGCCCGCGCCGCTCCTGCCTGGCCGTCCCCGGCTCCAACCCGCGCTTCCTGGAGAAGGCGCAGGGCCTGCCGGCCGACCAGGTGTTCCTGGACCTGGAGGACGCCTGCGCGCCGCTGGCCAAGCCCGAGGCCCGGCACACGATCGTGAAGTTCCTCAACGAGGGGGACTGGACCGGCAAGACGCGGGTGGTGCGCGTCAACGACTGGACCACCGAGTGGACCTACCGCGACGTGGTGACCGTGGTCGAGGGCGCCGGCCAGAACCTGGACTGCATCATGCTGCCGAAGGTGCAGAACGCGGGCCAGGTGCAGGCGCTGGACCTGCTGCTGACCCAGATCGAGAAGACGATGGGCTTCGAGGTCGGGAAGATCGGCATCGAGGCGCAGATCGAGAACGCGGCCGGGCTGGTGAACGTCGACGAGATCGCGGCGGCGAGCCCGCGGCTGGAGACCATCATCTTCGGGCCGGCCGACTTCATGGCCTCGATCAACATGAAGTCGCTGGTGGTGGGCGCGCTGATCCCGGGCTACCCGGCCGACCCGTACCACTACATCCTGATGCGCATCCTGATGGCGGCGCGGATGCACGACCTGCAGGCGATCGACGGCCCCTTCCTCCAGGTGCGGGACGTCGACGCGTTCCGCGAGGTCGCGGGGCGCTCGGCGGCGCTCGGCTTCGACGGGAAGTGGGTGCTGCACCCCGGCCAGGTCGAGGCGGCGAACGAGATCTACTCGCCGTCGCAGGAGGACTACGACCACGCCGAGCTGATCCTGGACGCGTACGACTACTGCACGTCCGAGGCCGGCGGGAAGAAGGGCTCGGCGATGCTCGGCGACGAGATGATCGACGAGGCCTCCCGGAAGATGGCCCTGGTCATCGCGGGCAAGGGCCGGGCCGCGGGGATGACGCGGACCACGTCGTTCGAGATCCCGGAGGCCTGACCATGGGGCGCCTGGCGCAGACCGACGGCCTGACGGACATCCAGCAGGAGATCCTCGCGACCGTCCGGACGTTCGTGGACAAGGAGATCATCCCGGTCGCGAACGAGCTGGAGCACGCGGACGAGTACCCGGCGCAGATCGTCGAGGGCATGAAGGAGATGGGCCTGTTCGGGCTCATGATCCCCGAGGAGTACGGCGGCCTCGGCGAGTCGCTCCTCACCTACGCGCTGGTGGTCGAGGAGATCGCGCGCGGCTGGATGTCGGTGTCCGGGATCCTGAACACCCACTTCATCGTGGCCTACATGATCAAGCAGCACGGCACCGACGAGCAGAAGGCGCACTTCCTGCCGCGGATGGCCGAGGGCGAGGTCCGTGCCGCCTTCTCGATGTCGGAGCCGGCGCTGGGGTCGGACGTCGCGGCGATCACGACCAAGGCCGTTCCCGAGGGCGGCGGCGAGAGTTATGTGATCAACGGCCAGAAGATGTGGCTGACCAACGGCGGGTCCTCCACCCTGGTCGCCCTGCTCGCGCGGACCGACCTCGGGGAGGCGGCGCCGCACAGGAACCTCACCACGTTCCTGGTGGAGAAGCCGGCCGGGTTCGGCGAGGTGGCACCCGGGCTGACCGTCCCCGGCAAGATCCAGAAGATGGGCTACAAGGGCGTCGACACCACCGAGCTGGTGCTGTCCGACTACCGGATCCCGGCGGACCGGATCCTCGGCGGCACGCCCGGCAAGGGCTTCGCGCACATGATGGACGGCGTCGAGGTCGGGCGGGTCAACGTCGCCGCCCGGGCCTGCGGCATCGCCGTCCGCGCGTTCGAGCTCGGCGCCGCCTACGCGCAGCAGCGCACGACGTTCGGCAAGCCGATCGCCCAGCACCAGGCGATCCAGTTCAAGCTGGCCGAGATGGGCGTCAAGGTCGAGGCGGCGCACGCCATGATGGTGCGCGCGGCCAAGGTCAAGGACTCCGGCCGCCGCAACGACCTCGAGGCCGGGATGGCGAAGTACCTCGCGGCCGAGTACTGCAAGGAGGTCGTCGAGGACTCCTTCCGGATCCACGGCGGCTACGGGTACTCGAAGGAGTACGAGATCGAGCGGCTGTACCGCGAGGCGCCGATGCTGCTGATCGGCGAGGGCACGGCCGAGATCCAGAAGATGATCATCGGCCGGCGGCTGCTCGAGGACTACAAGGCCAAGTGAGCCCGGTCCGCCCTGTGACGCCGCGTGGCGTCACAGGGCGGAGCCGTGCCTCGACTGACACCGGCACCGTCGACGGTCGCCTCCACCGCTGGGACGCGGAGGCTGAGCCGGGTCCGGATATCGCGGTACCTGATTTCAGGACACTGGGCCTGGAAGCCGGACGCGGCCGAGACGCTCACGCGGGGCATCGCGTCCGCCGAAAACGGACGGCCATCGCCTGGAGGCTGGGGCGCCGAGTGCCGTCTCGCCCTGGGCGAGCGCGGCCACAGTCTGCCCTGGCGGCGCTGCCGTCCTGCGCGACGCCAGCCTGATCCAGGGCCGTCCGGATGGGTCAGGCGGGCATAACCGGGTAGCCCGGCCGTCTGCCCTCTCGGCGCACTGTCGGCGTGCGATCATGGCAGTCGAGGAACAACCCGGGCAAATCGCGCCTATGGCGGCGTGGTTCGGCGGGCCGGGTCCCTGCGGAGGGAGGCGCGGTGCGGTTCGTGAACGATGGCGGGACGCTGCTGCACGTCGTGCGGGACGGCGCCGCGGGGCCCGTGGTCCTGTTCGTGCAGGGGCTGGCCGGGGCGTGGTTCGAGTGGGACCCGGTGGTGCCGATGCTGGCCCCGGACTACCGCCTGGTGCGGTTCGACCGGCCGGGGCTGGGATGGTCGCAGCAGGAGTCCGGGCTCGACGGCCGGCCGGTTCCGCAGACCCTGGCGGGCGAGGCCGAGCGGTTGGGACGGGTCCTGGACGGCGTGGGCGTCGGCCGGGACGAGCGGGTGGTCCTCGTCGCGCACTCCTACGGGGCGTTCCACGCCGAGGCCTTCGCCCGGCTGCAGCCGGAGCGGGTGGCGGGCGTGGTGTTCGTCGACGCGAGTGTGGAGCCCGACATCACGCCGAAGCCGGGAGGGCCGGCGCGGGCCGTGGCGCGGGCGGTGGCCCGCACGACCCAGCTGCTGGGCTTGAACCAGGTCCTCGGGCCCGGCGTGCGGCGGCTCGTGTATCAGGCCACGAGCACCACGCACCGGGATCCGGACCCTGCGTCGGGCCGGGCCGTCTACCGGTCCAGCCGGGTGGCGCGGGCCGTCGCCAACGAACTCGCGTCGTACCGTGCGGCCGCCGTGGGGTTGCTTGAGCTCCGGTGTGAGCTTCCTTTTCCGGAAGTGCTGGTGCAAGTGCTGGTGGGGGCGGCGGGCGCCGGGGCGGGCGGGCATGCGGCGGACTGGGTCGAACGTCAGCGCGCCTTCGCGGGCTTGTTTCCCGGGGCTGAAGTCGTAGAGTTGGCCGATGCCAAACACCTGATCGCCGCGGATCGTCCGGACGCCGTCGCCACCGCCGTGCGCTCCCTGGGTTTTTGAGTGGTCGCTCCCGCTGCGGGGCCGGGTTGCGGCAGGATGGTGTTCGAGGCGGTTGAAGAGCGCGAACGTATAGGGCGGGAAGCTGAACAGTGGCGACTTACTACGTCATAGCGAGGATGGACGGGACACGCTTCGTAGGGCCGGACCACCACAAGGTCGACCTTTGCGACGCTCTGCAGCGGGGTGTCACCACCTTCATCCCCTCGGCGTGGCAGGACCACGATCCGCTCACGATGGATGACGACGAGGCCTCACCGAAGAGCGACGTCCCGGTCGGGCTGCTGGTCTACCCGGACCCGGCGCAGGCGGGGCTGGGCATCGCCGACGACATGACGCTCTCGCTCGGCATCGACGGCGGCTTCCGGATGTTCCAGCTGCAGGCCGTCCCGGCGCCCGAGCACTACACGCCGTCCAGCGCGATCGGCGCGCAGGCCATCGTCACCCGCGAGTTCCTGGTGGTCGCCGAAGTGCCGGCCTGGTGGGCCTTCGGACCGCACGGCCGACATGTCAATGGGCTGATCACCGCGGTGTCGAACCTGGGGCGGCAGCAGGTCGACCAGATCGGCGCCGGCCTGGAACGCCCGGACGTGATCTTCGAGGTGGACCGGCGCGAGGTGCTGGACGCCGCGGACCTGGAGCTGCTGCGGCACGAGCGGGTCGGCGCGGCCCGGGTCGCCCGCGGCTACGCGCGCGCCGCCACGTACCGTGCCTGGGACCGCGACGCGGGCCTGTCGCGGGCGGCGTCCCTGATCGGCGACCTGGCGCACGCCACGGTGGTGGGCGACGTGCTCAGCGAGGACCAGCTGGGGCTGCTGCTCAAGAAGCTCACGCCGCACATCTCCGAGGTCATGCCGGCCGGTGAGATGGAGCCCTACGGCGCCGTCGTCGGTGGCGAGGACGGCGACGCCGACGGGGACTTCGAGGGCTGACCCCGGCCGCCCGCCGGGGCCGGGTCTCAGGCGGGCGGGGTGAGGTCCTCGCGCGGCGTGGCGAACGGGTCGTCGTCGACGACCTCGGCCGTCTGCGTCTCCGCGGCCGGTGGCGCGTACTGCGGCGGCACCGCGTCCTGGACTGGTTCCTGCTGCGGGGCCGACGCCGGCCCTTGGGCCTGTGTCACAGGCTGATACCGGGGCTGGTACTGAGGCGGGTACGGGCCCTGGGGCGGGTACGGGCTCTCGGGCGGGTACGGGCTCTGGGCCTGAGGCGGCATCGGGTACCCGCCGGGAATCGGCATCCCGTAGCCGTACCCGTAGCCCTGGGCCATCGGCGGCAGCCCCTGCGCGGCGCGCGAGCCCGGCCCGTCGTACCAGTCGCCCTCGGCGTTGCGCTGCTTCTGCGTCTTGGTGACCGTCTGCACGTAGCAGATCGCCAGCCCCGCCGAGACCGCCAGCACCGGCAGGGCGATCAGCCCGGCGTCCGTCAGGCTCCGCATCGCCTTCAGGTACTCGGTCGGGCCCACGGCGTCCTGGGTCTTCGTGTTCGCGCTGCTGACCCCGAACATCAGCAGATACGTGCCGACGAACGACGCCCACCACCATCCGGTGATGAAGCCGCCGCTGTCCGGGTTCCGGTCCGGCCGCCGGCCGGCCATCGTGCCCCGGTAGACGTCGCGGGCCACGATGCAGGGGATGACCCAGTTCGCGAACGGGATGAACCAGCCGCCGATCGACCAGCCGACGCTCATCGTCCCCCGGTTCGGAGCGTAGGCCTCGGCGTTGTTGCGGGCCGCCCAGAACCAGCACATGAACACCACGACGGTGCCCAGCATCGTCAGGATCAGGAGGCCGTCCCCGATCCGGACCAGGGTGTCGGACAGGTCCACGCTGTGCGGGTCGACCGACCCGGGGTCGTCGAGCAGGCCGTCGAGCAGCGAGCTCCGCCAGGCCAGCCCGGCCGTCCCGAGCGCGGCGAACCCGACGTCCAGGCCGAGCAGGATCGTCAGCGCCGTGCCGAGGCCCGCCACCGAGGTCCTGATGGCCGGCACGCGGTGGCCCGGACCGTACGGGGCCGGGTAGCCGTATTGATGTGTCCCATACACGCCGGGCATCCCATCAGGGCACGCACAGTCCGTCAAGAACGTGGCGGACCTCACCGCCGCGCGTACTACTGGCGGGTAGCCCCGTGCGCGAAGATGACAGCGGCAGCGCCGACCGGCGAAGGCGGCGATTGTTGGAGTAAGTGCAGACCAGGCGAAGGGACTCACCATGCAGTTCGGCCGGTACTACGAGGAGTTCGAGGTCGGCGCGGTGTACAAGCACTGGCCGGGCAAGACCGTCACCGAGTATGACGACCACCTCTTCTGCCTGCTCACCATGAACCACCACCCGCTGCACATGGACGCGAACTACGCGGAGCAGACCACCGACTTCAAGCGCAACGTGGTCGTCGGCAACTACATCTACTCGCTGCTGCTGGGCATGTCGGTGCCGGACGTCTCGGGCAAGGCCATCGCCAACCTGGAGGTGGAGTCGCTGCGGCACATCGCCCCGACCTTCCACGGCGACACCATCTACGGCGAGACCGAGGTCCTGGACAAGACCGAGTCCAAGTCGAAGGACGACCGCGGCGTGGTCTACGTGGAGACCAAGGGCTACAAGCAGGACGGCACCGTGGTCTGCGTGTTCCGCCGCAAGGTGATGGTCCCCAAGCGCTCGTACGGCGAGGCCCGGGGCGGGGAGCAGCCCGGGCGTCCGGTCCCGGCGGCGTAAGGCGGCGGAGCGGCGGTCCGGCGGCGCGGCGGCCCGCGCTACGCCGTCGGGGTGACGGGGCTTGACGGATCGGCGCCCACGAGAGGACCGTCAGTCTCTATGAAGGTCGAGCCCAGCTGCCCACGCTGTGGGGGCCGGGTGCGCGCACCCGGCCTGCTGTCCGCGACCTGGCAGTGCGACCTGCACGGATCCGTCCAGCCGCTGCAGCCCGTGCAGCCGCCGACGGTGAAGGAACTCGCCGAGGCCGCCGCCAACAGCCAGGTCCCGATGTGGATGCCGTGGCCGCTGCCCACCGGCTGGGAGTTCACCGGCGTGGTCCACGCCGGGGACGACGCCGGCGCCCGTGCCACCGCCGTGTCCTGCGCCGGCCCCAATCCGTTCGGCGGCGTGGGCGAGCTGCTGCTGATCGCCGAGGAGATGGGGGTCGGTCTCGGGGCCCGGTTCGCCGGCATCGACGGTCCGGACCCCGGCGAGATCTTCGAGGAGACCGCGGCGCACGCCAAGCTCTACGCGGCCGGCCGCTCGACCTCGATGTGGTGCGTCCCGAACACCGGGGACCGCGCGGTGTTCCTCGGCGAGGCCGGCGGCCTGTGGCTGTGGGCCGTGCTGTGGCCGCACGACGCCGCCCACCTGATGTACGAGGACCTGGTGCTGACCGATCTGCGGGACGCCGGGACGGAGATCGACTGGATCCCGGTCGGCGGGCTGTCCGGGCGCCTGATGGGCATCTAGCGGGATCCGGTCCCGGCGGGCCCGGTGAGCTGCGGGTGTGGCGGAAATGGGCACATCCGGTGAACCTCGTGTGATCGTCGGTGCGCGGGCCGCGGCCGGTCCGGCCGGGTAGGCGAGAATGAGGCCGTGACCCACTCTCCGCGCGACATCATCCTGCTCGGCTCGACCGGTTCCATCGGCACCCAGACCCTGGACCTGGTCGCGCGCAACCCCGACCGGTTCCGGGTCGTCGGCCTGGCGGCCGGCGGCGGCAATCCGGCGCTGCTGGCCGAGCAGGCGCTGGCCACCGGGGCCCGCACGGTCGCGGTCGCGAAGGCCAGTGCCGCGCAGGACCTGAACCTCGCCTTCTACGCCGCGGCGCAGAAGGCCGGGTACTCGGCCGGAGAGTTCAAGGTGCCGGAGATCCTGGCCGGGCCGGACGCCGCGGCGGAGCTGGCCGCGCGGCCCGGCGACATCGTGCTGAACGCCATCGACGGCGCTGCGGGCCTGACGGCCACGCTGGCCGCCCTGGACGCCGGCCGGACCCTGGCGCTGGCCAACAAGGAGTCGCTGATCATCGGCGGCGACCTGGTCACCCGCCGGGCCAAGCCCGGGCAGATCACGGCCGTCGACTCCGAGCACTCCGCGCTGGCCCAGGCCCTGCGCGGCGGCGCGAAGGAGGAGGTCGACAAGCTCGTCGTCACGGCCTCCGGCGGCCCGTTCCGCGGGTGGACCCGCGCCGAGATGGAGGACGCCACCCCCGAGCAGGCGATGGCCCACCCCACCTGGAACATGGGCCCGCTGGTCACCTGCAACTCGGCGACGCTGGTGAACAAGGGCCTGGAGGTGATCGAGGCGCACCTGTTGTTCGACGTGCCCTTCGAGCGCATCGAGGTGGTGGTGCACCCGCAGTCGATCGTGCACTCCATGGTGCAGTTCGTGGACGGCTCGACCCTGGCCCAGGCCAGCCCGCCGGACATGCGGATGGCCATCTCCCTGGCCCTGGGCTGGCCGGACCGGGTCCCGGACGCGGCCCCGGCCATGGACTGGACCAAGGCCTCCACCTGGGAGTTCTTCCCGCTCGACAACGAGGCGTTCCCCTCGGTGCGGCTGGCCAAGCAGGTCGGTGCAACCGGTGGCACGGCCCCGGCGGTCTTCAATGGGGCGAACGAGGAGTGTGTGGCCGCGTTCCTCGGCGGCCGCCTCCGCTTCCCGGCGATCGTCGATACCATCGAACGGGTGGTCGCCGAACACGCCGGTTCAGCGCGCTCTCAGGGTGGGGACCTTACCCTGGAGGCCGTTCTGGAGGCGGACGCCTGGGCACGGGCCCGGGCCCGTGAACTGACGGCCGGCTGAAGACGTGTAACAGGCATACCCGTGTAGACGACGTTAGGTGGACTGATCCGTGACCCTGTGGGGCTGGCTGCTCTTCGCCTTCGCGCTCGTGACCTCGATCATGCTCCATGAGGCCGGGCACATGATCTGTGCCCGCAAGGCCGGCGGCAAGGTCACGGAGTTCTTCGTCGGCTTCGGGCCGCGGATCTGGTCCTTCCGCAAGGGGGAGACCGAGTACGGCGTCAAGGCCATCCCGGCCGGCGGCTACGTGAAGATCATCGGGATGACGGACCTGGAGCCGATCGCCCCCGAGGACGAGCCGCGCGCCTTCTACAAGAAGCCGCTGCGCTGGCGGTTGCTGACGCTGTCGGCCGGTTCGCTGGTGCACTTCTTGATCGCGCTCGTGCTGTTCATGGCCATCCCGATGTTCTGGGGCACCTACAAGACCCCGGCCGCCACGGTCGGCGGGGTCAGCGCCTGTCTGAAGACCACGGCCGGCGACTGCACCCCGTCGGACCCGAAGAGTCCGGCCGCGCAGGCCGGGCTGCAGCAAGGCGACCAGATCACCGCGGTCGACGGCACGCCGGTGAAGACCTGGACCGACGTCACCGACGCGCTGCACAAGGGGCAGCCGGCGCTCGGCAAGGACGGCAAGCCGGTCTCCGCGCCGCGGCCGGTCACGATCACGTTCGTGCACGACGGCCGGACGCAGACCAGCCCGCAGGTCAGCCCGGCGGTCGGCAACCAGCTGAAGGACACCTCGAAGTACCAGGCCGGTCTGCTCATCGGCATCCAGCCGCCGGACCCGGTGCACCAGGACGTGAGCGTCCCGGCCTCGATCGGCCAGGGGTTCACCAGCTGGGGCAGCAACGCGAAGGCCTCGCTGCAGGGCCTGGTCGACATCCCGAAGTCGATCCCGAAGCTGTTCCAGAAGCAGGCGACCGACAACGGAGGCGCCGCCGCCCCCTCCGACCGCCCGGTCGGCGTCATCGGCATGGGCAACCTGACCGGCGACCTGATCAAGTCCGGCGGCTACGGCAACTTCCTCGGCTTCATCGCCAGCATCAACTTGTTCATCGGCATCTTCAACCTGCTGCCCCTGCTGCCGCTGGACGGCGGGCACATCGCGATCGCGCTGTACGAGGCGGCCCGCCGCAAGTTCGCTGCCCTGCGCGGCCGCCCGGACCCGGGCCGCGTGGACCTGAACAAGCTGATGCCGGCCGCCTTCACCTTCCTGGTGCTCTTCGTCGGCCTGTCGCTGCTGCTGATGGCCGCGGACATCACGAACCCGCTGAAGTTCCCCGGGTAGCCGGAATCCGCGCCTTGTCCGGGTCCTGTGCGGGTCTTACCGGTTCGCCAGGGCCCGCCGGGTTTGCCGGAACCGCCGCCGCAACGCTGTGACCTGCGCCACTGTTGCGCCGGTGAAGGCCAGGTGAAAATCTCGCGGCCGCGTTCGGAGCACCTTCGGAAGTGCCGTAGCGTGGTTGGTGAGTAGAAGACCATCCACGGAACGGTGAGACCTTGACCGCCATCGCGTTGGGCATGCCCGCACTTCCGACCAAGCCTCTGGCCATCCGTCGTAAGTCCCGCCAGATCATGGTGGGGAACGTCCCGGTCGGCGGCGACGCTCCGGTGTCCGTGCAGTCGATGACCACGACGCTCACCGCTGATGTGAACGCGACGT
>NZ_BAAAQM010000081.1:0-38634 GCF_039531675.1 Catenulispora subtropica
GTCGGCGGGCGAAGCCAATCGCGCCGGTCAGGCGGTGTCAAGCCGAACGGCACGCGACCAACGGCGGCGGCGATCCGGCTTGATACCGCCTGACCGGTGTGATTCCGTCAGGCGACGACGTGACGGGGGATCCAGGACATGGCGACCAAAAAGCAGACCGCAGCCGACGCGGGGGGGTTGGTGATCCCCCGGAGCCGAGGCCCGCCGGAGGCATTGTTGTTGACTTTCCAACCCGCGAGCCGCGACACGGTCGCCCACCCCGAAACAGTAATTTCCGCAGCCCGCAGCCGCCGACGAGACAGCATCCCGTCGCAGCGAACTGCGACTCCCAGCGGATCTTCAACACCATGGCCGAAGGTCGTAATAATGCCTTTCAACCCACAGACAAACCGCCGCCCCATCACCGCGACCCGGCCACGAGCCAACAGCCACCACCAGCAACCAGCAACCAGCAACCAGCAACCAGCAACCAGCAACCAGCAACCAGCAGATCACTAGTCACCAGCCACCAACCCACCAGCCACCAGCCACCAGCCACCAGCCACCAGCCACCAGCCACCAGCTAACCCGCCAGATCCGCCTCCCCCGCGAACCGCTCCGCCGTTCCGTGCACCGTGCAGGCGAACGCCCCGGCGAGCAGCCCGCGCCGCATGCATTCGGCAACGTCGGCGCCGCGCAGCACCCCCGACACGAACCCGGACACGAACGCGTCGCCCGCCCCGTTGCTGTCCACGACGGGTGCGGGCGGCGTGACGGCCGGGAAGTGGCGGACGCCTGACGCGTCCCGCGTCGCCAAGTAAGCGCCCCGCGCTCCGTCGGTAGCGACCACTGTCTGCGCGCGCCCATGCTCCAGCACGTCGTGCAGCACCGTGTCCCGCCGCTCGCCGAGGTTCGCCGCGCTCATGAACACATGGTCCGCCGCATACGCGAAGTGCCGATGATGGTCATTGACGCCATCCCAGTCATGCAGGTCCGTCGAGATCGACGCCTCGCTCCGGAGCACGACCGGCAGCACATGCCGCGCGTGCCCGGCGATGCACACGTGCACATGCCGCGTTTGCGCCAGCCAGCCCTCGTAGAAAGCCTCGGGCAGGTGCTGGCCCTCCACACCGCGCGGGTCATAGAACGACATCCGCCGGCCGTCCGCCGACACCAGGTTCACCGCGCGCGTCGTTCCGCCCGCGGAGGGCAGCCAAGAGAAGTCGAGCTTCTCCTCTTCGAAGCGCCGGAGCACCATCTCGCCGAACTCGTCCTCGCCGAGGAAGTCGACGAACTTCACCCGGAGGCCCAGCGAGCGGCTCGCCAGGGCGACCGCCGTCCCGGTGTGGGCCACGTAGGAGATGATCGGGTCCACCATCACCGAGTCCTTGTACGGCATCGGCAGGTCCGGGACGCGGATGATCGTGTCGATCCCGGCGCCTCCGATCACCAGCAGATCGATGTCGCTCATCGGCGTCCCTCCCCTTGGTCCTGCTTTGAATGGTTTCGTCCGGGGCCCTATCGGCGGACCCGCGGCCCTGATCCGGTCGACCCTCGCACCACCAGCTCCGGGGCGAACACGAACTCCGTGTGCGGAGCGTGCCCGCCGCCGACCTCCTCGAGCAGGGCCCGCACCGCGGCCGCGCCCATCGCCGCCACCGGCTGGCGCACGGTGGTCAGCGGCGGGTCGGTGTACGCGATCAGCGGTGAGTCGTCGTATCCCACCACTGAGATGTCGCCCGGGACCGCCATGCCGCGGGCCCGTACTTCGGCGATGGCGCCGAGCGCCATCATGTCCGAGGCGCACACGATGCCGGTGCAGCCCTTGTCCAGCAGCTTCGCCGCCGCCGCGCGGCCGCCCTCGAACCCGTACAGCGAGTACTCCACGAACTCGTGCGGGTCGGACACGCTGAGGGTGTCGCGCAGCGCTGACGTGAAGCCCTCTATCTTGCGGATCACCGGGACGTAGCGCTTGGGGCCCACGGCCAGGCCGATGCGTTCGTGGCCCAGGTCCGCCAGGTGGTTCACCGACAGCCGCGCGGCCATGGCGTCGTCCGGGGAGATGAACGGGGCGGCGATGCCTTCGGCGAAGCCGTTGATCAGGACGAACGGGACGCCGCGGGCGGTCAGGCGGTGATAGCGCTCCTTCGAGGCGCTGGTGTCCGCGTGCAGGCCGGACACGAACACGATGCCGACGACGCCGTGCTCGATCAGGAGGTCCACCACGTCGTCCTCGGTGGCGCCGCCCGGGGAGATGGTGGCGAGCACCGGGGTGTACCCGTCCTGCGACAGGGCGCGTTCCACCGCCTGGGCCATGGCCGGGAAGATCGGGTTGTCGAGCTCCGGGATGATCAGGCCGATCAGGGCGGTGTTGCGCTGGCGCAGGCGGGTGGGGCGCTCGTAGCCCATGACGTCGAGCGCCGCCAGGACCGCCTGCCGGGTGGCGGCGGCCACGCCGGGCTTGCCGTTCAGCACCCGGCTCACCGTCGCCTCGCTGACCTTCGCCTGGGCGGCGATGTCAGCGAGGCGTGCGGTGGAAGGCAGTGCGGTGTTCTCCGTCATGGCGCCCATTCTGTCCTCTCGCAACCCGCTCCCCGTTCCCGTGACCGCTAGACCCGCCACCAGGCGGCCGAGTCGGCCGGCAGCACGGCGCCGTCCGCGGTGGTCTCGACCGGCGCCGAGGCCAGCAGCAGCGTGCCCGGCACGGGTACGGTCACGGGCTCGGAGCCGGTGTTGACCGTGGCCACGAAGCCGTCGCCGCGGCGGAAGGCCAGCACGCCGTCCGGCGCCGACAGCCACGTCAGGGTGCTGCCGTCGGTCTCGGCTCCGAGCTCCGGCAACTGCCGGCGCAGGGTCAGTGCCGAACGGTACAGCTCCAGCATCGAGCCCGGGTCGCCGGTCTCGGCCTCGACCGTCAGCGGGGACCAGGAGGCCGGGGCCGGCAGCCACGACGCGGTGGAGCCGGCCGGCCCGAAGCCGTACGGCGGCTCGGAACCGGACCAGGGCATGGGCACGCGGCAGCCGTCGCGGCCCTTCGACGGATCGCCGGACTGGATGCCCTGCGGGTCCACCAGGAACTCCACCGGGATGTCCAGCACCTCCGGCAGGCCGAGCTCCTCGCCCTGGTACACGTACGCCGAGCCGGGCAGCGCGAGCATCAGCAGCGCCGCGGCGCGGGCCCGGGCCTGGCCGACCGCGCCGCCGCCGTAGCGGGTGACGTGCCGCTTCATGTCGTGGTTCGACAGCACCCAGGTGGACGGCGCGCCGACCGAGCCGGCGGTGGCCAGCGAGTGGTCGATCGCGGTCCGCAGCGCGGCGGCCTCGAACGGCTGGCCCAGGTAGTCGAAGTTGAAGGCCTGGTGCAGTTCGTCCGGCCGCACGTAGTTCGCCAGCCGCTCCGGGGTCGGCGCCCACGCCTCGGCGACGCCGATCCGCTCGCCGGGGTAGGAGTCCAGCAGCAGCCGCCAGGCGCGGTAGATCTCGTGCACGCCGTCCTGGTCGAAGAACGGGAGCACGGCGTTGCCGATCATCTCCACGTGGTCGGCGTGGCCGACGTCCGGCAGCCCCGGGGCCTTGACCATGCCGTGCGCGACGTCGATCCGGAAGCCGTCGACGCCGAGGTCGAGCCAGAACCGCAGGACGTCCAGGAACTCCGCGCGGACCTCCTCCAGGTCCCAGTTCAGGTCCGGCTGCCCGGGGGCGAACAGGTGCAGGTACCACTGGCCGGGCGTGCCGTCCGGGTCGGTGGTGCGGGTCCAGGCCGGGCCGCCGAAGACCGACTCCCAGTCGTTCGGCGGCAGCTCGCCGTGCGCGCCGCGGCCGTCGCGGAAGATGTACCGGTCGCGCGCGGCGCTCCCCGCCGGGGCCGCGAGCGCCTCCACGAACCAGGCGTGCCGGTCCGAGGTGTGGTTGGGGACCAGGTCGACGATCACCCGCAGGCCGCGCGCGTGCGCGTCCTCGAGCAGGCCCCGGAAGTCGGCGAGGTCGCCGAAGATCGGGTCGACGGCGCGGTAGTCGGCGACGTCGTAGCCGAAGTCGGCCATCGGCGAGGTGAAGAACGGCGTGATCCACAGCGCGTCCACGCCGAGGTCGGCGAGGTACGGCAGCCGGGAGCGGATGCCGGGCAGGTCGCCGACACCGTCGCCGTCCGCGTCGGCGAACGAGCGGATGTAGATCTGGTAGATGACCGCGTCCCGCCACCAGTCGGTGCGGCCGGCGCCGGATTCCCCGGCCAGGACGGCTTCGACGGCGAGTGTCTCGGTAGTCATGAACTCACGTGCCCCAGAAGTGATAGTGGTGCGGTCAGCCCTTGGCGCTGCCGGAGGTCAGTCCGGCGACCAGGTTGCGCTGGACGAGCAGGAACATCACGGCGGCCGGGATGGCGATCAGCACCGACGAGGCGGTCATCAGCCCCCATTCGCCCTTGTACTGCGAGACGAAGGTGCGCAGGCCCACCGCCAGCGTGTACTTGTCCGAGCCCTGCATGAAGGTGTTGGCGAAGGCGACCTCCGCCCACGCGGTGAGGAAGGAGTAGAAGGCGGTGACGGCCAGGCCCGGCCGGGCCAGCGGCAGCACGAGCCGCCAGAAGGTGCCGAACGGGTTCAGCCCGTCGACCTTGCCGGCCTCGTCGATCTCGACCGGGATGGTGTCGAAGTAGCCCTTGAGCATCCAGGCGCAGTACGGCACGGCGGTGGTGAGGTACACCAGCACCAGGCCGGCGTAGGAGTTCACCAGGTGCAGCTTGGACATCAGGTTGTACAGCGGGACGATCAGCACCGCGATCGGGAACATCTGCACGATCAGCAGCATCCACATGGTGGCCCGGAAGCCCGGGAACCGCATGCGGGACACCGCGTAGCCGCAGGTGGCGGCGATGAACACGGCCAGCACCATGGTCAGCACCGACACCAGGATCGAGTTGCCGAACCAGGTGAGGAAGTCGGTGTCGTTCAGCACCTGGCTGTAGTTGCCGAAGTTCAGGTTGCTGAAGTCGCCGGGGTGCGCCCACTGGCCGTTGCCGGTCTTCAGCGAGGTCAGCGCGACCCAGGCGATCGGGAACACGGCGATGAACGACGCGGCGATCAGGGTGGCGTGGAGCGCGGCCGAGGCCAGCGGCGAGCGGCGGCCGCGCGAGTGCTGCTTGCTCATGCCTGGACCTCCAGCTTGGCCTGCGAGCGGCGGTAGACGGTGGCGAAGACGATGAGCATCGACAGGATCACCACGCCGTAGGAGGCGGCCTCGGCGTACTGCCGGATGTTCTGGAACGCGATCTGGTAGGCGTGGGTGACCAGGATGTCGGTGGAACCGGCCGGCCCGCCCTCGGTGACCAGGAAGATGACGTCGAACTTGTTGAAGGTCCAGATCACGCCGAGCAGCGTGACGGTCATCATCACCGGCCGCAGCCCGGGCAGCGTCACCATCCGGAAGCGCTGCCACGGCGTGGCGCCGTCCATCTCGGCGGCCTCGTAGAGCTCGCTCGGGATGGTCTGCAGCCCGCCGAGGAAGGACACCATCATGAACGGCACGCCCATCCAGACGTTGACCGCGATGACCGCGATCTTCGCGGAGGTGGGCTGGGACAGCCAGTCCACGCCGTGCATGCCGAAGAACTTCAGCACGGCGTTGAACACGCCGTTGTCGTTGTAGAGCAGACGCCACGCGAAGGCGGCCACGAAGCCGGGGATGGCCCACGGCAGGATCAGCATCAGCCGGTAGCCGGCCCGGAAGCGGATTTTGCGGTTCAGCAGGATCGCCAGGCCGAGGCCGATGGCGATGTGGAAGAAGACGTTGACGAAGGTCCAGATCAGCGTCCAGTTCAGGGTGCTGTAGAAGTGGCCGTCGTGTCCGGACAGGATGTCCCAGTAGTTGTGCAGGCCCACCGACTTGTAGCTCGGCGGGATGTGGTTGACGCCGATGTCGCGGCCGATGTTGGACTCGTCGGCGTTGGTGGTGGACAGGTACAGGCCCCAGACGAACGGGTAGCCGACCAGCACCAGCATCACCAGCACGACCGGCGCCGCCATGGCCCAGCCGTACCAGTACCTGTCGAATGAGCCGCGTATCGCGCGCAGCACCCTCATGTCCCTACCTGACTTCCGATCCCGGACCCGGACCCCGTCGTTCCTGCGAAGGAGGTGAGCCGCGCGGGACCGGGACCCTCACAACCCGGTCCCACGCGGCTAGCTTGTGCGGACTCAGCTCTTGCTGAAGTCCTTCAGGATCTGCGCGAACTGCGTCGCGGCGTCGTTCAGCCCGTCCTGCGCCGACTTCTGACCGCCCAGGATGGCCTGGTAGTCGGTGTCCAGCGGGGTGAGCAGGTCCGAGGCGCCGGGCACCGGCGGCCGGCCGACGCCCGCCTTCAGCGGGTCGGAGAACGACGCCAGCAGCTTGTCGCCGGAGACCTGCGGGTCGGCGTAGGCCGAGGTGCGGGTCGGCAGCACGTTGTTCTTGGCCGCGATGGTGGCCTGGTTCGCCGCGCTGTTCAGGAACGCCACGAACAGGTAGGTGGCGTCCAGGTTCTTCGAGCCCGCGTAGACGACCAGGTTGTGGCCGCCGACCGGGGCGCCGGCCTTGACCGAGCCGGCCGGGACGGTCGCCACGCCCAGGTTGTCGGCCTTGCTGAAGGCCGTGCCCTTCAGGTCGTCGGCGGTGGACCACGGGCCGTTGATGACCATGGCGACCTTGCCGTCCTTGAAGGCGGTCTGCATGTTGTTGTAGCCGTCCTTGGTCACGTCGGTGACCGCGGCGCCGGACTTCACCAGGTCCTGCGCGATCCCGACCGCCTTGAGCGACTTGGCGTCGTTGATCGTGATCTTCTTGTTCGCGGCGTCGATCAGGTCGCCGCCCTCGCCGTAGATGAACGGCTCCAGGAAGTAGGAGGCCGCGTTCAGGAACACGCCGTCCTTGCCGGTCTTGGCCTTGATCTGCAGGCCGTCGGCCTTCAGCTCGTCCCAGGTCTTCGGCGGGGTGGTGATGCCGGCCTGGGTCAGCAGGTCCTTGTTGTACAGCAGCGCCAGCGTGTCGGTGACCTGCGGGACGCCGTAGATCTTGCCGTTGTAGTGGTCCGACGCGTACGGGCCGGCCATGTAGTCGGCGTCGTCGGCCAGCGCCGGGGTGCCGTCCAGCGGCTGCAGGTAGCCCAGCTGCGCGAACGCGGGCGTCCAGCCGACGTCGGCGCGCAGCACGTCCGGCGCGCCGTTGCCGGACTGCGCGGCGGTCTTGAACTTGTCCTTGGCGTCCGAGAACGGGACGTTGACGTAGTTCACCTTGATGTTCGGGTACTTCGCCTCGAACGCCTTGATGATCGGCTGGTAGTTCGGCGCCTCGTTGGTGGCGTCGGAGGTGTCCCACCAGGTGACCGTGCCCTTGACCGCGGCCGGGTCGGCCGGGGTGGCGGCCGCGCCGCCGGAGGACTTGCTGCTGCTGCAAGCACTTGCAGCAAGTGCCAGCGCCGCTATCGCCGCGATCCCGGCGCTGCGCTTGGCAGTGATGCTCCGTCGCATCGAAGACTCCTTGGAAGGGGAGGGGAAGGAGTGCCGCTGCTATCTGCGGCGCGGTCCCCGACGCTAGCAAGGCGCCTCGCGGTGCTGAAAGACCTTGCAGCAAGTTTTCTGCAACTTGCGGATAACGATGCGGCAACACGGCCTTCACACACCGGGCCTGGCGATCTGCGGGTGACCGAGTGACTACTCTCCGCCGAAACGGAGCACTCCGGCCAGGCGCCTGCCGCGGCCGACCACCGCTTCCAGAGCGGCCGCGACCGCCGTCACGAGCAGCAGCGCGAGGCCGAGCAGGAGCGTGACGGTGAGGTCCACCCGGATCGGGGCGTCGTACCCGTCGGTGAAGGCGGTCAGGTCCAGCGCGGGTCCGAGCAGCCGGGGCAGGATGAGGCCGATCAGGACGCCGGCGGTGGCCGCCGCCAGTGCGGTCGGGACGAGCTGCACCGCTGTGACCACGCCCGCGGACCGTGCCGGGAGGCCCATGGTGCGGAGGAAGGAGACGGTGCGGCCGCGCTCGCGGGCCGTTGCTGCAAGTTCCAGAATGACGACCAGGACCGCGAAGGCGGCCGAACCGGCGGCGCAGAGCCCGAAGATGCCCGTGACCGAGCGGTTCAGGCCGTCGGAACGCATCGCGGTCAGGCGCTCGGCGCGGACGGTGACGTCGTAGGAGAACGGGCCGGCATCCAGGAGGGCGGCCCGGATCTGCGCGGTGGTGACCGGTCCGGACAGGGCCGCCACGGAGGGCCGGGTGGCGTCGGAGACCTTCGCGAGCAGCTCGGCGGGCAGGACGACGTACGGCCGGCGCGGGCCGGCCGGCCCCAGCGCGGCGCGCAGGACGCCGTTGTCCGGATCGGGCACGACGCCGGCGATGCGGCAGGAGATCGTGGATGTCAGGAAGCTGACGGTGAAGGTGCCCGCCGGGTGGTCGTCGACCGCGGCCGGGGAGGCCAGCACCGGAATCGTGCCGTCGGGGTCGGCGGTCGCGGACAGCCCGGGGACCAACGTGGGGCCGACCCCGAGGAAGGCCACCGGCCGCTCGGCCCCGGTGTCGTCGTCGACGGTGGAGCGTTCGAAGACGGTGACCGTGTCGGCGCGCACACCGGGCAGCGCCCGGAGCCTGTCGACCGCCTCCTGGGGCAGGGCTTGCGACCGCACGACGGCGTCGGCGCCGACGCGGTCGGCGGAGGCGGTCTCCCCGTGGTCCAGGGTGCTGACGACGACGCCGCCGAAGACCGCGCCGGACACCGTCAGCACCAGCACGGCCAGCGCGACGGCCGGAGTCTGACCGCGTTCGGCCGCACGGGCCAGACCCAGCCAGCCGGCGGTGGAGCGGCCGCGGCCGAGCAGGCGGGCGGCCGCGAGGACAGGCCGCGGCAGGGCCCTGACGGCCAGGATGGAGACGACCCCGCCGACGAGCACCGGCACGGTGGCCATCAGCGGATCGACCGTGCCGCCGGCGGTGGTTCCGGCCACGCCGCGGCCGCGCAGCGCAAGCACTCCGCCGACCGCGAGGACGGCGACGAGGGCCTCCAGCGTGCGGCGGCGGCCGCGGGACAGGAGACGGCGCTCGTCGGCGCGGGCCGTCCCGGCGGTCTCCGGCTTGGCACGGACCATGACGGTCACCGGGACGGCGGCGATGCCGAACACGGCGACGACGAGCGTCGGCCAGAGCTGGCCCCCGCCCTCGCCGAGCAACCGGCCGAGGACCGCGGCGGGAACGATGACGAGGGCTGACTCGGCGGCCAGGAGGACCGCCGACTGGCGGCGGGAGGAGCCACGCGCGCGTTGCAACGCCACGGCGGCGGCCCGGCGGGCGGCGACGAGGCGGGCCGCGGCGAAGACCGCCGCGAGTTCCACGGCGAGCAGGCCTGCGACGGCGAACGACTCGAGGGCGCTGGTGGCGAGGAGGCGCGTGCGGAAGGCCGTGAAGAGGTCGGGCAGCCCGGTCTCGGCCGTGGCGGCCTGGACCGTGTTCATCAGGCCGCCGCACATCTGGGTGCCGGGTTGGTAGGGGTCGCACATCGCGGAGATCGCGCCCTGTTGGAAGTGGAGCAGGGCCGCTCGCAGGGTGCTGATTGCGGCGACGCTCAACGCGGCCGGGTCGACGGTGCGACGCCACTGTGCGGTGGCCCGGGCTTTGACGTTGCCGTGAAGGAGGGTGGCCAGCCCCATGTCGGACACCAGCAGTTCGCCGGTCCAGAACAGGCGCGGCGTGAGGGTGCCGATGTGGGAGAGCTGCGGGGTGAGGAGGGTGGTGTTCTGCGCGAAGAAGGCGTTGTCATCGGCGGTGAGCGCGGCGCCGACGGCGGGTTCGAAGATGCCGGAGACGACGGCCACGACGGGGTGTGTGACGCCGTTGAGATCGGGTTGGGGGTCGCCGAGACGGAGGTGGGTGCCCACAGGAAGGTGGAGGTCCTCACTGGTGCGGCGGCTGACGCCGACGGCGACGGTACCCGGTGCGGGAGTGGCGCGGTCAGGGGCGGTGCCGTCGACGTAGGTGACGAGGTGGGCCGCGCGACTGTCGTCGACGAAGGTGGTGACGGGAGGGAGGCCGCTGGGCTTGGCGACGGTGTCACCGTCGGTGGTGACGCCGAAGGCGCGGTAGGTGTGGGAGGTGCCGGTCAGTGTGCGGGCGGCGACGGGGCCGAGCTGCTGGGCGATCGCGTTCTGGAAGTCGGCGAAGGCTGTGCCCTCGGCACCGGTGTCGACGACGTCGAGACCGACCGTGAGCGAGCGGGCGTCGAGCGACGCGGCGGCCACGTTCTGGCGGAGCGCGCGGTCGGCCAGGGACTTCAGCGCGCGCGGCCCGGCCGCCGCGGTGGTGGATGCGCCGAGCACGAGGAGGGCGACGAGGAGGAGCGGTATGGCGTCGGCGCGGAGGCCGCCGCGGACGAGGCGGCGCGCGACGCCCCAGCCGAGAGCGTGGTCGCCGGGGTCGGGCTCGGTGGGTGAGGTCCGCCCGCCACGGCCCGGGTGGACGGGGCCGATGTGGTCGTCGGCGCCGGCGAGGTCGAGATCGAGTTCGAACTCGGGCTCGTGGGACATCGGTGCTCCAGGGGGTGACGGGCGGATCGGTCGGCAACGGTTCGGTGGTGGCGCGGCGGTGGGTGGCGGTGGCCGCGGTGGCGCGGCGGTCTACAACTCGTCTCCGGCCCGGAGCATCCGTGCCAGATCCACCCGCGACAGCGCCCGCGCGGCCAGCATCACGACCAGCACGACGGCTGCGGCGGTGGCGGTCGCGACGCCGGCACCGCGGAGCCAGGGGGCGACGGCGGCGACGGTGGGGTACACCGGAGCACCGGTGTCGTCCACCGTCACCAAGGGGACCGTGAGCAGTGCGGTGGCGACGCCGATGCCGACGCCGGCGGCGACCGCGACGAGCGCCAAGGCGGCTTGTTCGAGCCAGAGGGCGGCTGACAGTTGACGGGGGCGGGCGCCGATCGCGCGGAGGACCGCGAATTCGCGGCGCCGGGTGCGCAGAGTGGCGGCGGCGGAGACGGCGAACCCGACTGTGGCGAAGACGGGTGCGGTGGCGGCGCTGATCACCAGCAGGGCTGCCTCACTGGCTTGGAAGGCGCCGTCGTGGAGAGCGGCGGCGACCGTGGTGCGGGATACCAAGGTGCCGAGTTCGGCATGGGTGGAGAAGTAGGCGGCGGCCGTGCGAGGCGCGCTCAGCGTGGCCAGCCACTGGACCGACCACTGCGGTTCGGCGTCATGGGCGGCCAGGATGCGGGTGAGCGTGACGCGGTCGACCACCGCCGCGGCGGCGTCGGGGGCCAGGCCGGGGAAGGCGGCGAGGCGGCCGGTGAGGTCGAGGGTGATGTGGGTGCCGTCCGCGAGGATCGCGGGGATCTTGTCGCCGACGGTGGCGGCGGCGTCGCGGAGGAAGCCGTCGGTGACGACGGCCGGCACGTGCGGGCCGGCGGCGAACTGCGGCGTCAGGGGCTTGGTGCCGGGACGGATCTCGTAGGAGGTCGGGGTTCCGGCCTGGACGTTGGAGACGTGCCCGCTCGCGAAATGCAGGGTGAGGGTGCCGGGGCCGCCAGCCGGAGAGTCGCAGAGGGCGGGAGAGGTCGCGGCGATTTGAGCGAGAGAGCCGGTGCAGTCGTCAGGCGGGGGGAGGGAAGAGTTGGGGTCTGATGCTGCGGCCAGGTGCCAAGGCTGATCGTCAGGAACGGTGAATGCTGCCAGGGAGCTGATGGTGAGCGTGACGTCGGCGGTGTCCGGGGAAACGACGTCGCTGATGCCGAGGCCCTCGAAACGCAACGGGAAGGCGGGAGCCAGACCGGTTACCGGGCTGGTGAGCGTGATGCTTTCGTGGCGAGGTTGATCTGGGTGCTCCGGGACGGCGACGGGAATGGTGAGGAGCGTGCCGTCGCGGTCGCGCAGGAGGAAGCTCAGGGCTGCGTCGCGGAGGAAGGTGGCTCCGTCGCCCTTCACCGAGACGGCCAGGTCGAAGCTCAACGCGCCCGGCGTGCCCGGGATCGCGATGGCCGGATCGGTGGCGGGGTTCGAGGCGGCGAGCGGCTTGAACAAGTCGGTCTCGGAGACAGGCGCCAGATCGCTGCGCAGATCGAGCACGCCGGGCGCGGCACCGGAGTCGATACCGACCAAGCTCGCCTGACGGCTGCCTATCAGAAGGTCACCGGTGGCCACCGGTGTCACGGCCGCGACACCCGGGACGCGCGTGTAAGCGGAACGTCGATATTCCTCGGCGAGCGGACTCCCGGACAAGCGGGCGTCGGCCCCCACCTGGAACGTCGCCCGGTCCTGGGCCGAGCGGCCACGCATCGCGGTCTCGGTGACGGTCATCGCGCCGACCGCGAGCGCGAGCACCAGCAGCAGGACCGTCCCGGCGTGGCGGGCCGCACGCCGGCTGACCTGCCATCCCCCGAGCGCGCCGGCGAAGCGGCGGGTCTCGTCGAGGCGGTGGTCGACGAGTCGAGCGGCGGGTGGGAGGAGGCGCAGGGCCAGCGCTGCCAGCGCGGCGGCGGTCGCGGCGGGCGCGAGGACGAGGACCGGGTCGATCGACGTGGCGACGCCCGCGGCGCCGGACGAGCCGGCGGCCGCGGTGACCGGCGACTTGTAGTGGCGCAGTTGCAGGTAGCCGACCACGGCCAGGGCCACGAGACCACCGTCGATCCCGGCACGTTGGAACGCCGCGACCCGCGCACTCCGGGTGCGGTCCGTGGCGATCCGCTCGCGCGAGGCCCGGTAGGCGGCCGCGGCCTGGACCACGATGCAGAACGCTGCGACGAGGAGGCTGACTTCGAAGCCGATCAGACCCGGCCCGTGGGGAGCGGGAAGCGCGTGCAGGCCGGGCAGATGGCGAAGCCCGCGGGCCAGTGGGCCGGTGACGAGTGTCGTCAGCACGAGGGCCGGGCCGGCCAGAAGCAGGGCCTCCCCGGCGGCGATCGCCACGAGCATGCGGGGGTGAGCACCACGGGCCTGGACGAGACGGGCCTCCTCGGCCCGGTGTTCCCGGACCAAGCGCAAGGTGAGCGCCAGGGCGAAGACGGCGAGGACCGCGAGCAGCGTGGCGACGATGAGGAAGCCGGACATGCCCGCGGTCTCGGCAGCGTGGGTGCGCCTGCTCTGTTGAGGAAGGCCGGAGGCCAGGGCCAGGCTGGTGACCGGGGGCTTGGCGGCGTGGAAGACGGCTTTGTTCACATCGCCGTTCTCGACCGTGAGGATGCGGCCGACGGCGGCGGAAAGGCCGGAGGCGGTGGCGGTGGACAGGTCCGGTTGAGCGAACCAGACCATCTGGGCGAGGGAGGCCAGGCCTTCGCGAGCCGAGAGGACATCCGGCGTGACGAACACCAGAGGGCTGGTGGCCGCCGACGGCCCGTTCGGACGCAGTGCGCCCCAGAACACGGGGTCGCTGTCAGAAGCCTGATAGACACCGACTATGCGGTGCGTCTCGGTGTGACTGGACCCCCAGAGCGCTTTCGTCATGGTGACGGTGCCGACACCGTTCGGCCCGGTCAGACCGGCCTGGCGGGCGAGCGTGTCGGGGACGAGGATGTCGCCGGGGGCGGTGAGGAGGGTGCCGGAGAGCAGGCGGATGTGCCGCGCGTAGTCGTCCGCGCTGGCAGCGGCCACCGAGACGTCTCCAGCCGGGCCGGTCAGGTCGAGCTTCGGCGCCACGACCGCGTGCGACACCCGCACCGGGTAGGGCCGCAGCAGCCGCCGCGCCGCCGCATCGATCTTGGGGGACGCCGCCGTCACGTCGCCGTCCGGGCCGGCCGTGAACACCAGTGCCGTGGATCCGGCGGGAGCGGCGGCCAAAGCGGTCCGGGTCCCGACGTCGGACACCGCGGCGGCGGTGGCGCCGAGGACTGCGAAAGTCAGCGAGGCGAGCAGGACGGTCAGCGCTGCGGCCGCGGTGACCGTGCGATGCACGAGCACTCGGCGAAGTGGGGCTGCGGTGGGCACGCAAGAGATGACGGAGGCGTCGGCGGTCGCGACGCAGGCGTTATCGAAGCGTTATCCAGCGTATCAGATGGTGGATGGTGACGCCGCAGGACGAGTGGTGATCGAGCTCAGCTTTAGCGTTTAAGGGGACTAGACCTTTCACTCCTCACCCCTCCCGCTCCGCCACCACCAGCTCCCCGACTTCGTCCGCCAGCACCTCACGCGCCTCGTCCCCCAGGCCGTCATCGGTGACCAGCACCGCGGCGTCGCTCAATCCTGCGAAAGCCGACAGCCCGACCACACCCCACTTCGTGTGGTCCGCCACCACCACCAGGTTCCGCGCGGCGGCGACCAGCGCCCGGTTCGTCTCGGACTCCATCAGGTTCGGGCTCGTGTATCCGGCCTGGGCGTCCATGCCGTACACACCGAGGAACACCTGGTCCAGATGCAGCGTCCGAATCGCCTGCACCGCTATCGGCCCGACCAGCGCCTCCGACGGCGTGCGCATCCCGCCCGTGAGGATCACCGTCTGGTTCCCACCCGGGTGGCCGGCCTCGTGCGCGTGCAACACGTCCGCCACCCGCAGGGAGTTCGTCACCACGGTCAGATCCGGGACGCCGACCAGGTGCCGGGCGAGCGTGTACGTCGTACTGCCGCCGCTGATCCCGATGGCGGTCCCGGGACGCACCAGCGCGGCCGCCGTGCGGGCGATGGCGTCCTTCGCCGGCTGCTCCATCTCGGCCTTGACGGTGAACGCGGGTTCGTCCGTCGAGCCCGACCGGCGCACGGTGGCGCCGCCGTGCACCTTGGTGAGCAGGCCGCGGGAGTCCAGGACGTCGAGGTCCCGCCGGACGGTCATGTCGGAGACGCCGAGCAGGCGCGTCAGGTCGTTGACCCGGACGCCGCCGGTGCGTTGGACCTCTTCGAGGATCCGCGCCTGCCGTTGTGCTGCCAGCATCGGGTGTCCCTGTCCCCTCGTGCGCTCGGCCGGCTCGCTGCCGACTGAACGCACGGTAACACGCTCACCAACGCTTCCCGGCCTGGTAGAGCGCCAAGCCCGGGATGCGGGCGGAGCGGATGCGACGGGGCGGGGTGAAGCCCGCGGTGTGCAGCCACGTCGCCAGCTGGTCGGGCGTGTAGAGGGTGGAGCCGGACGTGAGCCGGACGAAGAGAGCCAGGTGGGTGGCCGCCGGGTCGGTGCGGGTCTGGCGGGGTTCGGCGAAGGCGTCGAGGATGGCGAGGGTGCCGCCGGGTTCGAGGGCGGCGTGCGCACGGCGCAGCAGCGTCGGGATCTCGGTCTCGGTCAGATGGTGCAGCAGGTTGAAACACAGGACCACGTCCTGGCCGGCCGGGAAGTCGCGCTGCCGGGCGTCGCCCTCGGTGAAGCTCACCAGGTGGGACAGGCCCGCCGCGGCGATCACCTCGCGGCCGATGCGGGCGCTGCCGGGCAGGTCCAGGACGGTGGCGGTGAGGCCGGGGCGGGCGCGGCAGAGGGTGGCGGCGTACCAGCCGTGCCCGCCGCCGACGTCCAGGACGTGGCCGGCGCCGGGCCGGAGCGTCAGGCGGCGGGCCACCTCCGGGGCGGTGAGACGGGCCAGGTCCAGCTGGCCGAGGATGTAGCGGCGCCAGTACGGGTCGTCCGGCGGACGGTCGTGGTGTTCGACCGGGGCGCCGGCGACGACCAGCCGGTCCAGGTCGCGCCACCAGTCGAAGTAGTCGCCGCAGGCGTTGACGAAGCGGGCCACGCCGACCTCGGAGTCCGGGTCGAGCCAGCGGCGGTTGCGGCGGGCCAGGCGCAGTGAACCGTCATGGGCCTGCTTCACGTGTCCGGTGGAGACCAGGCACTCGAGCAGCAGTCGGGTCGGGGTCGGGGCCAGGCCCAGATCGGCGGCGATCTGCGCGGCGGAGCCCGGGGCGGAGGCCAGGCGTGCGACGATGCCGGTGCGCACCGCCGCCACCAGCACTCCGGAGACCGCGAGCCCGCCCCAGGCCTCGGCCGCCGGCGCCGGGACCAGGTTCGCGCGCAGGGCCGCACGCTCCAGGGGGTTGCCGCCACGCAGCGCAAGTCGCATGGTCCTTGCATACCCCTGCCGAGGAGAAATCGATGCCGAAGCTCAAAGCACTGTTCCGCACTTGCCATCCGCTGCCGTCGCTGGCGGTCACGGCGATGTTCGCGGCGCTGATCGTGCAGACCGCGCCGCACGGCCTGGGGCCGGGCGCCGCGATCCCGGCGGTGCTGCTGGGCGAGCTGTCGATCGGCTGGTCGAACGACTATTTCGACGCCGACCGGGACCGGCTGGCCGGGCGCCTGGACAAACCGCTGGCGTCCGGCGCGATCCCCCGGCAGGCGGTGCTGGCCGCCGCCCTGGTGTCGGTGACGCTGTCCCTCGTCCTGGCCTACTCGATCAACGCGGCCGTCGGGACCGTCGACGCCATGCAGATGCTGGCGGGCTGGTTCTACAACGCCGGGATCAAGGGCACTCCCCTGTCCGGCCTCGCCTACGCCGTCGGCTTCGGCCTGATCCCGGAGTTCGCCACGAGCACCGCCCCGTCGGTGGCGGCGGCCCGGCCGTCGGTCCTCGCCGCCGCCGCGCTGCTCGGCGTCGGGGGCCACCTGGCGAACGCCCTCCCGGATCTGGAGGCGGACCGGATCGCCGGGGTCAGGGGGCTGCCGAACGTGCTGGCCGAGCGGTTCAGCGTCCGGACGGTGCGCTCGGCGGCGCTGACCCTGCTGGTCGGAGCGTCGGGCTTCCTGGCGCTGGCCGGGACGCCGTGGCTGTGGCTGGCGTTCGCGGCGTCCGCGGCGGTGGGGTGGTGGGGCATGGGCTCCTTCGGCCGCAAGCCGTTCTACGCGGCTCTGGCCATCGCCGGCATCGACGTCACCGTCTTCGTGTTCGGGGGAGTCCCTCTGTCCTGAATGGGTGAACACGCGCATCATCCGCGCCCACTCGGGTACCGACTAGCTGACGCGGCACCCACACTCGCGACCCGACGAGGGAGACGGGCATGTCCCGCATTGCGGCCGTCTGCTCCACCCTCCCTCCCCATCGGCACCGCCAGGAGGATCTGGCCGAGGCGCACGCCGCCCTGTGCGCGATGGCGGCGACGCGGCGCGGGCTGCTGGACCGGCTCTACGCGAACGCCGGGGTGCGGACCCGGTACACGGCGCTTCCGCTGGAGGACTACAAACGGCTGGACGGTCTGGGCCCGGCCAACGACCTCTACATCGAGCATGCGACGGCGCTGGGGGCCGAGGCCGTCCGCGACGCGCTGCAGCAGGCGGAGGTCCGGCCGGAGGACGTGGACCTGTTCGTCGCGACCTCGGTGACCGGGGTCGCGGTGCCGTCGCTGGACGCGCGGCTCGTGCCGCTGCTCGGGCTGCGGTCGGACGTGAAGCGGGTGCCGATGTTCGGGCTGGGGTGCGTGGCCGGGGCCGCGGGCCTGGCCCGGATCCACGACTACCTGCGGGCGTACCCGGATCACACGGCGGTGCTGCTCGCCGTGGAGCTGTGCTCGTTGAGCGTGCCGGTGGAGGACCCGTCGCCGGCCGACCTCGTCGGCTCGGCCCTGTTCGGGGACGGCGCGGGAGCGGTCGTGGTGCGGGGCGCGGAGTGCCGCGGGGGCGCGCTGCGGATCGTCGCCACCCACAGCGAGCTGTGCCCGGGGACCCAGGACGCCCTCGGCTGGCACCTGGGCACGAACGGCTTCCGGATCGTCCTGAGCGCCGAGCTGGCCGACGTGCTGGAGCGCGAGCTCGGCGCCGTGGTCCAGCGCTTCCTCGCCGGGCGGGGCCTGCAGACGTCTGACATCGGCACCTGGGTCGTGCACCCGGGCGGCCCGAAGGTGATCGACGCCGTCCGGGACGTGCTCGGCCTGGCCGAGGACCGGGTGGCCACGGCGCGCGCCTCGCTGGCCGAGGTCGGCAACCTGTCGTCGGCGTCGGTGCTGCACGTGCTGGGCAAGGCCCTCGCCGGCCCGGCGGGACCGCCGGGTCCGTGGGTGATGGTGGGTCTGGGGCCCGGGGTGAGCATCGAGCTTCTGCTGTTGGAGCGTCCCTGATGATCTTTTACTACGCGCTGGTGATCGCGACCTGTTTCGAGCGGCTGGCGGAGCTGGCGGTGACGAACCGGAACGCCGCGTGGAGCTTCGCGCGCGGGGGCGTGGAGACCGGGCGCGGGCACTATCCGCCGATGGTGGTGCTGCACACCGGGCTGCTGGCCGGGTGCCTGGTCGAGCCGCCGCTGGCGCACCGGTCGTTCGTGCCGGCGCTGGGCGTGCCGATGCTGGTGCTGGCGGTGGCCTCGCAGGGGCTGCGCTGGTGGTGCATCAGGACCCTGGGGCCGCGGTGGAACACGCGGGTGATCGTGGTGCCCGGGCTGGCGCTGGTCGACGCGGGGCCGTACCGCTGGTTCCGGCACCCGAACTACGTGGCGGTGGTGGTCGAGGGCTTCGCGCTGCCGCTGGCGGGGTCGGCGTGGATCACGGCGGCGGTGTTCACCGTCCTGAACGCCGCGCTGCTGACGGTGCGGCTGCGCTGCGAGGTCCGGGCGCTGGCGCCGGCGCGCGCGGTGTCGGGCTGAAGGGCGGGGCCGTGCTGGACGTCCTGGTGGTCGGCGGCGGGCCGATCGGGCTCGCGGCGGCGGTGCACGCGGCGTCCGCGGGGCTGGCGGTGGTGGTGGCCGAGCCGCGGCCGGGGCCGGTGGACAAGGCGTGCGGCGAGGGCCTGATGCCGCCGGCGCTGGCGGCGCTGCGGGCGCTCGGCGTGGATCCGCCGGGGCGGGCGCCGCGCGGGATCCGGTATCGGGACGAGCGGCACCGGGTGGAGGCGGAGTTCCGGGACGGCCCGGGGCGCGGGGTGCGGCGGACGGTGCTGCACGAGGCGTTGGCGGACCGGGCCGAGGCGGCCGGGGTGGAGGTGCTGACGGAGCGGGTGACGGAGTTCTGTCAGTACCCGGACCATGTCGAGGCGCTGGGCTTCAAGGCGCGGTATCTGGTGGCCGCCGACGGGCTGCACTCGACGGTGCGGCGGGCGTGCGGTCTGGATCCGGCGGCGCCGCGCGTTCCGCGGTACGGGTTGCGGCGGCATTTCCGGGTCGCTCCGTGGACGGACTTCGTCGAGGTGCACTGGGGGCGCGACTCCGAGGCCTACGTCACGCCGGTGGACGAGAAGCTGGTCGGCGTGGCGATCCTCGGACCGGCGGGCGGCGGGTTCGACGATCGGCTGGCCGCGTTCCCGGAGCTGCGGGAGCGGCTGGCGGGCGCGCCCGGGGCCGGGCCGGTGCGCGGGGCGGGTCCCTTGCGGCAGGCGGTGCGGCGGCGGGTGGCCGGGCGGGGGCGGGTGCTGTTGGTGGGCGACGCGTCGGGGTACGTCGACGCGCTCACCGGAGAGGGCATCAGCGTGGGTCTGGCCCAGGCGCGGGTGCTGGCGGCGTGCCTGGCGGCCGACCGGCCCGCGGACTACGAGCGGGCGTGGCGGCGGGTGTCGCGCCGATCGAACACGTTGACCGCCGCGTTGCTGGCGGCGCGCCGCAATCCGCTGGCCGGCGGGCGGATCGTGCCGGCGGCGCAGGCGCTGCCGTGGGCGTTCGGCGGCGCGGTGCGGATGATCACGGGGTGAGTCCCGGACCCCCTCCGCGTGAGGACGTCCGCCTGTCAAGGACATTCACCCGATCAGGTGTTCGCTGGTGGGCGGCGCAGAGTTCCCAAGAACCTGCGTTGATAGTACATTGACGTACCGTGGCGGACGCCGTCACCGACTGTTACCAAATTCAGGGTATTGCCACCGTGGCCGCCACCGCAGCGGGCGCCCTAGCCGGGATGAGGAGCATGGCCGACGCCGTCCGGGATCCCTTCCCGCGCTCGTTCTGGTGGTTCTTCGCGGCCGGGGCGGTCTCGTGGCTCGGCGACGGCGTCATCGTCGTCGGCTTCCCGCTGCTGGCGGCGTCGCTGACCGGATCGCCGCTGGGCATCGCGTCGGTGGTCGTGACGCAGCGGCTGGCGCCGATGCTGCTGGCGCTGCCCCTGGGGGCGCTGGCCGACCGGTGGAACGCGCGCCGCACCGCGGTGGCCGCCAACCTGGCCCAGGCGCTGCTGTTCGGGGTGGCCGCGACGCTGGTCGCCGGACGGCATCTGGGGCTGGCCGGGCTGATCGCGGTGGCGTTCGCGGCCGACGCGCTCGGCACCCTGTTCACCTGCACCACCGGCGCTCTGGTCGCGGACATCGTGGAGCCGCGGCACTTCGGACGGGCCAACACCTGGCTGCGCGCCACCAACGCGCTCATCGCCTTCGTGATCGGGCCCGGCGTCGGCGGTCTGCTGTTCGCCACCGGGCGGCAGCTGCCGCTGATCGTCGACGCGTGCTCGTTCGTCGCCGCCGCCGGGGTGCTCGCGATGCTGCGCACGCCGGACCAGCGCGCGCGGCCGGCGCGCGCCGACCGGCACTTCCTCACCGAGGTGAAGGACGGCGTCCGGATCTCGTTCCAGGCCGGGCCGATGCGGCTGATGGCGGCGGTCCTCGGGACGATGACGCTGGCCCAGGCCGGGTCGGTCGCGGCGATCGTGGTGCTCGGCACGCAGACCGTGGGGCTGGGCGAGACCGGGTTCGGCTGGGCGCTGGCGGCGGGCAACGTCGCGGCGGTCGGCGCTCTGCTGTCGATCGGGCGGATCACCAAGTTGCGGACGTCGTCGGCGGTGCTGGTGAGCCTGGTCCTGGGCGCGGCCGGCGAGCTGCTGCTGGGCACGGCGCACAGCGGGCCGCAGATCTCCGTGGGGCTGGCCCTGGACGGCGGCGCGACGCTGATCATCGGGGTCGCGCTGACCACGGCGCGGATGCGGCTGGTCCCCCGCGAGCTGCTCGGGCGGATGACCGGCGGGTACCAGTCGGTGATGTTCGCCGCCGGGACGGTCGGGACGATCATCGGCGGGGCGCTCGCGAACGTCGGCGGACGGCTGCCGTACCTGGCGTGCGCCGGGGTCTACGCGGTGGTGCTGGCGGTGTCGGTGCGCCGGATCCGGGGGCTGGACGACGTGCCGGCGCCGGCCGAGCGGGCCGGGCGGGCCGGGCCTGCTGCGGCGGGCCCTGCGGCGAGCCCGGCGGCGGCCGTTCCGGCCCAGGCGACCCAGAGCCCCGACGAGGCCGCCGCGAGCCGGGCCGCCGAGGCGGCGGACTGATCCGGAACCCGCCCCGGAGCCACAACGGGTCGTTGTCTCCGGTGCAGGAATCTGTTGTTTCCCAGGTGGGGCCCCCGTCGGCATGCTTGATCCGGTGCTGATGCCACGGCACTGACATCGCCCGACGAAGGGAACCACCATGCCCGTCCTCCCCCAGCGCGACCTCGAAGGCAAGGTGGCCGTCGTGGTCGGCGGCAGCCGGAACCAGGGCGCGGCGATCGCCGACGCCGTCGCCGCGCGCGGCGCCACCACGGTCATCACGTTCGCCACCGACGAGGAGGCCGCCCAGCAGACCGTCGCGGCGCTCGGCAAGCACGGCGGCACCGTCGAGGCGGTGCGGTCCGACGCCCGGGTGTCTGCCGACGTGGACGCGCTCTTCGAGAGCGTGCTCGCCCGCCACGGCCGGATCGACATAGTCGTCCACACGCCGGGCGCGGTTCTGAAGAAGCCGCTGGCCGACTTCACCGACGCCGACTTCGACCACCTCATCGACCTGAACACCCGCAGCGCGTTCAACACCCTGCGGGCCTCCTGCCGCCACCTCGGCGACAACGGCCGCTACGTGGTCCTGTCCACCACCCTGACCTCGATCATGACCGGCCCCTACGGCCTGTACTCCGGCTCCAAGGCCGCCGTGGAGCGCATGGTGCTCGCCGCGGCGAAGGAGCTCGGCGCGCGCGGCATCACGGTCAACGCCGTCGCGCCCGGTCCCGTCGACGACGACTTCTACCACGCCGCCGAGACCCCGGAGTCGGTCGAGGCCGCCACCCACCACAGCCCGCGCAACCGGCTCGGCCTGCCCTCGGACATCGCACCGGTGGTCGGCTGGCTGGTCTCGGAGGAAGCCGGCTGGGTGTCCGGGCAGACGGTGCGGGCGAACGGGGCGATGTTCTAGAGCCCGGCCGTTTCCCGGAGCCGCCTCAGTCCTCGAAGCCGGTCTATCGTCGAACCGTGATCGACCTCGAGCCGCGGCACCTGCGGTCCTACCTGGCGGTGGTCGCGGAATCCAGCATCTCCAAGGCGGCGGCCCGGCTGCACATGACGCAGCAGGGCGTCTCGCAGCATCTGCAGCACCTGGAGCGCGCGGTCGGCGTGACGCTGCTGGTGCGCACGCCGCGCGGCGTCGCGCTCACCGCCGCCGGGGAGCGGCTGGCCGAGGGCGCCGCGCCGTTGCTGGCCGGCCTCGACGACCTGGCGCTGGCGGTGCGCGCGGTGGGCGGGGAGCGGCGGGGCCGGATCCGGCTGGTGTCGGCGGCGTTCACCATCACGCAGCTGAGCATCGAGATCGCCAAGTCGCTGGAGGCCGCGCACCCGGCGGTAGAGGTGGACGTGGCGACGGCGCAGCGGCCGATCGAGGCGATGCGGATGCTGCTGGAGGGCCGCGCCGACGCCTCGATCATGTGGCTGCCGACCGGGGACGAGCGGCTGGCGGCGGCGCCGGTGCGGTCCGATCCGCGGGTGGTGCTGGTCTCCGAGCGCCACCGGCTGGCCGGGCGGGCGGCGGTGACGCTGGCCGACCTGGCCGCGGACCCGGTGGTGATCGTCGACGCGTTCGCCTCCGAGGCGGCGCTGGCCCACCGGATCGTCGACCCGCGCCCGGACGGCCGGCCGGCGGTGCGGGGCCCGGTGGTGGCGACGCTGGAGGAGTGCCTCACGCAGGTGCGGCGGAACCGCGGGGTGTGGTTCGCGCCGCGGGCGATGGCCGAGTGGGCGGTGTGCGGCGGAGTGCGGCTGGTGCCGGTGACGGACATCGAGGAGACGCCGCTGGCGGTGGTGTGGCCGCCGGCCGCGCCGCGGGCGCTGGTGGAACTGCTGGTGGAACACGTGCGGGAGCGGATCGGCACGTTCTGAGACCGGGCCGATCCGCTCCCCGGGGCTCACGTGGCGGAGAAGCCCGTGACCTCCGTGTCGTTCTTCAGGTCGTTCCACAACTGCGCGGCCTTGGTCTGGTTCCACAGGATCGAGGACCCGACGTTGGGCACGTTGTAGTCGGGGTTCGCGATCGGCACCACGATGGTGTGGCCGCCGCCCCCGTTGACCGACTTCATGTTCTGGAACAGGTCGTACAGGTCGCCGAGGCTGGTGCCGTCGCTGGTCTTGAACGCCGCCAGCGAGTTGTCCAGGGTCGGCACCAGCTTGAACGGGTTGAGGATGACGCCCATCGAGGACACCTTGTGCGCCAGCGCGGCCAGGAACTGCCGCTGCCGCTGCATCCGGCCGATGTCGCCGAGCGGGTCGGCGTAGCGCATGCGCACGTAGGCCAGGGCCTGGCCGCCGTTCAGGGTCTGGCAGCCGGCCTTCAGGTCGGCGCCGGACAGCTCGTCCTTGATCGGCTTGTCCAGGCACATGTCCACACCGCCGACGGAGTCGGTGACCTTCACGAAGCCGCCGAAGCCGACCTCGGCGAAGTGGTCGATGCGCACCCCGGTGCTCGTCTCAATGGTCTTGACCAGCAGCGGCGCCCCGCCGAAGGCGAAGGCGGCGTTGAGCTTGTTCTTCGACTCCTTGTGCGGCTTGCCCTTGCTGTCGGTCCAGGCCGGGATGGTGACGTAGGAGTCGCGGGGCAGGCTGATCAGCGTGGTGCCGTGGTCCCCGGAGTGCAGCAGCATCATCGAGTCGGTGCGGGACGTGCCCCCGGTCACCGAACCGCCGCCGGTGTGCAGCGCGTCCTGCTGGTCCTTCGTCAGCCCCTCCCGGTCGTCACTGCCGACCAACAGCCAGTTCGTCCCCTTGCCCTCCGGCGGCCGGCCGGGGTAGTCGGACAACACGTGCTCGTGCCGGATCTCCCCCGAGGCGTGGAAGTAGAGCCACGTCCCGTACCCGCCGATGAGCAGCACCAGCACCACGAAGCCGGCCAGGATCCGCTTGGGCCAGCTGAAGCGGCGCTGCTTGCGCGGGCGGCCCGGTCCCCCCGGTCCGCCCGGGCCCTCCGGCCCGCGGGGAGCACCAGGCTGGACCTCCCCGGGACCGCCGTACTCGCCCGGCCCGTACTCACCAGGCCCGTACTGCCCGGGCACGTACTGCTGCTGCCCGGACACGTACTGTTGCTGGCCGGGCGCGCCATAAAACCGCTCGTCAGGCTGCAGGACCTCGCCCTGCCCCTCGGCGCCACGGGACAACGGCAACCGCCCGCGCAGCTTCTCCCACCGCGAAGGCTGTCTCAACTCCAGCGTGGGCTCCGGCTCCTGCGGGGGCCACGCCCCGTATCCACCACTCATACCCACGACCATGCCATCCGTCCGCCGCCCAGCGTGCCATTCCCCGGTAATAACTCGGCAACGGTGGCCACGACGTGCCCGGAAGCCGACGCCGGGTTAACGATTTCGAGACGCCCCCGGTGGTCTGCTAATGTTTCACCCGTCAGCGCGACACCGGCAAGACCAAGCGCCGCTAGCTCAATTGGCAGAGCAGCGGACTCTTAATCCGCGGGTTCGGGGTTCAAGTCCCTGGCGGCGCACCCGTAGCAGAACCCCTGGCAGGTAACTGACCAGGGGTTTTGCGTTTCCCACCCCGAATTGGTTGAACCTCTTGACGGGTTGTCGGCCTGGATGGTCCAGGCGTGGTCCAGGGTGCGTTCCGACTGCGTTCCGTGCGGATGCCTACGTCCCCTGATTCGCCGGCGGCACCTGTAGATTTCCGATCCGCGGCTCCGGCCTTGTTGTGCGGATTCCGCCCCTGCCCTAGCGCTCTGCGATCCGCTGGTCGATCGCTCGTGCTGCTCACCGTCATCATGCCTCCTTCCTGCTGTCTGCCGTCCGGGCCGCTCGGGTGAACACGAGGGCGATTGCTTCGGCCGCCTGGCGCTTCTGCAGACCAAGTCCCAGAACACTGTGCGCATCGTGCCTCTGATCAGTTCTGGGCAAGTGCCTCCAGTGGCTTATGGCAACACCACCGCTCGGCAACGCGCCGCGGCCCGACCTGCGCCGCCCGCTCTGCTCACGGGGGCTACGAGCGTGTGTATGCGCGCAGACTCGGACTGATCTAAATCGGCCCAAGTCCTAGCTCCCCGGAATCGCCTCCGGTGCGCTCCGGGGAGCTTGTCGTGAAGCTCATGCACATACGGCGATTGGCAGAGATACTGGTGAGTCGGCGCAGTAGCCGTGGGGCAGATGGGATGGCCAAGGTGCAGGACGAGCTGGATGAAGGCAATCAGTCGGGCACCCCGCAGGACCGCGAAGAGCTGGAGTCGTCGCTCGCCGCAGTGCATCAAAGCCTCGCAGACATGTACCGGCACGCTGTTCGACTCATGGAGGGGCCGGAGCGCAATCGGGCCGTAGTGTCCCTGATCGCGCACGCAGTCCGCGAGATCAGCAACAGCCTTCCCCGCCATCTCGGGCTTGCCGAGAATGTGGCGCTCCCAGCGCGGTCTGACCTGAAAGCTCCGATGCAGAAGCTGGCGGAGCTGCTCGATGTTGGAGATCCATGGGTGATGCTCCTGCCATCTGAGAGCAACCGACCTGACCTTGAGGTTCCTGCCGACGGGCACGACCATGCGATTCGGGTACGGCAGGCCGTGGATGAGGCAGTGGCAGAGCATCTCAAGGGCGCAGGCAACGCACGACAGATCCGAGCGTTCGTTGCTGCCTGGGACATGTCAGCCGGCCAAACTCCCACCGCGGAGATGTTCGGCAAGGTGTTCGACTTCTTCATGGGCTACGCCCACCTGGGTGGGGTGGATGAAGGCGACATTCCTGCCGAGGCTGAGCTTCGGATGCAGTTCGCCAGGTTCGAATCGATTGTCGCCACGCGCCTGGGTGACTTCTTCGAGGTGCGGGACGAACTCGCCAGCATCCTCACGGAGGCTAACTCGAAGACCGGCGGCGATCACTCCGAATCTGTTGACGCTACGCCTGAGGGTGTGAAACCACCATGGGGCTTCGCCATTCCCGACCCCGGTGTGGTGGACCGCGTCGTAGAGCGACTTGGACACCCTCAGCATCGCTACGTCTTCTACTCCGGGCTGGCAAACCCGCACTGGGTTGCCCCTCTGACAGCCCGAAAGGCCTTCCAGTCGCCACCGGTAGTGGACGGTCAGGGCATGTTTCGAGGCGGCGGCTGGCCGGAAGGGGAGTATCTAGCCAGGGTCGCGGCACAAGCGCCGACCGAGGTCATCGTTGCTCTCCGGCCTGCGCTCGCCAGCGATCACCCGTCTGTGCAGAAGATCGTGCTCGATATCGCCGCCCAGTTGCCGGCTGAGGCGATCGTCGACCTCCTGCCGACGCTCAATCGGTACCTCCAGTCGCCGTGGCTCGCCTGGCTCGACCCCATCAAGCTCACCTCGCTCATCCCCACGCTGGCCGAGGGCGGCAAAGCGAAGAAGGCTCGTGAACTTGCTCTGCTGTTGTACACCCCGCGAGCGTCTGGGGCGCCAGCTGCTGATCCGCGCACGGTATTGGATTCGCACTGGTACATCCAGACTCTGCCGGGTGCGGTGTCGGCGCTCGGCGTCGAGCTGAAGACGTTGTCGACGGTCATCGGTTGGTTGGAGGAGTGGGCGCGGCTGACACCCTATGGTGGCTCGCTGATGTCAATGTGGCGTCATTCAATCGAGAACGACGACCAACTGCGGCTCAGCGAGCCGATCGGTCACGCTCTCGTTGACGTGGCCCGTGACTTGGCACGTTCCCTCCTGGATGCCGGCCAACCGCTCGCGGCAGTCGTTCGGCGAGTGCAACCGCGGAACATGGACCGTGACCGTGCGCCGATCTTCCGACGGCTGGCATTGGATGTAGTCGTCCACACGCTCCGCACAACAACCGTCAGTAGCGATGCAATGGAACAGGACGGAACACCGGGGGTAGCGGATGCCGCCACACCGGTGGAAATCGCCTTCGAACACCTGATGACGCCCGAGCTGCTCCGAGGAGCTTACCGGCCCGAATACCTACTGCTGGCACAGAGCACCCTTCCGCTTCTCAGGGATGACCAGATTGAGCAGTGGCGGAACCTTCTCTCAAATCCGCCACACCTGACTGCCGAAACGGTCGGCAGGATGCTCAGCGGCTTCGGCGGTGAGCCCGCGGACGCGACCAACGAGCAACTCGCCGACTACATCGGCCGCTGGCAGCGCGATCTCCTGGCCGGGATCGGCCGCGACGCGCTGCCAGCCGATCTGAGTAGCTGGCTTGATGAGCTCATCAGCGTCTACGGCGAACCACCGTCCACACCTGCCGAGATCCGAAACCGAGGCGGCTTCTTCACGGGGCCGACCAGTCCGCTGTCTGACCCCGATGCCCTGAGCATGACTCCGGAAGAACTGCTGACCTTCGCCGCATCGTGGCAGCAGGGCGACGTGCCGGACTGGCGGGCTGGGTTCCCGCCGTCATACGAAGGTCTGGCCCGCGCTATCGAACGCGCGGTGGCGGCGAAACCGGCAGCCTATGCCGACCATGGCGAGCGCTTCATCGGGATGCGCAGCTCCTTCGTGCGGACCTTCTTCAAGAGCTTGCAGCAAGCGATCGGACACGGACACGGGTTTGACTGGGAGCCCGTGCTGGCGGTGGCATCACATGTGGCCGCGCAGCTGGTTGACGGGGCCGATGAAGCCGACGGCGATGGCGAGACGTGGCGCGACGCCCAGCTTCAGGTCGCGCGCTTCCTCCAAGCCGGCATCGAGGCCGACGCGTCCCTGGCCATCCCCGCATCGATGTACCCGGCGGCCTGGAGCGTTCTGGAGCGCCTAATTCACAGTACGGACCCGGCGCCGGACTTCGAAGAGGACCAAGGCCAGCAGCCGAGCGACGCTATGACGTTGTCGCTGAACGCCACCCGGCCCGCGGCGCTTCGCGCAGCAATCCGGCTGCTGGCTGCGCTCGCTCGACATGCGATCAACGACAGTCCCGCTGAGGGCACCGATCTCGACCGAGACATGGACGATGTCACGGGTCAGATCCTAGAAACCCTCGATCAGCATGCCGGTCCCGAAGCCGATGGCAGCCTCGCCGTCGCTGTAGTGTTTGGCGAGGGCCTAGGACTGCTTCTATCTGCTGCTTCGCAGTGGACTGCCGACCACCTGGAACTCATCCTCGGACCGCCCGGAGGTGATGAACAACCGCCTGTGGCACATCAGAATTGGTTCGATACGGCTTGGGCTGTAGCCATCGCCGGCTACCACCCCTCCCGCGGCCTATTCGACCCGCTCAAGCCCTGGTTCCAGGCGCGCATCGAACAGTTGGGCATCGACATGCCCGACGTCGACGCCGAGATCAACACCCGCGCGATCAAACAGGCGTTGGCCAACCACGTCCTCATGCTCTACGTCACGGGCCAACTCGATGATGGACTCCAGGACACGACCCTGGCGAACCTGTTCGCCCACGGCGACAGCGCCCTGGTACGTGAGGCCCTGGGCAACTTGGGCTGGCGCCTGCGCAACACACAAGGCGACGTTCTTATCGCAATCCTGGAACGCCTCCGAGCCCTTTGGGACTGGCGTGCCGAGCAGGTCGCCCAAGGCACCGCTGACCGCGAAGAACTCCTCGACTTCTACTGGTGGGCCGCCTCCGGGCACCTGGACCCATCCTGGTGGCTGCCCCACCTTGAGGCCATCGCCGACAACCCCGACTTCCACGGCCACGAGATGCTCGGGACACCACTCGCCAACGCCGCCCAGGAACACCCCGAACAGGTGCTTGAAATCTTCACCACCTTGTACACCGCCAGCCGAAAGACGGTGCCCTCCCCCGATCTAAACCGACACGCGCCAGCCATCCTCAAACCCGCGTTGACTTCCAACAACCCCGACCTCGCCAAACGCGCACGCGATCTCATCGGGCAACTGGGCCGCGACGGGTACACGGACCTGATGGATCGCATTCAAGCCCTTCCGGACTGACTCCGCTCAATGAGTGCCGCTGCACCCAGCGCGGAGCAAATCCGACCAGCTTTGGTGCTGCGTCCGTACCCTGTCGACGGCTACTCCCATGGTGCCACGCCGGTAGACTCCCGCAGGCGTCGCCGTACGTGCCCCTCGGTGGCGTCGACCAGACGTTTGACGTGGTTGTAGAAGTCGCTGACCGTATCCTTTGTGACGCTGTCCACCGCCGATCCGCGGTGTGCGATCTCTCCACGCAGCTCGACGAAGCCGTCGAGTTTCTCCGCGGCCCGCACCCGGCTCATCCTGTTCCAGCTCCATGAACTGGAAATCTTCGAGAGCCCGACCGCCTTGTCGAACAAGTCATCGATCTGTGCGGTCTTGGGAGTGTTGAGCTTGCGGTTACGCTCAGCCTGAAGCCGGGCCAGCCGACTGGTTAACAACTCGCGCCAGCCGTCGTCGGCCACGCTCCACACCGCCAGTTCATGATCGTCGCTCTTCAGTTCCTTGGCGACCAGCCGCCGCAGATCGGTAGGTAGGTCAGCGGCCTCGCGGGCATTAACCACTAGGTGTGCGAGGGCTTCAGCTGCCAAGTCTTCGCAGAACGCCTCCCAGAATGCCGTGAGTAGCACGACCGCCGACTTGTGCAGCGACTCGACCTGCCAGCGCCTGCCGGGCCCTTCGCCGTAGATCTCGACATGGATCTGGAACAGACGGTCGATGTCGCCGCAGTGGTCGTCGAAGCTATCGCGCGCTTGGCTAGTCACCTAGCAATCCCTCCTCGCCGGCAGTCCCGTCAATGCCTGCAAAATGGGTTTCTGGGCCGAATGGGCGACGTTTCGCGGGACGAATATTCCTGCGATCATTCGCTACACACCCAGAGCTCTCTCGGCGGCCGGACTGCGCAACAATCATCACATCAAGAGACACCGGATGCTGACGCTACTCAAGATTCCCCATTACAATCGCGGGATTTGTCGATCTTGCCAGGCAAGGCTTCGCTCATCTTGAAGAATCTTCTTCCAACGCCCTCGACCAAGGTATGCATCCATCGATGCAATTGCGGCAACACCCTGCCCCGCGGCCTGCGCTACGCGCCGTTGAGAATTTACACGCACGTCGCCCACAGCGAATATACCGCGCTCGCTCGTTTCGAACGGCAAGCGACTCCATCGGCTGCCAAGTTGCCTGTCGGTCAAAATGAAGCCATCCTTAAGTCTGATCGACGGCATGGACGGATCGGAGCCCTCGTTCTTAAGCCAACCCGTACAGGGCCGTCCGCCTACTGCAACAAAGGCTTGAGCCGCATCGAGGCTGCACGACTCACCCGACTTGTTAACATAGCGTATACTGGCAAGCGCATCGTCACCTTCGAAGGATAAGATTTCGGCGCATCTCACGAAATTTTCAGCACCCCCATCATTTTGGATGCGGCTATATAGATCTCCCATCTCACTGAAGCCGCGCGCCAACAATTTGCAGTCGACACCTGCCTGACGAAGCAGGATCGCGGCCCTGCCGGCGGTCCTGCCGCCGCCAATGATCACGATTGGGGTCTTCAGATTCCTTAGAGCATCAG
The DNA here is from genome assembly GCF_039531675.1 of Catenulispora subtropica. Lineage (NCBI taxonomy): Bacteria > Bacillati > Actinomycetota > Actinomycetes > Catenulisporales > Catenulisporaceae > Catenulispora > Catenulispora subtropica. Next base: position 30,455 of record NZ_BAAAQM010000081.1, read on the forward strand.
ACCTTTCAAGATTATATTGGATATCTCCGCTCCTTACGAAGTAGGCCTCCTTCGCGGAAAGCGCTCTGCCCTCGATGACAGATTTTGCCTCCTGCCCACATGCGATAAGAATCATTCCGGCATAGAAGGGTGTCATCACTCCTCCGTCGGCACAGAAGACAACAAATCTGCCTGGACGAAGAGCGTCGCGCTCCAGGTGCGTAGCCGTGATAGTTGGAAACCAGTCGACAAGCTCAAGCTGGCTTATCTGATCTGTTGCGAAACGCATGAGGCGAGTGCCAGAAATTCCATTTGGGAACCCCATATAGTTTCGGATCAAGTTTATGGAAGAAGCTGCAGATCCTCCTGGTCGCTCTTTTTCAACCATCACAACACTGAACCCTGCCGCCGCAGCACTGATGGCAGCGGCAAGGCCAGCAGGTCCTGCGCCTATTATCGCCAGGTCATACAGGCGCTCTTTGTCAATCTTCAACGGATCAGTCGACAGCCCTAGGGCTTGATAAATATGGCCGATGCTTGGATCGACGACAGTGCCGCCGCCGTAATGCATCGAGATCTGACTCCCATCGCCCGTTTCCCAAATATATGGAACTCCATTGGCGAGAAGGAATCGCCGAAGCTTGAACGCATCGCGACTGGTTGGTGTTCCTGAAAATCTGAGCGGGCTTTCACTTTCTGGCGGTACCCACTGAAAGAAGATGCTTTCAACTTCCCTTTCTAGGTCACGCTGAGCCTTGGCTATATGGCTTAGGTCGCCCTTAGATGTTCGCCGCCACGAGTCTTCATTGCCCGGCACCTTCGCCATTGGAGGCCTGAGTCCAGCTGGGGCTTCGTTTACTATTCTACGAACCTCACCGCCTTCCGCTTCGTCATAGAGAATTCCTGCGACATGATGCCCCTCGGGCCCATTAAGCACAAAGGCAAGGTCTTCGGTTGTTCCAAACGCCAAGACCGCTAGGCTCTTCTCGCACCATTCGTCAACCTCTCTGTAGAGGAGATGCCTCTTCCAGAGATCTGGCTGTATGACTATTATGAGCGGAACAGTCCTATTCACTTGGACCTCCTGCGACGCATGCGCGGAGCCGTTCTTCTACAGGATGTACCTCTTTTACGACTATCGCATCCGGGGAGAGTAGAGTCTCGATGCGATGACCAGTGCTGTCTCAATGCAGACAGCTCACTACAGGTAAGTAGGTATTTGGGCAGGATCGTCGAGGCCTGTCTGGGCAGCTGTCTCAAGGCGGCATCTCGAACTGCCCGAGCCACCGGCGCCCGGGACCCACCACGACGAGCAAGCACCTGGGCGGGACGGGATGGCGTCGCGCCAGGTGGCAACGTGCCGCAAAGTGTTGTGCCGTGCCCGCACCAGACCCGAGCGACTGCCGCTCCACTGCTGTACCGTCCAACCGCGACGTCGCAGAAGCTCAAGAAGAGCTGACGACCCGCCGCACGGTACGTTCCAAAGCGCTTCGCACCGACGCGGCGAAGCTCATCGATCACTTGGCCACAGAGCCGCGCATTATCATCGTCAGCCCGAGCGCCTCGGAAATTGCCCGGTGGCGTGAAATCGCCGCGTGCGCGCGTCGGCTACAGCTGCCGCCTGCTGGTCACCGCCTGACCGCGCGGGTCACAGCGGACAAGAACCTGCTGATCTGCCTGCAGGCCGAAGCCTCAGCTGGTACCCCCGCCGTACTGACACCTGAGCTCCCCGACGTTCCTCTGCCCGAGCCCGGCGCTGAACTGCACCCTGCGGCCGTGGCCGCGCTGCAGTTACCGCAGCGGATGCGGGTGTGCCCGAACTGCGCGCCCCGCGCCGCGCAGATCCTGTCCGCGCTCGCCTTCGCTGCGATCCGCCTCGGGCACACCGCCGAAGCCGCCGCCGACGGAAGCAACGCTGTGGTGACGCTCACTGTCGTCGACTGCCGCTACGACGTCACCATCGTTGAGGACTTCGAGACCGCGCCAGCGGCGCGAGCTCCGAAGTACACCTGGCAGCGCGTCACCGACTTCGACCAGGCTCCGACCGGGCGGCTGTCACTGGTGATCGTCTGGCGCACTGATCGGGCAGGCGGCCGCAGCACGTGGGGAGACCGTAAGCGTTGGCGGCTGGAGGACAAACTCCCGGAGGTGCTTGCGGAGATGTTGCGCGGCTCTGCTGCCGCGCAGCAGGCCAAGGTCATCGCTGAGCAGGCGGCCGCGGAGCGCCGGGCGAGCTGGGAGGCAGCGATGCTCGACGCCCGCGCGCGGTTCGCCCAGGCGCACCGCGCCGAGGTGCTGCGCTCGCAGGTTCAGGCGTGGCGGCTCGCCGGCGACATCGCCGCGTTCTGCGACGCCGCCGAGCATGCCGCAGCCTCGGATCCGCAGCGTGCTGCGAGCGCCGCGCCGTGGCTGGCGTGGGCCAGGGACTACGCCGCTGGTCTGGACCCGACGTGCCGGCCATTGGCGATGCCGCCGGACCCTGATCCGCAGCCGTCGCAGCTGCAGCCCTATCTCGGCAATCTGAGCGCCTACGGCCCGGAGTCGTCGTACCGGGGATGATCGGGGCGCCTGGCCTGCGCTTGGCGCAGCCCAAGGCGCTTCTGCAGCGCGTCGGCGGTTCGGCCGTGTCCGGCACGTCGCACCGCCTCGATCGCGTCCTCGGCGACGGAGCCGAGGCGCGCAACCTCGGCCCGCAACGCCGCCAGCTCGTCGAACCTGTCCGCAGCAGGCTCACCGCACCAGGAGCGCAGCACCTCCAGTACGGCCATGTCGTCGTCGAACGTGTCGGCGCATTCCTCGGCAGTCAGGACGGTGCCTGGTCCGCGGGTGGCTTTGAACGTGCGCCCGCGGACCACGCCCTCGCGCAACGCGGCCTCCTCTGCGGCGGCGTACCGGGCCACTGCGTCGGCGTGCGATTGGCAGGCGCGGGCAGCCCAGCGTTCGGCGGCAGGCCAGGGCGCGACGAGGGTCCCGAACCGGTCGGTGAACGTCAACGGGTCGGACAACAGGTCGGGCAGGTCGGCTCCGAACTCCTCGCGTGCCGCAGGCAGATCGTTGACCAGCAGCAGGCCGAGTGTGCTTTTGGTGTGGCCGAGGGAGACGATGTTCGAGCGCTGCCAGATGACGGCGATGAACTCCGAGACCGCGTGGTAGACGGCCGTGCGCAGCGCGGGGGCGGATGCGGCGACCGCCGCGGCGTATCGCCGGTCGTCGGCCTCCCACGCGTCCAGCTGGGCCCACGGCGCCTTCAGGGCGGTCTTCGCCACCCAGGACGCCATGCCCTCATCATCACCGTCCAGCGCCCGGATCTGCACCTTGGCGCCTTTTCCAGGGCGGATCTTCTCGATCCGCACCCGGTGGACCGGCGCTTGGGCCGTCCACGCCTGTGGTCGGTACACCCACTCCTCGCCCGCTTGCACCTGCCCACTCTCGCACGCACCGAGCTTGCCTCGGATCACCACCTGTCACGGGCCGCGCCGGCCTGCGCCACATGCCGCATCGTGTCGTAGCAAGCCGCGCGTGCCATGTTCAGTGCGTCCTGCCGCGTCGCGATATTGCCGCCACGGCCAGCCGGTCCTCGTCGCCGGCCGAGCGACCCTACCGGCGCGACTCGCACGACCGGCATGATCGAGCGCCAGTGCGGGCACGGTGCAAGGTGACGGATTCGAAGTCGGCTGCGCGGCAGCCCGCAGGGAAGAGGCGCGCACCGTGGCCATCGAGGCTGAGCTGAAAGCACGGGTGACCGATCCCGAGACGGTCCTTCGGATACTGGCGGCGATCGCGCCGGGTACCAGCGCCATTTATCAGGACCAGTACTTCGACAGCACGGACGGCTCATTTACCGCGAGCGGCCGGGAGCTGCGGATTCGCACGGTGGACTCCACAGAGGCGGTCAGGCACATCCTCACCTTCAAAGCCCCAGCGGTGGACGCCGAAAGCGGATCGAAGCCCGAGTACGAGACCCTGGTGGCCGATCCGGACGCGACGGCGGCCATTCTCCTCGCACTCGGCTACCGGGCTCTGGTGTCGTTCAGCAAGCACTGTGCGAACCATCGCATGCAGCGTGCGGGTCGGGACATGCTGGCTACCGTCGTCACGGTCCCCGAGATCGATGGGACGTTCCTGGAGGTGGAGACGCTCACCGACGACGCTAGCGACGTTCCAGCAGCGCTGGCAGCGGTGCATGCTGTGATGACCGAGGTCGGCATCGCGCCCGCGGACTTCACCACCGAGCTGTACACCGAAGCCGTGCTGCGCGCGCGGCCTGGCAATGCCGTGTGAGCGGGCCCTGTTGGACCAGCTCGACGACGCAGTGCTCAATTCAGTCCGGTCCAGCACGATCCAGCTGGCATGTCATCTGTAGCGGCACCCTGCCGGGGCGAGGCCCGGCCCAAGTGGGGATGTCAGTGCGTGAGCTGGATGCCGCTGCGCCGCTGGGCCTGCGGAAATACCACGCCACCTCCAGGTGAGTCGGATATCGTGAGGTTGTGGCCGTCGTTGCGAACTCTCGCCGATTTACCGGCCCCCTGGCCCTTACCGGGCGCTCAAGGGGTCGGACTTCGCCACGTCTCGTGAGCTGAGCAGCCCTCACTGAGCGGGCTCTACGGGCCAGGGGGACCTCGCGTCCGGTTTCCCCCCGCTCACCGTGAGGACTTCACCATGCCCGCCGCCCTTTCATCTGAACAGCTTTCCCGCGACCTTTCCGTCCGCGACCTGACCGATCCCGCCGACGGCCCGCACGCGATCCAACTGGTCCTGAACCGCACCGTCAGCGCGCTCGCCGACGCTTGGGGCTGCCAGGTGCGGTGGTGCCGTGGCCCCAGGATCTCCAGCATTGAAGACAACTACGACAACCTGCGCTTCAGCGGAGACGACGTCACCCGCGACGCCCGCTACACCCGCTACGTCGACGGCCACCGCATGCTGCGCAGCCACTCCAGCGCTCTGATCCCGCCCGCTCTGCGCGCGCTGGCCGGTGATCCGGCTGCACCCGACGATGTGCTGTTGGCGTGCCCGGGCATCGTGTACCGGCGCGACGCCATCGACCGGCTGCATACCGGGACACCGCATCAGCTCGACCTGTGGCGTCTGTCCCGCCGCACACCACCGATGGCTCCCGCCGACCTGGACCAGATGATCACCGTGGTGCTCGGTGCCATCCTTCCCGGTGCGGCCAGCCGTTGTGAGCCGCGCGTCCACCCCTACACGCTTCACGGTCAGCAGGTCGACGTCGAGCACGACGGCGAGTGGGTGGAGGTCGCCGAATGCGGGCTGGCACACCCGGAAGTCCTGGCCCGCGCCAGCCTGGACAGTACCTGGAGCGGCCTCGCGATGGGCATCGGCCTTGACCGGCTGCTCATGCTGATCAAAGGCGTCCCCGATATCAGGGCCCTACGCTCGACCGATCCGGCGATCGCCGCACAAATGCTGGATCTGGCGCCGTACCGGCCGGTATCGGCGATGCCGGCGATCCGAAGAGACATCTCGGTCGCCGTGGACGCCGAGACCGTGGACGAAGACCTCGGCGACAGGGTCCGTGAGGCACTCGGCGAGGACGCGTCATGCGTGGAGTCGGTACAGATTCTCTCCCAAACGCCGTGCTCCGAGCTGCCCGAGGCAGCGCTGGCCCGGTTGGGCGCCCAGAGGGATCAGAACAACGTCCTGGTGCGGATCGTGCTGCGCCACCTGGAGCGGACGTTGACCGACCACGACGCGAACGTGCTACGCGACCGCGTCTACGCCGCCGTCCACGCGGGAACGGCCCACCAGTGGGCCACCGATCCACCACAGGCATAGCCGCCATCTGCGGCATCGCAGCACTTCCGTGGTGCGCCGACCAGAGCGGCGCACCACATTTGTCGATCCGGAGGTCGAGGAGCGAGCCGAAGGCTGTGTGCGGCGTCAGGGCCGGGTCTGAACGACGGCGTGAGTCCCGACTGTGCGCCACGTGGTGTCGCTTTTATCGAGGACTTCCAGCAGTTGTGGGCTGATGCCGACAGCCACGTCGGATTTCAGAGTCCGAAGGGCGGTCACCGGGCCAGGGAAGTAGGAGGTGAGCTGCTCGAATCCGGTTGTCGGCGGCCAGTGGCGGTCGCCGACGAGCCGACGATAGTTCAGATCACCCTTCATGATCGTGACTGTCGCGTCAGCGAAGCTGGCCGCGAGGTCTGCGGGCAAGTCGTGGTAGGTCAGGGGCGCGCAGTAGAACGCGTGCGTGTGAATTGTCAGCCGTCCGGTGGCGCACGCTCTCCGCAACCGCACCCCAGCGCGTCCGAGCTGTTCGGGGCGTTCGGCCAGCCAGGTCAAACACGCGATCACGTCGGCGCCAGTGGCATCCGAGACATAGTAGGGAGCCGGTTTGACATGCAACGCCACGGCCTGCACGCCTACGGTCTCGAGCAGGTGATCGATCAGCAGCAGATCCGGGATGAGCTCGCGGCCGGTGTTGTCAGCGACCATCACGACCTGCGGTGAATCGGCGCGACGCAGCAGTGACCACATCAGGTCACTGTCATCGACCAGTACGGCGGGAGCGGCTTCCGGGGCGTCGTCGGCTCTACCTGCTGACGCCGCCCGCGTGGACATTTGGAAGCCGAGGTCCGCGCGGTTTCCCCAAAGCGAGGCCGACAGCAATACGGCGCCGATCTCGGTGCTGGAGGCGCCGGTGAGCGTCTCGAACCACCCGAGGTCTTCGGCCAGGCGGGCATCGGTCAGCTCGGCGTGTTTCATCGGGGCAAACGGATCCACAGACCACCATGGCCCAGGCCGATAGAAGCCGGTCGCGTCCAGCAGACGTCGGTAAAAGTAGGACTCTGCGAACAGGAACGGCGTCTGGTCCAACTGGCGGCCGGCGAACTCCCGTACCCACTCCGGCCAGCAGTCGCGGTCGCAGCCGCTTGGCTCCGGGGCGGTGATGGTGGCGACGGAGGTCTCGCTCGCCAGTTCGTCCAGGGCTTCGTTCTGTTGGGGCCCGAATGGGAACGCCTCCCGCACCTTGGCAATCACAGCGGGGTGTCGGTCGTGGAGCACGCTCCAGGCGAACGTGCCAGGCTCCGGAACGATCGCGTCCGGCTCTCGCGTCATCTACCACTCCTCACCTCGTTGTGGCTGGCACGGCCAGCGTCGACACCAAGTTACTGGTCAATAGGCCAGGCCCCGCCTGAGCAGGACGGCTGTCAATGCACAGATTCCCTTCCCGGTATTTAGAATCTTGGGAGCGTAGGGCGTGGGTGTTGGCCTGGAAAGTGATCTCGAAGCGGCCTGGCAGGCAGGGCGGTGATGCCGGGCTCGACGCCGGTTCCATTGCCAGGCCGGTCACGTGCCCCTTTCCGCTGCTGTCCACCACCCAAGAGCACATGCATGTTCGTCTTTCAGGCGATCCTGAAGGTTCCGTCAGGCGCCTGAGGTCCCTGGCGCATCCCCAGGCGAGTGTGGTTATCCGGGTTAATTTCACGCAGTCATTGACGCGGCCAGCAGTCGCAGGCCATCGACGTTGCTTGCGAGATAAGTGGCAAGCTCCTCCGGCTGAAGCTTGATCGAGGTAATGGCATCGCGCGTGAAAGGGATCTTTTCGACATCATAGGTACCACGTCCGGGGATGGAGAACTCTTCGCCGACCCGGTTGGAGGTATCCATAGACTCCAGTAGCGCGAGAAAGAAGTATGTCAGCCGTTCCCCTTCTTCTTTTGGCTCTGCGAGAACGAGGACCTGCTGTGCAGGGCCGACGACCCCACCGACTTCTTCCTTCACCTCTCGGCGCATCGTGTCTTCAGGCCCTGCGTCGCCAGGCTCGATTCCCCCGCCAACAGTGACCCAGTATGGCTCGGGTCCGCGGCTTGGCTGGAGCCGCCTGATCAGCACGAGGAAGTCGCCCTGGAGCAGGATTGCGCGAGCCGTATGGCGGGCACCGGACAGGACTGCTGAGGACGGCTCACTGGAGTCACGCTGCACTCAATGACTCTACAGCTTGAGAAGGCTCACCAGCGGGACGCCGATGTCCTACATCACGTTGCGGCCTCCATTTCTGATGTCCTCGATCAGGCCCGCTTCACGGATCGGGTGAACTCGAAGCCGCCGCCATTGCAGCCGCTCGCGCACTCCAGTTCGACAGCGACGTTGCCTCGATTCGCAGCACCGTGGTCTTGGGCCAATGCCGCTTAGCTAGTTTCTGATCAAGGTTCTGATCTGGTGGTTCGGTGTGG
>NZ_BAAAQM010000082.1:0-36768 GCF_039531675.1 Catenulispora subtropica
GCCAGAGGCATCGCGCCCCGCCCTTGGGCGCGAACGCGAAGCCACACCAACAGCAACCGCCGCGCCCAACCGCACGCTGAACCGACCCCGAAGACCGACGCGGCACTGCACTAGTCCGGAGGGCTCCCAGAGTGGACAGCACCTCGTAGGCGACCACCGACCCCAGCGCGTGCGCCACGACCACCGCATGTCCGGGCCGATGGCGTCCCGCACCTTCGCAAGGCTCGAGGTCCGGACCGCAGGCTCGGTGAGTGCTGCTTGCCGATTCCGCGGACGCACACGACCCGTGCCACAGGCCTCGGACACCACTCATAGCAGCGGTCGAGGACGCCTGTCAGCGAGAAGGTGCCGCCGCGAGAAGGTGCCGCCGCGAGAAGGTGCCGCCGCGCGAAGGTGCCGCTAGTCCTTGCCGATCGGCGCCAGGACCGCGCCGGTGAGCCGCACCAGCTCCGCCGGCGCCAGTTCGATCTCCATGCCGCGCTTGCCCGCCGAGCAGAACATCGTGTCGAACAGCAGCGCGGTCTCGTCGACCACGGTGGGGAGCTGCTTGCGCTGGCCCAACGGGGACACGCCGCCGAGGACGTAGCCGGTGGTGCGGGTGACGGCGGCCGGGTCGGCCATGGCCGCCTTCTTGCCGCCGACGGCGCCGGCCAGGGCCTTCAGGTCGAGGCTGCCGGCGACCGGGACCACGGCCACCGTCAGGGTACCGTCCACGTCCGCGACCAGGGTCTTGAACACCCGCTCGGGCTCCACGCCCATCACGTCGGCGGCTTCCTTGCCGTAGGAGGCGGCGGAGGGGTCGTGCTCGTAGGTGTGCACCGTGAAGTCGACGCCCGCCTTGGTGAGCACTGCTGTCGCCGGGGTTCCACTCGCCTGACGGTTCTTTGCGGCCATGCGGTCATGCTGCCAGAAGGGGTGCCTCGCGCCCCACTGCATTCCCTTCTGCCCCTCCCGGCTGCCATGTGTGGCCCCGGCATGAAAAGCTGATAGACGATGAACGACCAGACTTCGCCGACTGCCGGTGGGCAGGGCCCGGGTTCCTCGCCGTGGCGGAACCCCTTCAAGGAACCGCAGAGCGCGCAGGGGCTGCCGGGAGTGCTGGACCTCACAGCAGGGAAGCCTGGGCGGCGGTACACCTTCCGGGGGGTGCTGACAGCCGCGCGTGCGGACCTGCTGGCGGCCGCGATCCTGGTGGCCGCCGGTGCGGCGCTGGGCGTGCTGGCCGGTCTGGCCTGGTACCGCTTCGCCCCCACGGTCTGGCTGACGCTCCCGGCCGACGCCGTCTCGCAGGTGAAGGCGAACGTCGACCAGTCAGCGCTTCTGGTCGCGCCCGAGGCGAAGGGCATCGCCAGCGTCGACGGGTACTTCTTCGTGTTCACCTCCGTGGCGGGCCTGCTGCTCGGTGTCCTGGCGTTCTGGCTGGGGCGGCGCGGCCTGCTCGGCGGGCAGGACCGGGACGGGCAGCCGGACGGCGCGGGCGTCGGCGCCTGGGCGGGGGTGCTGCTCGGCGGTCTGGTCGCCTCGACCATGGCCGCGGCCCTGGGGCACTGGATCTCGATGCCGGACCCGCTCACCGTGCTGCACACCATCGCTGCCGGCCACCAGTTCCACGCGCCGGTCGCCCTGCACGCCCAGGGGCTGTACTTCGCGGCGCCGGTGCTGGGCATGGTCCTGTTCCTGGCGCTCACGGCCGCCTTCACCAAGGCTTCGACGCCGCCGTGGCAGGCGTATGACCAGCGTTCGCAGATGTTCTTCTCATCTGAGAATCCCTACGGCTTCCCCAATGGCGGCGGCCAGCAGGGCATCTGGAGTGGGAACGGCGACGGGCAGGGCCAGGACAAGCGTCCGCCCCAGAACGGCGATGCACAGCCGGGGACGGACACCACGACGCAGCAGGCGGACCCGTCGCGCAGCTGACCGGGCCCGCAGGCCCCGCATGGTCTGCCGGTCCCGCCAGCCCGCAAGCGGTGTCGCCGCAGCGGGTCAGCCCCTCCGGCAGCGACGGCAGGGCCTGCTAGCGGCGTCGCCGCAGCAGGTCCACCGCCGGCAGCGACGGCAGGCTCTTCAGGATCCCGGTCTCCCGGCGCAGGATCTTCGCCTCGTTGCGCAGCCGCTCCGACGTGGTCTCCGTCGTCAGCAGCCGCTGCTTCTCGTACACGTCCAGCACGGTCGCCGCGCCGATGAGGTACGACAGCACCGTCGGGTCCTCCGGCAGCTCCGGGATCGCCCCGACCTGCACCCCGCGCAGCTCCGACAGCGCGGCCTGGTACTTCCGGAACAGCGCGGTCAGCCCGGGCGCCAGCACCTCGGCGTCCGGCCCGGTGACCTCGTCCAGCAGCTCCACCTCGCCGCGGGCGTACGGGCCGTCGTCGTCGAACGACTCCAGCCGGAACCGGTGCACGCCGGTGGTGGTGATGTCGAAGCGGCCGTCCTCGTACTCCACGATCGAGTCGATCTCGGCGGTGCAGCCCACGTCGTACAGCGCGGTGACGTTGCCCCGGCCCACCTCGTGGCCGTCCTTGATGGCCAGCACGCCGAATCGGCGCGGGGCGCCCTCGGGCAGCGCCGACAGGTCGCGCACCAGCTGCCGGTAGCGATGTTCGAAGATGTGCAGGGGCAGCACGACGCCCGGGAAGAGCACGCTTCCGAGGGGGAACAGCGGCAGCTCTGTCGTCGTCACGAACCCAATCTAGTCGCACCGCGCGGGAGGCTGCCCATTCTGCGGACGCACCGGTCCGCGCCCGTCCGCGGAACTACAATCGGTGACGTGATCACTCGTATCGACCTGCGCGGTCGCGCTCTGGACGGGTCACGCTCTTCGACGGAGCAGACCGATCCTCGCGCCCTGGTCCCCAGGGCCGAGCTGGACGTGGAGACGGCTCTGGCCGTGGTCCGCCCGATCGTCGAGGACGTCCATCATCGCGGCGAGGCGGCGTTGATCGAGCTGGCCGAGCGGTTCGACGGCGTGCGGCTGACCGCCGTCCGGGTGCCGGAGGCGGCGCTGGCCGAGGCCGCCGAGGCCCTCGACCCGCGGGTCCGGGCCGCGCTGGAGGAGTCGATCCGCCGCGCCCGGAAGGTGCACGCCGACCAGCGCCGCACCGACAAGACCACCCAGGTCGTCGAGGGCGGCACCGTCACCGAGCGCTGGGTGCCGGTCGACCGGGTGGGCCTGTACGTCCCCGGCGGGCGCGCCGTGTACCCGTCGTCCGTGGTGATGAACGTGGTCCCGGCCCAGGAGGCCGGGGTCGGCTCGCTGGCCGTGGCGTCCCCGCCGCAGAAGGAGTACGGCGGCCTCCCGCACCCCACGATCCTCGCCGCATGTGCACTCCTGGGGGTGAACGAGGTCTACGCCGCCGGCGGCGCGCAGGCCGTCGCGATGTTCGCCTACGGCTACCGGGACGCCGCCGGGACCGTCGTCTGCCGCCGCGCCGACCTGGTCACCGGGCCCGGCAACATCTACGTCGCCGCCGCCAAGCGCCTGCTCAAGGGGGTCATCGGCATCGACGCCGAGGCCGGCCCGACCGAGATCATGGTGGTCGCCGACGCCACCGCCGACCCCGGCGTGGTGGCCGCCGACCTGATCAGCCAGGCCGAGCACGACCCGCTGGCGGCCGCCGTACTGGTCACCGACTCCGAGGAGCTGGCCGACGCGGTCGTGAAGGAGCTCGAGGTGCGGGTCGCGGCGACCAAGCACGTCGAGCGCATCCGCGAGGCGCTCGGCGGGCGCCAGTCGGCGGTCGTGCTGGTCGACGACATCGAGGCGGCGCTGGTCGTCGCCAACGGCTACGCCGCCGAACACCTGGAGATCCAGACCCGCGACGCGGCCTCGGACGCGGCGAAGGTCCGCAACGCCGGCGCCGTGTTCGTCGGCTCGTTCGCGCCGGTCAGCCTGGGCGACTACCTGGCCGGGTCGAACCACGTGCTGCCCACCGGCGGCTGCGCCTGCCACAGCTCCGGCCTGTCGGTGCAGAGCTTCCTGCGCGGCATCCACGTCGTCGACTACAGCCGGGACGCGCTGGCCGAGGCCGCCGGGCTGGTGGTGGCGCTGGCCGACGCCGAGGACCTGCCGGCCCACGGCGAGGCCGTGACCGCGCGGTTCGAGGACCGGGAGGGGTGAGCGTGGACTACCGCGACCTGCCGATCCGCGACGACCTGCGGGAGCTGACGCCGTACGGCGCGCCGCAGATCGACGTGCCGTATCCGCTGAACACCAACGAGAACCCCTATGGTCCGCCGCCCGAGCTGGTGGCGGACCTGGCTCGCGCGGTCACCGAAGCGGCGACCACGCTGAACCGGTATCCCGACCGCGATGCCACCGAGCTGCGCAAGGACCTCGCCGACTATCTGGCCGGGGCCTGTCACAGTCACGGGCTCACCGTGCGGAACCTGTGGGCCGCCAACGGCTCCAACGAGGTGCTGCAGCAGATCCTCCAGGTCTTCGGCGGCCCGGGCCGCAGCGCCATCGGCTTCGAGCCCTCGTACTCGATGCACCGGCTGATCGCCCTGGCCACCGCCACCGAGTGGGTCTCCGGCCTGCGCGAGGGCGACTACACCCTCGACGCCGACAAGGCGATCGCGGCCATCGAACGGCACCAGCCGAACATCGTGTTCCTGACCTCGCCGAACAACCCGACCGGCACGGCGATGGAGCTCGACGTGATCCGCGCGGTGCTCAAGGCCGCCGACGGCGTCGGCGCGATGGTGGTCGTGGACGAGGCGTACTTCGAGTTCGCCCGCCCCGGCACGCCCTCCGCGCTCACGCTGCTGCCCGAGCACCCCCGGCTGATCGTCACCCGCACCATGTCGAAGGCTTTCGCGATGGCCGGCGCGCGCGTCGGCTACCTGGCCGCCGACCCCGCGGTGATCGACGCGCTGCTGCTGGTGCGGCTGCCGTACCACCTTTCAGCGCTGACACAGGCCGCGGCGCGCACCGCGCTCCGCCACGTCGGGGCGCTGCTGGGCACCGTGGACGCGGTGAAGGCGCAGCGCGACCGCATCGTCGAGGAGCTGACCGCGCTCGGCCTGCCCGTCGTGCCGTCCGACGCCAACTTCGTGTTCTTCGGCGTCCCAGGCGGGGACCAGCAGGGCCTGTGGCGCCGGGTGCTCGACCACGGCGTCCTGATCCGCGACGTGGGCATCCCCGGCATGCTGCGGGTGACCGCCGGGACCGAACCCGAGACGACGGCGTTCCTGAACGCCTTGAAGGAGAGTCTTTGATGGGCCGCATCGGCAGGGTGGAGCGCACGACCGGCGAGACCGGCGTCCTGGTCGAGGTCGACCTGGACGGCACCGGCGAGGCCGAGATCTCGACCGGCGTCGGCTTCTTCGACCACATGCTCCACCAGCTGGCCAAGCACGGCCTGTTCGACCTGACCGTGAAGACCGAGGGCGACCTGCACATCGACGGCCACCACACGGTCGAGGACACGGCGCTGGCGCTGGGCGCGGCGTTCCGCGAGGCGCTGGGGACCAAGGCCGGGCTGCGCCGGTTCGCCGACGCCCGGGTGCCGCTGGACGAGACGCTGGCCGAGGTCGTCGTCGACCTGTCCGGGCGGCCGTACCTGGTGCACGAGATGCCGGAGAACCTGGCGCCGATGATCGGCGAGTTCGACACCGAGCTGACCCGGCACATCTTCGAGTCCTTCGTGGCCCAGGCGCAGATCTGCCTGCACATCCGCGTGCCGTACGGCCGCATCGCGCACCACGTGGTGGAGGCCCAGTTCAAGGCGCTGGCCAGGGCGTTGCGGGAGGCGTGCACGCCGGACCCTAGAGTGAACGGTATTCCGAGCACGAAGGGTGTCCTCTAGCCATGACCGGCAGTTACGCCGCCGCGGGACTGGTGTTCCTCGGCCTTTTCCTCCTCGGCGGGTCCTACTCGCTGTTCAAGCAGGCCTCCGGGAACGGCGGCATGCGGGCCATGTCGCTGATCCTGGTGCTCTGCGCCGGCATGTCGATCGCGGCCGGGGTGATGCGCTGGTGACCAAGCCCTCCGTCGTCGTCCTGGACTACGGCTCGGGAAACATCCGCTCCGCCGAGCGCGCCCTGGAGCGGGCCGGCGCCGAGGTCACGGTCACGGCCGACTTCGACACCGCGCTGAACGCCGACGGCCTGTTCGTGCCGGGCGTCGGCGCGTACGAGGCCTGCATGACCGGGCTGAAGGCGGTGCGCGGGGACCGGATCATCGGCCGCCGCCTGGCCGGCGGGCGTCCGGTGCTGGGAGTCTGCGTCGGCATGCAGATCCTGTTCGACCGCGGCGTGGAGCACGGCGTGGTCACCGAGGGCTGCGGCGAGTGGCCCGGCACCGTGGAGCGGCTGGACGCGCCGATCATCCCGCACATGGGCTGGAACACGCTGGAGGTCCCGGAGGGGACGAAGCTGTTCGCCGGACTCGACGCCGGGACCCGGTTCTACTTCGTGCACTCCTACGCGGTGCGCAAGTGGGAGCTGACCGACACCGGCCGCATGCGCGCGCCGCTGGTCACGTGGGCGACGCATGGCGAGCCGTTCGTGGCCGCGGTGGAGAACGGGCCGTTGTCGGCCACGCAGTTCCATCCGGAGAAATCCGGCGACGCCGGGGCGCACGTGCTGCGCAACTGGCTCGGTCAGCTGCGCTGAGCAGATCGCTTCCTTCGAGCCCGAGATACCTCGAACGCGAGATACCTCCAGAACGAGGTACATCGAGCACAAAGTACATCGAATGCGAAGTACGTCGAGTACGAAGTACATCGAACCCGAAATACATCGAGTACGACATATAAGGACCCCCATGCCTGCCTACCTCGAACTCCTCCCCGCCGTCGACGTCGCCGACGGCCAGGCCGTCCGGCTGGTCCAGGGCGCCGCGGGCTCGGAGACGTCCTACGGCGACCCCCTGGCCGCCGCCCTGGCGTGGCAGAGCGCCGGTGCCGAGTGGATCCACCTGGTCGACCTGGACGCCGCGTTCGGGCGCGGCTCGAACGCCGACCTGCTCGCGGACGTGGTGGGCAAGCTGGACGTGCGGGTCGAGCTCTCGGGCGGCATCCGCGACGACGCCTCGCTGCGCCGGGCGCTGGCCACCGGCTGCGAGCGCGTCAACCTGGGCACCGCCGCGCTGGAGGCCCCGGACTGGGTGCGGCGGGCGATCGCCGAGCACGGCGACAAGATCGCCGTGGGGCTGGACGTGCGGGGCACCACGCTGTCCGCGCGCGGCTGGACCCAGGACGGCGGCGAGCTGTTCGACGTGCTCTCGCGGCTCGACGCCGACGGCTGCGCGCGGTACGTCGTCACCGACGTGCACCGCGACGGCACCCTGACCGGCCCCAACCTGGAGCTGCTCCGAAACGTGTGCGCGGCCACCGACAAGCCGGTCGTGGCCTCCGGCGGCGTGTCCTCGCTGGAGGATCTCGCCGCGCTCAGCACGCTGGTGCCGATCGGCGTGGAGGGCGCTATCGTCGGCAAGGCGCTCTACGCGGGCGCCTTCACGCTCGAAGCAGCCCTCGAACTCACCAGGAGCGCGTGAGAATGAGCAACGTCCAGCGGATCGGCTCCGGCGGGCCGTGGGAGAGCACGTACGGGTACTCCCGCGTGGTGGCCGCCGGGCCCCACGCCTGGGTGTCCGGGTGCACCGCCACCGTCGACGGCATGGTGCAGGGCAACGGCGACCCGTACACCCAGATGAAGGTGGCGCTCGACAACGCGCGCACGGCCCTGGCCGAGGCCGGGTTCGAGCTGCGCGACGTGGTGCGGACCCGCTGGTTCGTGGTGCACTCGCGGGACATCGACGAGGTCGGGCGCGCGCACGGCGAGGTGTTCGGGGAGTTCCGGCCGGCCGCCACCGCGCTGGTGGTCTCCGGCCTCATCGATCCCGGGATGCTCGTCGAGGTCGAGCTGGACGCGTACCGGGCCGAGCGCGCGGACGCGTAGTACCCCTGTTTGCAAGATCTCTGATAAGGAGCAGTCAGTGAGCACCGCCGCCCCCGGCCGGCTGGCCGTCCGCGTCATCCCGTGCCTCGACGTCGACGCCGGCCGCGTGGTGAAGGGCGTGAACTTCGCGAACCTCCGGGACGCCGGCGACCCGGTGGAACTGGCCCGCGCCTACGACGCCGCGGGCGCCGACGAGCTGACGTTCCTGGACGTCACCGCCTCCACCGACGCCCGCGCCACGGTGTACGACGTCGTCAGCCGCACCGCCGACCAGGTCTTCATCCCGCTCACGGTCGGCGGCGGCGTCCGCTCCACCGACGACGTGGACCGCCTGCTGCGCGCCGGCGCCGACAAGGTCGGCGTGAACACCGCCGCCGTCGCGCGCCCGGAGCTGATCGCCGAGATCGCGGACCGCTTCGGCAACCAGGTCCTGGTCCTGTCGGTGGACGCCCGCCGGTGCCCGGAGGGCGTGCACACCGAATCAGGCTACGAAGTCACCACCCACGGCGGCCGGCGCTCCACCGGCATCGACGCCGTGGCCTGGGCCGTCCGCGCCGCCGACCTCGGCGCCGGCGAGATCCTCCTGAACTCCATCGACGCCGACGGGATGAAGCAGGGCTTCGACCTGGAGATGCTGACCGCGGTCCGGGCCGCGGTGACGGTGCCGCTGATCGCTTCCGGCGGCGCCGGGGCCGCGGAGCACTTCGCCCCGGCGGTGGGCGCGGGTGCGGACGCGGTGCTCGCCGCGTCGGTGTTCCACTTCGGCGACGTGACGATCGGCGAGGTCAAGAGCTCGCTGCGGGACGCCGGCTACCCGGTGCGCTGACCGCGGGGGCGGTCCTGGGACCTCGCCGGTCCATCCACCGATGCATCACCCGTACATCGCACGATGCATTCGCCGCCCCGCCGGGTTCGCCTTCGGGGCGGACGACCGCGACCCCCCGCGCTCCGTAGCGTGAAGCCCATGATCGAGGCAAGAAGCCTGACGAAACGCTACGGCGCCAAGACCGCCGTCGCCGACTTGTCCTTCACCGTCCGCCCGGGCGTCGTCACCGGGTTCCTGGGCCCCAACGGCGCCGGCAAGTCGACGACCATGCGCATGATCCTCGGCCTGGACCGGCCGACCTCCGGCACGGTGACCGTCAACGGCGCCGACTACGCCGCCCACGCCGCACCGCTGCACGAGGTCGGCGCGCTGCTGGAGGCCAAGGCCGTCCACACCGGCCGCAGCGCCTTCAACCACCTGCTCGCGCTGGCCGCGACCACCGGCATCCCGCGGTCGCGGGTCGACGAGGTGATCGACCTGGTCGGGCTGCGCGACGTGGCGCGCAAGCGGGCCGGGGGGTTCTCGCTGGGCATGGGGCAGCGCCTCGGCATCGCCAGCGCGCTGCTCGGCGACCCCGAGACGCTGATC
Organism: Catenulispora subtropica; assembly: GCF_039531675.1. Classification (NCBI taxonomy): domain Bacteria; kingdom Bacillati; phylum Actinomycetota; class Actinomycetes; order Catenulisporales; family Catenulisporaceae; genus Catenulispora; species Catenulispora subtropica. Next base: position 9,317 of record NZ_BAAAQM010000082.1, read on the forward strand.
CTGGACGAACCCGTCAACGGGCTCGACCCGGAGGGCATCCTGTGGATCCGGAACCTGCTCAAGCAACTGGCGTCCGAGGGGCGCACCGTGTTCGTCTCCAGCCACCTGATGAGCGAGATGGCCCTGACCGCCGAGCACCTGATCGTGATCGGGCAGGGACGGCTGATCGCCGACACGTCGGTCGCGGAGTTCGTCTCGCGGGCGTCCAGCGGCAGCGTGAAGGTGCGCAGCCCGCAGGCCGCGCGGCTGCGGGAACTGCTGGCCGGGCCGGACGTCACGGTGTCCTCCTCGGCCGAGGGCACGCTGCAGGTCGAGGGCCTGAGCAGCGACCGGATCGGCACCGTCGCGGCCGAGAACCGGATCACGCTGTTCGAGCTGGCGCCGAAGGAGGCGTCGTTGGAGGAGGCGTTCATGGAGCTGACCGGCGACGCCGTCGAGTACCGCGCCCCGGACCCGGCCGGGGATCGGGAGAACCGCGAGGACCGCGAGGACCGAGAGGTCGAGGTGACCGCATGACCGCCGTCGCAGAGCCCACCGGTGCGTCCGGGGCCACCCGCCGCCCCCGCTCCGGCAAGGTCACCCAGACCCGCGTCCTGAACAGCGAGTGGATCAAGTTCCGCTCCCTGCGCTCCTCGTACTGGTCCCTGCTCGTCGGCTGCACCGCGATGACCGCCCTCGGCCTGCTGTTCAGCTTCGTGATCACCGAGAAGTGGGACACCATGGTGCCCGGCCGCCGGGCCACCTTCGGCGCCATCGCCGTCCCGCTGCGCGGCTACTACCTCTGCCAGCTCGCCGTCGGCGTCCTCGGCGTCATGGTGGTCACCGGCGAGTACTCCACCGGCATGATCCGCGCCAGCCTGTCGGCGGTCCCGAAGCGGCTGCCGGTGCTGTGGGCGAAGGCCACGGTGTTCGCCGCCGCGGTGTGGCTCACCACGACCGCGACCGCCTTCGTCTGCTTCTTCGGCGGCCAGGCCTTCTTCAGCACCAAGCACATCGAGGCCACCCTGACGACACCGGGCGCCGTGCGCATCATCTTCGGCACCGGGCTGTACCTGACCGTGGTCGGCCTGCTCGGCGTCGGCCTGGGCACCATCATCCGCACCACCGCCGGGGCGATCGCCGCGCTGTTCGCGACGCTGCTCGTGCTGCCGGTGCTCGGCGAGGTCTTGAACTTCACCTCGTGGGGCGACAAGGTCAATCCGTACCTGCCGAGCAACGCCGGGCAGGCGCTGCTGGTGGAGCACACCGAGGCGTCGGGGCAGATGCGGCCGTGGCCCGGGTTCGTGCTGTTCGTCGCGTACGCGGTCGCCACCATGGCCGTGGCGGCCTACCTGCTGAAGAAACGAGACGCGTGAGTCCTGCTGGTGCGGTTCCTGACGACCTCGGCGCCCGCCGGGGTCTTCAGGCTGCGGTCGCGCGGGCGCAGCGGTGGGCGGCCGACAAGAGCACGGTGGTCGACGCGTTGTTCGTCGCGGCCATGCTGGTCCCCGCCGGGACGCACGTCTACATCCACTCCGGCGTGCGCGCGGTCGCCGCGTGGTCGTTGCTGCTGGGCATGTTCCTGCCGCTGGTCGTCCGGCGCCGGTACCCGGTCGCGGCGTTCGCGGTGGTCGCGCTGTGCGGCCTCGTGCAGTGGCTGACGGCGCTGCTGATCCCGCTGGTCGACGTCAGCCTCCTGATCGCGCTCTACTCGGTGGCCGCGCACGCCGCCACCCGCTACACCCTCGCCGCCGTGGCCGTCATGGAACTCGGCGGGGGGATGGCGGCCACGGCGCACTGGGCCCGTGAGAGCGGCGCGATGCGGGTCTTCATCTTCCTCTCCGGCATGGTGACCGCCGCGACGGTGCTCGGCATCAACACCCGGACCCGCCGCGCCTACCTGGCCTCCTTGGAGGAACGGGCCCGCCGCCTGGAGTTCGAGAGGGACCAGCAGGCGCAGATCGCGGCCGCGACCGAGCGCGCCTCGATCGCCCGTGAGGTGCACGACGTCGTCACGCACAGCCTGTCGGTGATGGTCGCGCTGACCGACGGCGCCTCGTACGCGGTCCACACGGCGCCGGACCGCGCGGCCGAGGCCGTGGCGCGCGCCTCGGAAGTCGGACGCCAGGCGATCACGGACATGCAGCGGGTGCTGGGCGTGCTGCGCGGCTCGACGGCAGGGACGATGGCCGAGCTGCACCCGCAGCCGGGCCTGGCGCAGCTGGACGCGCTGCTGTCGGAGGTCCGCGTGGCCGGGCTGCCGGTGGAGCTGGTGGTCGGCGGAGCGCCGCCGGACCTGTCGTCGGGGGTGGAGCTGGCCGTGTTCCGCGTGGTGCAGGAGGCCTTGAACAACACGCGCAAGCACGCCGAGCCCGGTGTGTCGGCGCGGGTGCTGCTGAGCTACAGCGAGGAGGCGGTCGACGTGACGGTGGTCGACGACGGGGTGCCCGCCGTTTCGGCGAGCGGGCGGGACGAGGGCGGCGGGCACGGCCTGGCCGGGATGCGGGAACGGGTGGCGGCGTTCGGCGGTGAACTGGAGACCGGGCCGCGGACCGGGATCCGCGGGTGGCGGGTCCACGCCCGCGTGCCGGTGGCCGCGACCGGGGCGACCGCGACGGAGCCGACTGGAGACGGGGCGATCGCGACCGCGCCGACTACACACGGGGCGACCATGACTGTGCCGACCGCGCCCGCGCCGACTGCACACGAGGCGATCGCGACCGCGCCGACTGCACACGAGCCGACCGCGACCCGCCTTTCCCGGGCCGGTGATGCCGCGTGATCAGCGTTCTGTTGGTCGACGACGCGCCCCTGCTGCGCATGGGCTTCCGCATGGTGCTGGAAGCACAGCCGGACGTGGCGGTCGTCGGTGAGGCCGGCGACGGCGCCGAGGCTGTGGCGCTGGCGGCCCGGCTGTGTCCGGACGTCGTGCTGATGGACGTCCGCATGCCCGGCGTCGACGGCATCGAGGCCACCGCCCGCATCACCACCGCCGGCCTGCCGTCCCGGGTGCTGATCCTCACCACCTTCGACCTCGACGAGTACGCCTTCGCCGCCCTCCGCGCCGGCGCGGCCGGCTTCCTGTTGAAGAACGCCCATCCCTCCGACCTGATCGCGGGCATCCGCACCGTGGCGGCCGGCGACGGCGTCGTCGCCCCGCGCATCACCCGTCAGCTCATCGAGGCCTTCGCCCGCCAGTCGCCCGCGGCCCCCGCACCCCGCGCCGACGTGCGCCTCGGCCGTCTCACCGACCGCGAACGCGAGGTCCTGGTCGAGATGGCCCGCGGCCAGTCGAACGCTGAGATCGCCGACTCCCTGCACCTGTCCGAGGCCACGGTGAAGACCCACGTCAGCCGCATCCTCCCGAAACTGGAGCTGCGCGACCGTGTGCAGGCGGTGGTGTTCGCGTACGAGGTCGGGCTGGTCGTGGTCGGGTCGTAGTCCGCGTCACAGACCGGCCAGCCGCAGCGACCGCTCCATCTCGGCGCGATCAGGTGCTCGGCCGGGAGCTTCGGATGGGTGGCGATCGCCTCGCGCACCGACGCCTTCGGATCGGTGGCCAACGTTGTCGTCAGCTCCGCCGGCAGGTCGGGATCGCCTGTCGCGGCCAGTGCGCGCAGACGTGGTCGGCGATGCGGACATGCTCGTCCTCGTCGTCCAGCAAGCGGAGCGCCGCCTCATCGGGCAGGTCCGTGCTCCGCGCCGCCGCCGCACGGAAGCAGGGGAACGGGAGTCGACATGGCGTGCGGCGTCGGCGGTGACCCACGCCGGTCGCAGCCTCTTGATCTCGGACGCCGCCTCCATGGCCTCCAAGACGAGCTGGGATTCCTCCTCGGAGGCCGCCATCACGTCGTCGATGGCCGGATTGCCGGAGGCGATGTCAGCGGCGATGGCCGCCCGCACTGCGTCCGGGGTGTCGGGGCGGCCGAAGACCGCCAGCCGTACCCGCGGACTCTGATCGGCGGCGAGGGCGGCGCCGACCTCGGCGGGCAGGTCCGGCGACGTCGCCCTGGCCCCGCGACCAGCCGAACAGGCGCCGGATCAGCGCGGGCGGCAGTGCCGGATCGTCGGTGAGCCCGTCCATCGCCTCGTCGAGAGCGCTCACCGCGCGAGCTGCGTTATCAGCAACCCCGCCGCGCACGCCCCGAACAACGCGAACGCCGCTATCCCCGACGGATCCCGCCGCCCCGGCGCCGCCAGCCGGATCAGGTAGTACCCGCAGATCACGATGCTGAGCACGGCCCCGGCGACACTCACCGGTTCCGCGAACAGACCGATCAGCACCAGCGCCGCCGCCAGCGCCTTGACCGGCGCGAACACGGTGCGGGCCACGGCGGGGGAGTGGCCGGTGAACCGCTCGAACAGCGGCAATGTGCGGCCGGTCCACAGGTTGATCGGGGCCATCACCCACTCGGCGACGAGCAGCAGAGCCAGGACGGTCGCGATGATCTGCACGGCCAGGAGCGTAAACGGTGGGGCGGCTGGGGCGCCAGGAGTGCCGGGACCATCGATCGAAGTGGGGGTAACACCCGAGGTTGTGGAATGGGTTTTACCTCTCGGGATGTTGTCCGCCATTGTGTAGCCCAGGGAGTCGGCGGAGGGGAAGGGCCCCTACGCATCCCTGGATGCGGGGCCTGGCGCAGCCGGGGCCGGGATCCGGGGACGGGCGGGTAGGGACGGTTGATTTGAGTACGGAGAGTCTGCAGTCGGCTGCGCGTTCGCAGAAGTCCATCCTGAGGCGGGGGCTGGGCCTGCTCGGCATCGCGATCCGGACCGAGCCCAGAGTTTTCGCGGTCGCCGTCACCGGCAGTGCCGTCTACGGCGTCATGACCGTCGGCTCGGCCTGGGCCGTCGGCTGGGCCACCGACCACGCCGTCCTGCCGGCCTTCCGGGACGGCAAGGTCCCGGCCGGTGCCACCGCCGCCGCCGGGCTGCTGATCCTCGGCGTCGCGCTGGCCAAGGTGCTCGGCATCATCGGCCGCCGGCTGCTCGCCGGGGTCATGCAGTTCCGTCTCCAGGCCCGGTACCGCCGCTCGGTCGCCGAGCGCTACCTCCAGCTGCCGCTGTCCTGGCACCGGCGCCACCCCACCGGACAGCTGCTGTCCAACGCCGGGTCGGACGTCGACATGGCCTGGCAGTTCATCGCCCCGCTCCCGATGTCGCTCGGCGTGCTGATCATGATGGTCGCGGCCCTGGTCTCGATGGTGCTCACCGATCCGGTGCTGGCGATCGTCGGGTTCCTGCTCTTCCCGGCGATCATCGTGCTGAACACCGTCTACCAGCGGTTCGCCGCGCCGCGCCTGGCCGCCGCGCAGGAGCAGCGGGCCGGGGTCGCCGAGATCGCGCACGAGTCGTTCGACGGCGGCCTGGTCGTGAAGACCCTCGGCCGCGAGGACGTGGAGACCGTCCGCTTCGCCGAGGCCGCGGACCGGCTGCGCGACGCCAACATCGCCGCCGGGCGGGCCCGGGCGTTCTTCGACCCGGCGCTGGAGGCCGTACCGAACCTCGGCGTGCTGGTCGCGCTGCTGGTCGGCACTTCGCGCGTGGCGTCCGGGGCGATCCAGCCCGGGCAGGTCGTGCAGATCGCCTACCTGATCACGCTGCTCGCCTTCCCGCTGCGGGCCATCGGCTGGGTGCTCGGCGAACTGCCGCGCGCCGTGGTCGGCTACGAGCGGGTCAAGGCGGTGCTCGACGCCCGCGGCGACATGGAGTTCGGCACGCGCCGGGCCGGCGCCGGCTCCGGAACCGCCGCCGCGACCGTCGAACTGGACCACGTCGGCTTCGGCTACGACGGGCAGGCCATCCTCCAGGACGTCGCCCTGACCCTCCGCCCCGGCGCCACGATCGCGCTGGTCGGCCCGACCGGCTCCGGCAAGTCCACGCTCACCGGCCTGCTCGCCCGCCTCGCCGACCCCACCAGCGGCACCGTCCGCCTCGACGGCCAGGACCTGCGCGACTTCGCCCGCGGCGAGATCCCGGCGCAGGTCGCGCTGGTCCCGCAGCAGACCTTCCTGTTCCAGGACAGCATCCGCGACAACATCCGCCTGGACCGCGAAGCCGACGACGAGCGGATCTGGGCCGCGCTCCGCCTGGCGCAGGCCGAACGCTTCGTGAAGCGCCTGCCCGACGGGCTGGACACGGTCATCGGCGAGCGCGGCGCCACCCTGTCCGGCGGGCAGCGGCAGCGGCTGGCGCTCGCCCGCGCGCTGATCCGCGAGCCGCGCCTGCTGATCCTCGACGACTGCACCGCCAGCGTCGATCCGCAGGTCGAGGCGGCCATCCTCAGCGGCCTGCGCGAGGCCGCCGGCGAGGGCACGCTGGCCTCGACCGTGCTGGTGGTCGCGTACCGCAAGGCGACGATCGCCCTCGCCGACGAGGTGGTGTACCTGGAGCACGGCCGGATCGTGGACCAGGGCACGCACACCGAGCTGGTGGAGCGCTGCGACGGCTACCGCGACCTGATCACGGCGTACGAACGCGACCACGACGAGCGCGCGCAGGGCGGCGACGCCGACGACGACACCCGTATCCCCGAACAGCGCGACGGCGAGTTGCAGGAGGCCGGACGATGAGCACCGCGACCGTGGCCGCGAAGGACGACGCGAAGAACGACGCGAAGAACGCGAACACCGACGCGAGTGCCGACGCGAAGTCGGCTCCCGTTTCCAGCTCCGGTTACCAGCTCCCCGAGGCCACCGACGGCGGCTATGCCGTCCTGCGCCGCGGCCTGCGTCTGGCCCCGGACTTCACCAAGGGCCTGGGCCTGACCGTCGCCCTCGCGACCGTCGCCACCGTCGGCCGCCTGGTGATCCCGCTGACCGTCCAGCAGACCCTGGACCGCGGCATCCTCGCCAAGGGCGGCCCCGACTACGGGGTCGTCCGCACGATGGTCGCGCTCAGCGCCCTGGCGGTGCTGGTCACGGCGGTGTCGGCGTACCTGATGAACGTGCGGCTCTACACCTCCAGCGAGCGCGGGCTGGCCACGGTGCGCACCAAGGCGTTCCGCCACGTCCACGACCTGTCGCTGCTGCATCAGCAGGCTGAACAGCGGGGCGCGCTGGTCAGCCGCGTGACGAGCGACATCGACACGGTCACGGTGTTCATCCAGCAGGGCGGCATGCAGCTGTTCATCGCCGCCGCCCAGGTGCTGGTCGTGACCGTCGTGATGGCCGTCTACTCCTGGCAGCTGACGCTCCTGGTCTGGGCGTGCTTCGTGCCCATGTTCCTGATCATGCGCCGGATCCAGGCCCGGACCGGGCGCGCGTACCGGAAGGTGCGGCGCCGCTACGGGCAGATGCTCGGCGAGGTGTCCGAGGCACTGGTCGGCGCGGACGTGCTGCGCGCCTACGGGATCGAGGACCGCGCCGGCCGCCGCATCGGCGAGGCGGTGGAGTCGACACGCGACTCGCAGCTGCGGACCCAGCGGCTGATCGTCATCACGTTCTCGATGGGCGAACTGGTCGCCGGCCTGGCGACGGCGGGCATCGTGGTCCTCGGCGTCCTGCTCGGCGTCGGCGGCCGGCTGACCGCCGGCGAACTGGCGGCGATGCTGTTCCTGGTGACGCTGTTCATCTCACCCGTGCAGTTCGGCACCGAGATGCTCAACGAGGCGCAGAACGCGATCGCCGGCTGGCGGCGCATCGTGGGCCTGCTGGAGGCGCCGCCGGACGTGGTCGACCCGGGCACGGCGGGAGTCTCACCCCCCGAAGGCCCGCTCGGCGTCGGATTCGAAGAGGTCGTGTTCGCCTACCCCGGCGGCGCCCCGGTCCTGCACTCCCTGAGCACCGAGATCAAGCCGAGGACCCGCGTGGCGGTGGTCGGCGAGACCGGCTCGGGCAAGACGACGTTCGCCAAACTGCTGACCCGGCTGATGGACCCCACCTCGGGCCACATCACGATCAACGGGGTGCCGCTGAAGGACGTCGACTTCGAAACCCTGCGCTCCCGCATGGTGATGGTCCCGCAGGACGGCTTCCTGTTCGACATGACGGTCGGCGACAACGTCCGTTACGGCCGCCCGGGCGCCACGGACGACGAGGTCCGCCGCGCCTTCGACGACCTGGGGCTGACCGACTGGCTCGACGGCCTGCCGGAGGGCCCGGCCACCCGCGTCGGCCAGCGCGGGGAGTCGCTCTCCGCCGGCGAGCGGCAGCTGGTGGCGCTGGCGCGCGCGTACATCGCGGACCCGGATCTGCTGGTGCTCGACGAGGCCACGTCCGCCGTCGACCCGGCGACCGAGGTCCGGATCACCCGGGCGCTCGACGGGTTGACGCGGGGGCGGACGTCGATCGCCATCGCGCACCGCCTGTCCACCGCGGAGGCGGCGGACGAGGTGTTCGTCTTCGATGCGGGGCGGATCGTGGAGCGTGGGCCGCATCGGGAGTTGGTGGTGGCGGGCGGGGTGTATTCGGGGCTGCATGAGAGCTGGGCTCGGCAGCAGCGGTCTTAGCACCTACCCGACTCCCGCCAGGACACCCGGCGTGTTCGCCGCGACCTCGGCCTCGAACGCCGACCACAGCAGCGCGAGCGGATGGCCCGACGCGATGCGGGAGCGTTCGCCGCGGCGGGAGAACGCGCCGGTGAGCAACTCCAGATCGGGCGTGAAGCCGGTGCCGAGGCGGACCCGGCGCAGTCCTGCCGCGGCGGGGAGGGCGCCGGTCGCGGCCGCGTGCGCTATACCCTCCGTCACCAGCACGCAGCCGCTGACCAGGCCCGACGTGAGCAGTGAGAAGCCATATGTCAGGTCGCTGATTTCGGCGGCAGTCGTGAGACGGTCACGGTGGGCCGGCCCGTACCACCGCGACAGGAACTCGACGACCAGGCCGTGGGACGGCAGCGCCAGGGGCACAGTCGCGAGCCTCGAGGCGGACACCGGGGCGTCGGGCAACTCGTCCACCGGCAGGTTCGTCAGCAGCACCAGCCGGCTGCGGTAGCGCTCGACGACGTCGTACTTCTCCCGATGCGCCGTGCCGCCGGCCGGCACCACCATGCTGCCGCACACCACGTCCACCTCGTTCGCCTCCAGCGTCGCGGCGAACTCGCTGGTCCTGATGTGGACGACGTGCAGCTGTACCCCGCGTTCGTCCAGCGACTCCGCGATCCGCTCCCGCGCGCCCGCCAGGAACGGCAGCATCAGCTCCGTGGTGCCCACCGTCAGGCGGGAGCCGAGGCGGCGGCGTATCGCGTGGACGCCGTCGGACCAGTCGGCGAGGGTGCGGCGGGTCAGCGCGACCACCGCCTCGCCGGTCGGCGTGAAGCGGAAGTCCTTGCCGCGGCCGGACCGCAGGACCAGCTGCTCGCCGCACATCCGCTGGAAGGCGCGGTTCAGGGTGTCCAGCTGCTTCTGGACGCTGGACTGCTCGCGCTCCAGGACCCGTGCCGCCCGCAGCGCCGAGCCGGTGTCGTGCACCAGTGTCAGGGTACGGAGTTGGTCGAAGGTGGCGTCCAGCAGCGGAGCCGGTAGGTCGGCGGAGTCCATCACGGCAGTACAGCACAAGAACGCGTCGGCCGCCGAACGCCCCGTCAGAGAACTGATCTCAGGTACCTGTCAACTGATCCCGATGACAGTGCGGAATCGTGGACGCCGGCCGCCGGAGCGGGGCAGACTCGCTGAGCGGCCGGTGCGGAAGCCGGCCGCTGACATCCCATCCACTTCTCAAGCCGCCCGACGGCTCGCTTCGGCCTGCCGTCGTAGGAGGAAGAACGTTGAGTACCCAAGAAACCCGCGACCGGATGGCCTCCCGCGCTCCCGAGGCGCGGGCCCGGACCGCCGGGCCGGCCGCCGCGCCGCTGTCCGTCAAGGCCGCCGCCACGCTGGCCGTCCTGGCCGCGGCGAGCACCATCGCGTACGCGGTGCTGGCACTCGCCAACGGCAGGTCCATGCTCCGCGACATGGCGAACAGCCTGCTGGCCGGCCAGCTCGGGGACGCCCGGTCCATGGGGCTGGACCTCGGGCCGCTGATCGACGACGCGGTCAACTCCGAGTACCACGTCCTGCAGGACCGCGCGTACATCGGCATCGTGATCGCGCTGGTCTACCTGGCGCTGTGCACGCCGATCGTGCGTGGCGCGCGCAAGCTGCGGATCGCGGGGACGGTGTTCCTGGCGCTGCCGGTCATCATGGCGTTCGCCGACCTCGGTGACGACACGCCGACGGTGCTGCACGCGCTGGACGGCGTCGAGCTGGCGTGCGCGGTGCTGACGGCCGTCGCGCTGTGGCTGCCCGCGTCGAACGCGTACGTCCGGGCCCGCCGGAGCTGAGTCCGCCGCGAGGGAACCCGGGGCGGGTCCGACGCGTCGAAACCCTCACCAAGACTCTGGGGGCGGCGATGAAGCGGACAGTTCTCGCAAGTTTCGTCACGGTGACGCTGATGGTCGGCGGATGCGCCAGCAAGGGAGGCGCGTCCGCCGACGGGGCCGGCCCGGGCGCGCCGATCACCGGCCTGCCCGCGCCGGTCCCGACGAAGAACGACTGCGCGGACTTCACGGCCTCGATCAAGGCGGGCGGCGCCGGAGGCGCGTCGCAGGCGGCGCCCGGGGCGCTTCCCGCCGACGCGCACCCGGTCTCGTTGCTCGAATGTGTGATGAGCATGCGGGACGTGCCGGGGCAGGGTCAGTGGCGGGTCGTCGACACGGTGCGGTCGACGGGCTCGGTCGACGCCTTCGTCAACGCTCTGCGGGCCGCTTACGCCAAGCCGCCGCAGCCGACGCCCAAGAAGTCTGTCGCCTGCCCCGCCATCGGCTATGCCGAACCGTGGATCGCCGCGGTGGACGCGGGCGGCCAGGCCTACCGCATCGCGATCCCGATGTGGGGCGTGTGTCCGGCCCCCGACCCCGGTGTGGTGAAGGCGCTCGCGGATCTGAAGACCACGGTCGTCTCGACCGAGCGGATCAACCAGACGGAGTCGCCGGGAGCGCAGGCCGGCGGCTGCGCGCAGCAGTTCGCTGAGATGGCCTATGTCAACGCGCAGTACAGCGGGTCCGGGCCGGACAGGCTCTTCTTCCTGGCCGGGAAGCCCGCCAACGGGCTCCGTGTCTGCTACTACAAGCTCGTCGGCGACTACGACAAGGGCAAGCCCGCCGGCGACTTCGAGGCCGCCGCCACCCTCACCGGCGACCAGAGCACGGTCGTCTACGACGGGCTGACGAAGGCCCCGGTCGCCACCGGGAAGGCTTGCGGTGCCCCGGCGTCCGAGTACGCCGTCATCTCCTTCGCCGGCGACGGGACGGGATGGAGCGTGGTCGAGCTGGACGGCTGCAAGCTCGCCGCTCCCGGTTCCGGGCCGAACCGCGAGGCTCCGGCGGCCGTCGTTGAGGCCCTGCTCGCGGCGAAGAAGTAGGCGCCGCCGGCGTGCGCCGGGGTGCCCGCGCTTAGCCATGCCCCGCGCCGCCAGGTCGCCCGCGATGTCCTCGAACACCGGGTTCACGTCGATGGACCGATTATCCCGGGCCGGGCGCCGCGCGCGACAATGGACGGCATGACCGACGCAGCCCTCGCCCCCGCCATCGCCGACCGCCTCAAGCGCGACGAGCACGGCCTGTTCGCCGCGATCGCGCAGCAGTACGACACCGGCGAAGTGCTGATGCTGGCCTGGATGGACGACGAGGCGCTGCGCCGCACGCTGGCCACCGGCCGGGTGACGTACTGGTCGCGGTCGCGGCAGGAGTACTGGACCAAGGGCGACACCTCCGGGAACGTGCAGATCCTGAAGTCCGCCGCGCTGGACTGCGACGGCGACGCGGTGCTGCTGAAGGTCGACCAGGCCGGCGGCGCCTGCCACACCGGCGACCGGACGTGCTTCGACGCCGGGAGCCTGCCGCTGGGGTAGCCGGGGCCGCCGGGGCAGTGACCGGGCGGGCCGTCCGCTCTGGGAGAATCGACGCATGACGGCCTTCCCCCCAGGCGTGGACACCCCCGATCTGCCGACCTTCCGCGAGCTGGCCCGCGACCGCCGGGTGATCCCGGTGGTGCGGCGGGTGCTGGCCGACGGCGAGACCCCGGTCGGGCTGTACCGGAAGCTGGCCGGCGAGCGCCCCGGCACCTTCCTGCTGGAGTCGGCCGAGCACGGCATCTGGTCCCGTTACTCGTTCGTGGGCGTCAGCACCGGCGCGGCGCTCAGCGAGAAGGACGGGGCCGCGCACTGGATCGGGGAGCCGCCGGTCGGGCTGCCGACCTCGGGCGACCCGCTGGACGTGCTCCGGCAGAGCCTGGAGCTGCTGCACACCCCGCGGCTGCCGGGCCTGCCGCCGCTGACCGGCGGCCTGGTCGGCTACCTCGGCTACGACTCCGTGCGCCGCCTGGAGCGGATCCCGGAACTGGCCAAGGATGATCTGCGCATTCCGGAGCTGACGTTCCTGCTCAGCCTGGACCTGGCGGTGCTGGACCACGCCGACGGGTCGGTGTGGCTGATCGCCAACGTCGTCAACCACGACAACCTGCCCTCCGGTGTGGACGCCGCCTACGCGCGCGCCGTCGAGCGGCTGGACGCGATGACCGAGGCGCTGAACGCCCCGGTGGTGAACACGCCGCTGGTGTACGACCCGGCCGTCGCGCCGCACTTCACCGCCAACCGCACCTCCGAGGACTACCGCGAGACGGTGCTGCGCTGCATCGAGGAGATCAAGTCCGGCGAGGCGTTCCAGATCGTGGTGAGCCAGCGCTTCGAGGCGCCGGTCGCGGCCTCGGCGCTGGACGTGTACCGGGTGTTGCGGGCGACGAACCCGAGCCCGTACATGTACCTGCTGCGCATGCCGACACCGGACGGCACCGGCTTCGACATCGTCGGCTCCTCCCCGGAGGCCCTGGTCAAGGTCACCGAGGGCCGCGCCATGCTGCACCCGATCGCCGGCACCCGCCCCCGCGGCGCCGACCCGGAGCAGGACGCCCAGCTGGCCGCCGACCTGCTGGCCGACCCCAAGGAGCGCGCCGAGCACCTGATGCTGGTCGACCTCGGCCGCAACGACCTGGGCAGGATCAGCCGCCCGGGCAGCGTCGAGGTCGTCGACTTCATGGCGATCGAGCGCTACAGCCACATCATGCACATCGTCTCGACGGTGATCGGCGACCTGGCGGAGGGCAGGACGGCCTTCGACGCCGTCGCCGCCACCTTCCCGGCCGGCACCCTCTCCGGCGCCCCGAAACCCCGCGCGATGGAGATCATCGAGCAGAACGAACCGACCCGCCGCGGCCTCTACGGCGGCATCGTCGGCTACCTGGACTTCGCCGGCGACGCCGACACCGCCATCGCCATCCGCACCGCCCTGATCCGCGACGGCGTGGCGTACGTCCAGGCCGGCGCCGGCATCGTCGCCGACTCCGACCCGGCGGCCGAGGACCAGGAGTGCCGCAACAAGGCGATGGCGGTGCTGAAGGCGGTCGCGGTGGCGGGGACGATGCGGTCGGCTGTGGGGAAGGGCGAGACGAAGTGAGCAACGGAACGAACAGTCCGGAGCCGGCGGCGATCGCCGACGACTCGACCGCCGACGACTCGACCGCAGCCGAGTCGACCGCCGCCGAGTCGCGCGCCGCCGCCGAGTCGCAAACCGCTGCCGACCTGGTGACCGCAGCCGAGCCGCACGCCACCGCCGAGTCGCAATCCGCTGCCGATCTGGTGACCGCAGCCGAGCCGCACGCCACCGCCGAGTCGCAAACCGCTGCCGACCTGGTGACCGCAGCCGAGCCGCACGCCGCCGCCGAACCTTCGGCCCCTGCCACGCCGAACGCCGCCGCCGCACCGCGAACCCCCGGCAGCGCCGCCCGCCGCGAACTCACCACCACCGTCCTGCTCGCCCTCCTCGGCGGTGTCGCCGCCTGGGCCGCGGCCGGCCGCGTCTGGGCCGACGGCACCGCTGACCAGGCTCCGAGCAGCTTCGCCGTGACGGCCACCGGCAACGACCTCTCGGCCGCGGTCACCGCCCTCGGCCTCACCGCCCTCGCCGGGGCGCTCGCCCTGCTAGCCACCCGGCGGCTGGCCCGCCGGCTGGTCGGCCTGCTGCTGGTCGCCGTCGGCGTCGGCGTCGTGGTGAACGCCGTCACGGCGCGCGGCGCCGGTCACGCCGCCCACGTCCTGGGCGAGAAGGCCGCCTCGAAGGGCTTCGCCTCCGGGGCCGTCCCCGCCCACACCACCTCCTGGTGGCTGCTCGCGGTGGCCGGCGGCGTGCTGGTGGCGCTCGCCGGCGTGGCGGCCGTCGCCCGCGGCGGTGCCTGGCCCGGTATGTCCTCGCGCTACGAGAACGCCGCCCCCGCCGCCGCGCGGCCCGGCGAAGCCAGTACCGCCAAGGACCTCTGGGACGCGCTGGACCGTGGCGAGGATCCCACCGATCGCGCTGACGCCGTCGCGGCGGAAGGCGGGACCCGGGCACGAACCATTACGCCGAATCGGTGACAATGGAAGCGCAACCGATCCACCGCTGAGCGCAAGGAGCACGCCGCACCATGTCGTCTTCCTCCGACGAGACCCCGGGCGTCCTGTCCGGCACCCTCTCCCTGTCCGGGGCGTCGTCCAGCCACGACGACCACGGCAGCACCCCCGCGGCGTGGACCGCCGTCCTGCTCTGCATCATCGGGTTCCTGCTCGGCGGTGCCGGACTGGTCGCCTCCATGCCCGCGCTGGCCGTCGTCGGCGGGGCGCTGGCGCTGGTCTCGCCGCTGGTCGGCAAGATCATGTCCGCCATGGGGCTGGGCGCGGCCGCGAAGTGAACCTCTCCGCGCCGCCGCGCTGACCTGCGGCGCGGCGGCGTGTGCGCGGGGTCCGGCGACGCCGGTGGATGATCACCGGGCCTCGGCGGTCCCCGCGAGCCGCTAGAGTGAGACGTCGGACACGCCCCTGCGGCTTTCGCGGGCGCGGTCCTGCTTCGTGTGGCGATCGAGGGGAGCTGACGACGGTGAACGTACTTGCCGAGATCATCGAAGGCGTCCGCCTCGACCTCGCCGAGCGCCAACAGCGCGTCAGCCTGGACGACCTCAAGGCCCGGGTGGCCCGCCTGGACAGCGCCATCGACGGCGTCGAGGCGCTGCGCCGCGGCGGCGCGGGCGGTGACGGCGTCAAGGTCATCGCCGAGGTGAAGCGCTCCTCGCCGTCCAAGGGCGCGCTGGCCGCCATCGCCGATCCGGCCGGCCTGGCCGCCGACTACGAGGCCGGCGGCGCGACCGTCATCTCCGTGCTCACCGAGCAGCGCCGGTTCGGCGGCTCCCTGGCCGACCTCGACGACGTCCGCAAGAAGGTCGACATCGCCGTCCTGCGCAAGGACTTCATCGTCACCAGCTACCAGCTGTGGGAGGCCCGCGCGCACGGCGCCGACCTGGCCCTGCTGATCGTCGCCGCCCTGGACCAGCCGGCCCTGGAGAGCCTGATCGAGCGGGCCGGCTCCATCGGCCTGACCCCGCTGGTCGAGGTGCACGACGAGGAGGAGGTGCGGCGCGCGGTCGACGCCGGCGCACGCCTGATCGGCGTCAACGCCCGGGACCTGAAGACCCTGCAGGTCAAGCGGGACACCTTCGCCCGGGTGGCGCCGACCATCCCGGACGGCGTCGTCCGGGTCGCCGAGTCCGGCGTGCGCGGCCCGCACGACCTCATCGCCTACGCCAACGCCGGCGCAGACGCGGTGCTGGTCGGCGAGTCCCTGGTGACCGGCAAGGACCCGCGCGCCGCGGTCGCCGACCTGGTCGCGGCCGGAGCGCATCCCGCGCTGCGGAACGGTCGCGCCTAAGCCGCCCGGGACCCGGTAGAGTCCAGGATCGTGATGTCGACCAAGCCGAGGGCCGCCGCCCGCCGCCGTCCGTGGTGGCGGCACGCGCCCGCGGCGCGGCGATGGCAGGAAGCGTAAATCCGCGACCTTCCCTAGCTGTTCACATCACTCATCCTGGGACATCACTCATGTCTGATCTGTCGTATCCGTTCGACCCGTGCGCTGAGATCATCTCCGCGTACGCGGCCACGGCCGCGATGCCCGACGACACCGGGCACTTCCCCACGGACGACGCCTTGTTCGGCGGCCGCTTCATGCCCGAGGCGCTGATGGCCGTCCTGAAGGAGCTCACCGAGGCCTACGAGGTCTCCAAGACGGACCCCGCGTTCCACCGGGAGTTCGCCGACCTGCTGCTCCATTACGCCAACCGCCCGAGCCTGCTCACCGAGGCGCGCAACCTCTCCCGGCGCGCCGGCGCGCGCATCCTGCTCAAGCGGGAGGACCTGAACCACACCGGCTCCCACAAGATCAACAACGTGCTGGGCCAGGCACTGCTGGCCAAGCGCATGGGCAAGACCCGGGTCATCGCCGAGACCGGCGCCGGCCAGCACGGCGTGGCCACCGCGACCGCCGCGGCACTGCTCGGCCTGGACTGCGTCGTCTACATGGGCGCCGAGGACACCCGCCGCCAGGCGCTGAACGTGGCGCGGATGCGCATGCTCGGCGCCGAGGTGGTGCCGGTCGCGATCGGCTCGCAGACCCTGAAGGACGCCATCAACGAGGCCCTGCGCGACTGGGTGGCCAGCGCCGACACCACCTACTACGCACTCGGCACCGCCGCCGGCCCGCACCCGTTCCCGGCGATGGTCCGCGACTTCGCGCGCGTCATCGGCGTGGAGGCCCGGCGCCAGGCCGTCGAGATCACCGGCGCCCTGCCGGACGCGGTCTGCGCCTGCGTCGGCGGCGGCTCCAACGCCATCGGCGTCTTCCACGCCTTCGTGCCGGACGAGTCCGTGCGCCTCTACGGCTTCGAGGCCGGCGGCTCCGGTGTCGCCAGCGGCCGGCACGCGGCCTCCATCACCGGGGGCTCCGTCGGCGTCCTGCACGGGACCCGCACCTATCTTCTGCAGGACGAGTACGGCCAGACCCAGGAGAGCCACAGCATCTCCGCCGGCCTGGACTACCCCGCGGTCGGCCCCGAGCACGCCTACCTGCACGCCACCGGGCGCGCCGTCTACGAGCCCGTCGACGACGCCGAGGCGATGGCCGCGTTCCGCGCCCTGTGCGAGACCGAGGGCATCATCCCGGCGATCGAGTCCGCGCACGCCCTGGCCGGCGCGCTGCGGATCGCGCCGGCGCTCGCCGCCGAACTGGGCCGGGAGCCGGTCATCGTCGTGAACCTGTCGGGCCGCGGGGACAAGGACATGCACACCGCCGCGGCGTACTTCGGCTTCGAAGGGGGAGAGCAGTGAACCGGCTCCAGGACGTCCTCAAGAGCGCTCGTGCCGAGAACCGCGCGGTGCTGATCGGCTACCTGCCCGCGGGCTTCCCCTCGGTCGACGGCTCGATCGAGGCCATGCGCGCCATGGTCGAGGGCGGCTGCGACGTCATCGAAGTCGGGCTGCCCTACTCCGACCCGGCGATGGACGGCCCGGTCATCCAGGCCGCCGCCGACCAGGCGCTGGCCCGCGGCGTCACCACGCCCGACGTCATCCGCGCCGCCGGAGCGGTCGCCGACACCGGCGCGGCGGCGCTGATCATGTCCTACTGGAACCCGATCGAGCACTACGGCGTCGAGCGCTTCGCGACCGAGCTCGCCGCGGCCGGCGGCAGCGGCGTGATCACCCCGGACCTCATCCCCGAGGAGGCCGGGCCGTGGATCGAGGCCACCGACAAGCACGACCTCGGCCGGGTGTTCCTCGTCGCCCCGAGCTCCACCCCCGAGCGCATCGCGCTGACCGCCGACGCCTGCACCGGCTTCGTCTACGCCGGCGCCGTGATGGGCGTCACCGGCGCCCGCGACCAGGTCGGGCACGCCGCCCGCAGCCTGGTCGAGCGCACGCGGCAGGCGACCGACCGGCCGGTGTGCGTCGGCCTCGGGGTCTCGACCGGTGACCAGGCCGCGGAGATCGCCGGCTATGCCGACGGCGTGATCGTCGGCTCGGCGTTCGTGCGCCGGCTGCTGGACCACCGCGACCCGCGCCGGGGGGTCGACGCCGTCCGTGAGCTGGCCGCGGAGCTCGCCGAAGGGGTCCGACGGGGGAGTAAGGCCCGCTAGAAGGTGATGGCGGAGATTAGCTGAGAAACTGCTAGGAAGTTCCCTCCCGGGAGTGAGCCGCACTCCCGGGAGGCTCTTCCCAGCGCCTATCCTTTGGGGTTATGACTTCCATGGCTTCCCAGGCGCCCGTCAAGGACGCGCCGACCGGCTCCGGCGGTCTGCGCGGTTTCGTGGACACCCACCAGCAGTGGATCAGCCTGGTCATGCGGGTCCTGCTCGCGGTCATGTGGTTCAAGTACAGCCTGGGCAAGCTGGGAACGCCGGAGTCCAACGCGCAGAGCGTGCGCGACTTCCGGATCCTGCCGGAGTCGCTGGTCACCCCGTTCGGCTACGCGCAGCCCTACTTCGAGCTGGCCCTGGGCCTGCTGCTGATCCTGGGCCTGGGCACCCGCCTGGTGGCGCTCATGTCGGCGCTGCTGCTGCTGGTCTACATCGGCGGCATCATCTCGCTGGGCGCCCGCGGCATCGCCATCAGCTGCGGCTGCGGCGGCAGCGGCGGCCTGGTGCCGAAGGGCCACACCCGCTACACCCTGGACGTCATCCGCGACCTGATCTTCATGATCCCAGCGGTGTGGCTGGTCTGGAAGCCGGCGTCGAAGTTCTCGCTGGAGCGCGCGCTGCTGGGTGACCCGATCTGACCGTCTGAATTGTCCGACTTGTCGGACCCCCGCACGATGGGCTCATGACGAGCGACGGCGGGAGCGGCGGGAAGCGGCGCCAGACCGGGCGGGAACGCAGCGCCGAGGTACGCCGGCAGCAGGCCGCGGCCGAGCGCCGGCGCAAGCAGATGGTGATCGGCGGCGTGGTCGCCGCGGTCGTCGTGCTGGCCGTGCTGATCGGCGTCCTGGTGCAGCACAACACCTCGAAGAGCAACCAGGCCGCGCGCAACGCGTACGGCGCCGGCCAGCCGTTCACCGCGCCGACCGGCGTCAGTGCGAACCCGGCCACCCAGGCCGACCCCGGCGGGATCGTCTACGGCAAGCCCGACGCCAAGGTCGCCGTCGAGGTCGACGAGGACGTGCGCTGTCCCTACTGCAAGATCGCCGAGGGGTTGTTCGGCGGCATCAACAAGGAGTACGCGGACGCGGGCAAGATCAAGGTCCAGTACCACCTCGTCGACCTGATCGACCGCGTCGGCGGCGGCCAGGGCTCGCTCGTCGGCGGCGCCACCCTGGCCTGTGCCGCGGACGTCGGGCAGGCACAGTTCATCGCCTTCCACGACCTGCTCTTCAAGAACCAGCCGGATGAGAAGAACGACACCTACGGCAACGTCGACAACGTGCTCAACCTGGCGAGCCAGGTGCCCGGGCTGCGCAGCGCGGCTTTTGACGACTGCGCCCGCTCGGGCAAGTACGCGCCGTGGATCAAGGCCAACTACGACTACCTGAGCAAGAAGCTCGGCGGCAGCGTCGGCACGCCGGACATCTACATCGACGGCACGCAGTTCTATCTCAAGGACCCCGCGACCGTTCCGGCCGCGCAACAGCAGGCCGACTACCGGGCCGCACTGGACGCGGCGATTGCCAAGCAGGGCTGACGACGGCCGCCGCCGCCGGCCCGCCGGCGGCGCGGCTAAAAGTTCCTGAAGGATTTGTCGCAACCCGGCCCGCCTCCGGTGCGTTTCCAACGCGGCACCGCATAAGATGCGGTGCGCGCGCCCTGGGAATGGATCGGCGGCGCGCCCACTCCAGACGGCATCCGGACAGGACTTTAAACGACGATGAGCCAGGCGAACCGGGTAGGGAAGCAGAACGCTCGCGAGCGGGTGGCCGCCGAGAAGCTGAAGCGGCAGCGGGCCGAGCGGCGGCGCAAGCAGATCACGATCGGCACGTCGGTGGTGGCCGTGCTCGCGATCGCCGGCGGCATCGGCATCGCGGTCCAGGCCTCCAAGCACAACAGCAACCCCTACCTGGCGCCCACCGCCGCCGTCGTCGACCCGCAGGCCAAGTCCGGCAAGGACCTGGGCATCCACGTCGGCTCGGTGGACGCGCCGGTCACGATGAACGTGTTCGAGGACTTCCGCTGCCCGGTGTGCCAGCAGGTGGAGACCACCCTGGAGCCGACCTACCGGCAGTACATCGAGGACGGCAAGCTGCAGGTCATCTACCACCCGGCGCGCGTCATCGACAGCCACGACAACGGCAAGGGCTCGCTCAACGGCGCCAACGCCGCGGCCTGCGCGCAGGACCAGGGCCAGTTCATGGCGCTGCACGACCTGCTGTACGCGAACCAGCCGAACGAGCAGCAGGATGTGTTCGCGGACAAGGCGAAGATCCTGGCGATCGCCGACCAGATCCCGTACCTGAAGGCCAGCACCGCGTTCGCGGCCTGCGTGAACTCGGGTCAGCACGACGGCTGGGTCCAGGCCAACGCCGACAACTTCAACAAGATCGGGCTGCAGGGCACGCCGACGGTCTTCCTGGAGGGCCAGCAGCTGACCTTCAGCCAGAACAGCGCCGACGCCGTGCTGCAGTACTTCAAGCAGCAGCTGGACGACGCCTTCACCAAGAAGGGCGGCAAGGCCGGCACCAAGACCACGCTGCCGACCGCGCCGACCAGCTCCGCTCCGTCGGCCTCCGGCTCGTCGGGCGCGCCGTCGTCCGGTGCCCCGTCGTCGGGTGCGCCGTCGTCGGGTGCGCCGTCCAGCGGCGCCACCTCCTCGGCGCCGTCGTCCTCCGGGTCGTCCCCGGCGGGCACCCCGACCTCGTCGAAGTCCTGACCCGCCCCGCCTGACCCCGAGGAACCCCGCCCGCCGATGAGCTTCGCAGCCGCCCACCAGGTCGCCACGGCCGCCACCTACCTGGCGGAGATCCCGAGCCCGACCAAGGCCCGCTACAACCTGGGCCCGATCCCGATCCGGATGTACGCCATGTGCATCCTGGCCGGGATCCTCGTCGCCGTCTGGCTCGGCGACAAGCGCTGGCGCGCCCGCGGCGGCAAGCCGCAGGAGGTCGTCGACATCGCCATCTGGGCGGTGCCGTTCGGCCTGGTGGGCGGGCGGCTCTACCACGTGATCACCACCTCCGGGCCGTACTTCGGCAAGGACGGGGACTGGGTCAAGGCGTTCTACGTCTGGGAGGGGGGCCTGGGGATCTGGGGCGCGATCGCGCTCGGGGCCCTGGGCGCCTACATCGGCTGCCGCCGCCGCGGCGCCTCGCTGCGCACCTTCGCCGACGCCGTGGCGCCGGGGATCGTGCTGGCGCAGGCGCTGGGGCGCTGGGGCAACTGGTTCAACAACGAGCTCTACGGCGGGCACACCGACCTGCCGTGGGGCTTGAAGGTCCACGTCATGGACACCTCGACGCAGCGCGCGATCATCGGACCGGACGGCAAACCGGAGCTGGTGGCCGGCGGGCCGTTCCACCCGACGTTCCTGTACGAGTCGCTCTGGTGCGTGGGCGTGGCCGTGCTGTGCATCTGGGCCGACCGGCGGTTCAAGCTGGGCTACGGCCGGGTGTTCGCGCTCTACGTCGCGTCCTACACGGTCGGCCGGTTCTGGATCGAGTCGCTGCGCACCGACGAGGCGCACCACTTCCTGGGCATGCGGCTCAACGACTGGACCGCGATCCTCGTCTTCCTGGGCGCGGTGGCGTACTTCCTGTGGTCGAAGAAGAAGTACCCCGGCCGGGAGGCCTCGCCGTATCTGGCCGCTGACGGCGGCGCTCCGGCCGGTGAGGACGCTGAGGAAGCCGCGGACGCCGGGGACGCCGGGAACGCGGAAGGCGGCGAGGGCGGCACCGCTGACGAGACGGTTGGCGAAGAGAAGGCCGGACCTGAAAAGCTGGAGGCGGACCCCGAGGCCGCTTCCGACGAGGAAGAGACCGGCGACACCGACGTCGCCGAGCGAGTGTCAGTCGAGCCTGGCAAGGTAGAGGAGTCCCCGACCCCGTAACGCCTGCCAGAATCGAGCCGATGAACCACGCCGACGCGCCCGCGACCGTAGTCGACTCCACCGCTTCGGGCGGTGCTCCTGGTGCTCACAGTGTTCCGGCGGCCCGGAACGCGTCGGAGGCGATCACGGGCCCGGAGGACCGGATCCCGGAGTCGGGATCGGGCGCGGGCTCCGGCCCGGCCGACCCGGGCCCGGCGGCGTATCAGGGCCCCTCGATCCCCAAGGACCACCACCGGGACGTCAACGGCGGCTGGCTGCGGCCGGCCGTCTTCGGTGTGACCGACGGCCTGGTGTCCAACTTCTCGCTGCTGGCCGGTATGGCCGGCGGTGACGCCTCGCACCGGACGATCGTGCTGAGCGGCCTGGCCGGGCTGGTCGCCGGCGCGTGCTCGATGGCGGCCGGCGAGTACATCTCGGTGGCCAGCCAGACCGAGGTCGCGCAGGCCGAGATCGAGATGGAGCGGCTGGAGCTGGCGCGCCGCCCGGCCGCCGAGATGAAGGAGCTCGCCGAGTTCCTCACCGAGCGCGGCCTGGATCCCGAGCTGGCCCTGGAGGCCGCCCGGCAGATCCACCGCGACCCGGACCAGGCGCTGATCGTGCACGTGCAGGAGGAGCTCGGGGTGGACCCGACCGACCTGCCGAACCCGTCGGTGGCCGCGGTGTCCAGTTTCGGCTCCTTCGCCCTGGGCGCCGTGCTGCCCCTGCTGCCGTACCTCCTGGGCCTGAACGAGCTGTGGACGGCCATGCTCCTGGCGTTCGGCGGACTGTTCGCCTGCGGCGCGATAGTCTCGCGCGTGTCCTCCCGGTCGTGGTGGTTCTCCGGAGCCCGGCAGCTCGCCTTCGGCGCCGTCGCCGCCGCGGTGACCTTCGGTCTCGGCGTGCTGATCGGCGGACATCTCAGCTAGTCGGGGGTCCACTCCTGTGGGCTAACCCGCGTTCATCGGTTGTTCCATGTTGGGACAACCGAGGAGATCAGATTTACAGGCAACCAGTTATGTCCCGCGCGCGTCGGAAGACGTAGAGCGCGCATACGGGCGTTCTCGGGGCCGCTGACGGGGATCGGCGCGTGTCCGACCAGGGCGAGGAGAGGTGCGGCTGTTGTCCGCGAAGAGCGAGGAGCTGGAAGGCTTGCGTGACGGCGAGCCGGTGGACGGCGGGCCGGGCGGCTCCGGCGACGGGGGTGCGGCGGACGCCGTGCCGCAGGACGTCGCCGAGGAGACCGCGCGGGCCGTGGCCGAGGCTTCCGGGGAGGACGCCGGTTCGGGTTCGGGTTCCGGTGCGGAGCCCGGCTCCGGGTCCGGCGGCAAGCCCACCGGCGGCTCCGACGGCTCCGACGGCTCCGATGGCTCCGACGGCGGGGCCGCGGGCGACGAGCCGGCCGGGTCCGGACCGTCCGGGGCGAACGACCCCGACACCGTCGACCCCGACGCGGACACCGTGGACCACAAGGTCTTCCCGGCGCGGCGCGAACGCCACACCCCGCTCTACGGCCGCGGCAAGCGGATCCTCCCCTGGAAGCACAAGGCGCGCCTGGCCCCGCCGCAGCGCCGGCGCCGCAAGATCATCGTGCGGTCGCTGTGGGGCTGCGTGCTCGTCGTCTGCGGCACCATCGGCTGGTCCATCGCCGGTGCGCTGACCTCGCCGGGCACCGACACCGTGCAGGCCCGGCTCGCCGAGTGGGGCCGGGACCACGGCCTGGGCGGCGTGGTGTCGACGCTGGAGAAGTGGCAGTACGACCTGGACCCGCCGAAGAAGGGCGGCGCGGTCGACGCGCGGCAGTTCAGCGACCTGGGCCCCACGACCGCGCCGAACGCCGCGGCCCCGACCAAGCCGGCGAAGTCCGGCGCGCCCGGCGGCAAGCCCGGCGCGACCCCGAGCCCGGCCGCCGACGTCATCGCCATGCAGCCGCGGATGCCCGCGCCGGCCGGCCTGACCCTGGAGCCCGGCGAGGGCGTGTTCCAGGTGGCGGTCCAGACCCCGGACGGGCAGCCGGTGGTGCAGGTGGCGCGCATCCGGCCGGACGCGGAGTACACCGACGTGGCCGCCGACGTCGCCTGGATCGACCAGAAGCACAGCCGCTACGTGCTGCACCCGGGCCACGAGGGCGACCTGAACAAGACCGTCACCACGGTTCCGAACCAGATCGACGGCGACGCCCGCCCGGGCCTGATCGCGCTGTTCAACGGCGGCTTCAAGATCAGTGAGTCGCACGGCGGCTACTACGACCACGGCATCCTCGCCGCCCCGCTGGTCGACGGCGCGGCCAGCGAGGTGATCTTCAAGGACGGCCACATGGCCGTCGGCATGTGGGGGCGTGACTACTCCCTGCAGAAGAACCCGGAGATCGTCTCGGTCCGCCAGAACCTGCGCCTGATGGTCGACAACGGCCAGGTCGTGCCCTACATCAACGACTCCTCCAACTGGGGCCGCTCGGACCACGGCTCGGCGGCGGTCTGGCGCTCCGGCGTCGGCGTCACCGCCACCGGCGACATCGTCTGGGTCGGCGGCAACAAGCTCACCGCCCCGTCCCTGGCCCGGCTGCTGAAGGACGCCGGCGCGGTCCGCGGCATGCAGCTGGACATCAACCTGCGCTGGGCCGACTTCCAGTACTTCCCGGCCCACGACGGCAACCCGGACAACTCCAAGCTGTACGAGGACTTCCTGCAGGGCCCGAACAAGTTCTTCGTGAACTCCACCAAGGACTTCATGGCCGTGTACCTGCGCTGAGCGGGGCGCCGGCGCCGAGCCGGCGCAGCAGGACCAGCAGCGCGGCGCACTGGAGCGCCGCGCTGCCGCACATCGCGGCCCAGACGCCGGCCAGGCCGAACGGTCCGGCCAGTCCCCGTGCCAGCACCACCAGCGCGACCGTCCCGGCCAGCGTGACCAGCAGCAGGCGGCTGCGGCCCCGGCCCGCGGCGAGGGTGCCGGACAGGCTGATCACGGCCGAGATCGGCACGAGGTACAGCGCGAGCCAGCGGAGGAACTCCACGCCGACGGCGGCGACGTCGCCCCTGTCGGTGAAGGCGGCCATGATCCACGGCGCGGCTCCGGCGTAGACGAGCGCCGCGACCAGGCCGAGACCCACGCCGACGGTGACGGCGGCCCGCCCGATCCGTGAGGCCTGGCCGGGCTGCGAGCGGGCGGTGTGGATGGTGGCGGCCTGACGGACCGCGTAGAAGGCCATCGAGGCGAAGTACATCGCCTTGGTGCCGATGCCGTAGGCCGCGACGGCGGCGACGCCGAAGGTGGCGACGACGGTGGCCAGGGCGGTCGCGCCGGCCATGCGGGCGAGGAAGTCGCCGCCCAGGGGTGCGCCGGCCCGGGCGACCTCGAGGGTTTCGGTCAGAATGCCCGTCGGGACGCTGCGGCGGGGGAGCGGCGCGGGTGCTGCGACGGCCGCCGGGGTGAGGCGGGCCGCCGTCGATCGGGACGGCGCGCCCACGCCCACTACGGCGCGCTCCACCTCTTCGGCTCCCGCCTCGGCCGTGGTCTCGTCGCCCAGGCTGCGGTGGCGGACGAGAGCCCACCCGACCGCGAACATCACGAACCGGCTCGCCACCGTCGCCAGAGCCGCCCCCCGGACACCGAGGCCGAACCCGTAGATCAGGGTCGGGTCGAGGACCAGGATCAGAGCGTTGGTTCCCATGGCCAGCCGCATCGGAGTGCGGGTGTCGCCGAGACCCTTGAACACGGCGTCGACCGTGAGCTGCGCGAAGGACACCGCCAGACCGGGGATCGAGATCGCCAGGAAGCCCAGAGCCGCATGGCGCGCCTCAGCCTCCCCGGCGTCGAAGAACAGGTCCACGACCGGCCCCCGCATGAGCGATCCTGCGCCGACGACCGCGACCGTCGTCGCCGCGGCCAGCGTCACCCCGCCCCGGATCGCCGCCCTTCGGCCCGCCAGGGTGGTGCGCGCCGCGATCAGCACCGTGGTACCGGCCGTCGCCACCAGGATCAGCCCGAGGACCAGGTTCTCCAGGTTCGTGGCCAGCGCGACGGCCGCCATGGGCGCCGGCCCCAGGCGGGCCACCCACGCCACGTCGACGACCCCCGCGATCACCCCGGCCAGCAGCTCCACATAGACCGGCCACGCCAGGCCCACGATCGCCCGCCGATGACTCTTGCCCTCGCCACCCATGCCGACCCCTCCCGCCCTCGATTCGCTATACCTCGATTCGAGGTACAGCGATAAGAGGTAGCATGACCGGCACCACCCCGGCAACACCCGCCTGGAAAGGAACCCCGGTGCTCCCCCTCGCGATCCTCGGCTTCCTGGCCGAAGAGCCCCTGCACGGCTACCAGCTGAAGGACCGCATCACCGGCCTGACCGGCCACGTCAAGCCGGTCAGCGACGGCGCGCTCTACCCGGCCATCGCCCGCCTGGAGGCCAAGGGCCTCATCGAGCGGCGCACCGAGCCCGGCGCCGGCGCCGCCCCCCGCCAGGTCCTGGCCCTCACACCGGCCGGCCGCGCAGAACTCGCCCGCCGCCTGCGCGAACCCACCCCGACGGAGATCACCGACCGCAACCGCTACTTCACGATCCTGGCCTTCCTCCACCGCCTCGAAGACCCGGCGGCCCAAGCAGCGGTCCTCCGCCGCCGCCTCGACTTCCTGGACGCCCCCGGCGCCGGTTTCTTCTTCGACGAAGACGGCAAGCCGGTGAAGTCGGAGGACGCCCCCACGCTCTTCCGCCGTGGCATGACCCAGATCGCTCGCGCCACCGCCAAAGCCGAACGCGAGTGGCTGAAGGCGGCGATCGCGGAACTGGAAGAAGGCGCCTAACCGCGCTTCGAGGCGTCGAACCCCCGCGACAGCCCCTTGTCGATCAGATCGGCGACCGACGGCCCCGGCACCAGCCGCAGGATCGCGAAGGTCGCCAGGCTGACCCGGATACTGGCGGTCGGCAGCGCACTGTGCCGGAACGGTGGCACCCACGGCAGTACCAGCGCCGCGATCCCCAACACCGCCGCCGGCAGCGCGCGGGTCACCGCGTACGACGACATCCACCGCTTCCGCGGCTCCGGCGCGTTCGCGAACAGCGCCTTCCAGTCCTCCGTGGCCATGGCCAGCAGCCCGGCGGTCAGCGAGTCGGCCACCTTGTCGAACTCCGCCCGGCTCCGGGCCAGGGCCAACGGACGCTTGTGCGCTCGCAGCAGCTGCGCGACCGCCTCCCCCGGCTCTCTCAGCGCGGTCCGGACTCCGGCATCGCCCAGCGGGGCCCGCGAGGTCCAGGGTGTCCGGCGTTCCGCTGCCTGCGCGGCGGCTTCGACATGATGGATCAGATAGCGGGCGACATCCGGCCGGTCCCAGGCCGGCGCCAGTCGCCGCATCGCCGCGACACATCTCAGGAGCACACGCAGCACTGTGTCAAAGGGATGGACGGCCAGGTTCCTGGTCGCGATGCGGGCTCCCACCACGTAAGCGGTCGTGGAGCCGGCAGCGACCGCGAAGCTGATCGACGCACCGAAAGCCGTGTACTCGATCAACGACCGGGTCGAGAGAGGGCTGACGGCGCCGAATACGGTGCACCCGATCGCGCCGGCGAGCACGACCGAGCCGGCTAGGAGCTGTTCGGGGTTCGGATCATGCGGTTGAGGTGAGGAGCTTCAGCCACAT
>NZ_BAAAQM010000083.1:0-33818 GCF_039531675.1 Catenulispora subtropica
GGCGCGCGATCTCCTTGAAGGGCGTGTCGGCCTGCACGACCATCACGTGCTCGGCCGGCGTCATGATGTTCAGGACCAAGCGGTGTCTCATGACCTTGCTCCTCAGCGTCGACACGGCGGCGAAGTGCCGCCACTTCAGCCGACCATCACGAGGGCTTCTCCGTCAGGGCCGGCCGACTGGCTCCGCCCAGGCCGAAGGGCCCTGCCCCGGCGGGGCCCGCGCGGCCAGCGTGGAGTCGTGAACAGATCCCTCGACCAGTTGGACGCCGATCCGCGGATGCTCCTGGAGCTGCCTACGCCGATCCTGTCGGTGTACCTGGCCCACCTGGATCAGGCCACGGACGATCCGGAGGCCCGACGGCTGGCGACGGTCGCGTTGCTGGCCGCGCTCGGCGCCACCGAGGCGCAGACGGAGATCGTCGAGGACGCCTTCGCCGAGGCCGAGCCCGGCCGCCCTGCCAGAGCCCTGTTCGTCGGTGCCGACGGCGCGCACCACGCCTGCGAACTGCCGGGATCGCCGGTGCCCGACCTCGTGCTCTCCGCCGGCGTCCCGCACCTGACGCCGCTGCTCGCCTGGCGGCAGGCGCACCCGGCGTACGTCCTGGCGCTGCTGGACCGGGCCGGCGCCGACATCACCGTGCAGCCGGAGCAGGGCGGCCCGTCGGTGACGACGACCGTCACCGGTCCGGATGACGACGGCGGGGCCGACGACCCCGCCGGCTGGTCCCGGCCCCGGTACCGGCCCGGAGCGGACGCCTCGTGGCGGGACAACGCACGCCGCGCCGCGGACGAGGTGGCCGCCGCGCTCGACTGCTTCGGTGCCAGGATCCTGCTGTCCGGCGGCGACGTCCGGGCCGTCCAGTGCTTCACCGACGCCCTGCCGCCGCGGATCCGCCACACCGTCACCATGGCGAAGATCGGCGGCAGCCGGCACGCCGACGGCGCATGGCCGCCGCGCGCGCTGCGCGTCGCCGAGAAAGTCGCGGCCCTGGTGCGGGAGCGTACGGAAGACCTGCTGGCCGAGCTCTCCGACTCTGGTGGGACCGGCGGGACCGACGGGACCGGCGGGTGCGCAGTGGACCGTCCCTCGGCCGTGATCCGAGCCCTGGCCCAGGGCCGCGTGCGGACGCTGCTGGTGTCCGAGGCGCCGGACCGCAACCGCACCGCGTGGTTCGGATCCGGGCCGGCCGAGGTCGCCGTGCACCGGGACGAACTACCCGGGCAGGACCCGGCTCCGCGCTACGGGCCCCTGACCGACGTCGCAGTCCGCGCGGCCGTCCTCGCCGGCGCCGACGTCCGCATCCTGCCGGCCGGCACCCCGGGGTCGCCGATATCCGGCCTCGCGGCGATCTGCCGCGACTGAACACGCTCGAAGATCCGAAAGTCACGCACCGACACGAAGGAGGAGAGATGAGGATCGGGATCAACGGGTTCGGCCGGATCGGCCGCACCTTCCTGCGCATCGCGCTGGAGCAGGATCTGGACGTGGTGGCGGTGAACGACGTCGCCGACCCCGCGACCGGCGCCCACCTGTTCGTCCACGACTCGACGTACGGACGGCTGCGGACCCCCGCGGTCTTCGACGACGGCACCCTGGTCGTCGACGGCCGCAAGATCCTCATGACCACGGTTCCCGAACCCGCCGCCCTGCCCTGGGGCGAGCTCGGCGTGGACGTGGTCATCGAGTCCACCGGCCGGTTCCGCACCCGGGAGCAGGCCGCCGGGCACCTGACGGCCGGAGCCCGCAAGGTCCTGATGTCCGCACCGGCGAAGGGCCCGGTGGACGTGACGGTCGTGATGGGCGTCAACCAGGGCGACTACGACCCGCGGGTCCACGACGTGGTCTCCAACGCGTCCTGCACCACCAACTGCGCCGCCCCGATGGTCGACGTGCTGCACCGCCGCTTCGGCCTCCAGCACGGGTTCCTCACCACGGTGCACGCCTACACCGGCGACCAGCGCCTGCTGGACGCCCCGCACAAGGACCTGCGCCGGGCCCGCGCGGCGGCCCTGAACATCGTGCCGACCAGCACCGGCGCCGCCCGGGCCGTCGGCCTGGTGATCCCGGAGACGGCCGGGCGCCTCGACGGCGTGGCGCTGCGCGTGCCGGTGCCCACCGGTTCCCTGGTCGACCTGGCCGCGGTGCTGAGCCGGCCGGCCGGCGTCGAGGAGGTCGAGGCCGCCTTCGCCGAGGAGGCGCGGGGCCGGCTCCGGGGGATCCTGCGCGTCAGCCACGATCCGCTGGTCTCCGGCGACATCGTCGGCGACCCCGCGTCCTGCGTGCTGGACGCCGGCCTGATCCAGGCTTCCGGCGATCTGGTGAAGGTCTTCGGCTGGTACGACAACGAATGGGGATACGCCGCCCGGCTCGCCGATCTGGCCCGGTACGTCGGCGCGCGGCTGGAGCGCTGAAGGTCCCGGCGGGCCCGGGCCGATCGGCTCTGCCGCGGCCCGGGCCCGCCGGCGGACGCTGGAGGCGAAGCGTCGCAGAGCCCGGATGACAGGAGGTGCGCCCGCGATGAGCAGCGCGACGAAGACCGTGCGGCCCAGGTGCCGCGAGTTCCTGGCCGGGATGGTCATCGGGTTCGCCGGTGCCCTGGCGGTGCCGGCGCGGCGGGGCCGCCACGAGCCCGCCGCGCCGCCCGCGCCCCGGCCGCGCGACGTGCAGATCCAGGCCCCGCACGAGGAACCCGTCCCCGTCCGGCCGCACCGGGCCGCGTGAGACCGGCCCGGACGAACGAACATCCCCAGGAGTGATCACATGCGTAGCCGAATCCGCCCCGATCGGCAGCTGACCGTCCGCATGGGCGCGACGATGTTCCTGCTCGGGCTGCTGTACGTCGCGTTCGCCGCGGCGCTGGTCGTGCTGCTGAGATCGGTCGTGCTGATCGTCGTCATCGTCGCTGGCCTGATGGTCGCGCAGTACTGGTTCTCCGACCGGATCGCGCTCGCCGCCCTGCGGGGCCGCGTCGTCACGCCGGAACAGGAGCCGCGGCTGCACGCCGTCGTGGACCGGCTCTGCGCGCTGGCCGACCTGCCCAAGCCCCGGGTCGCGGTGGCCGAGCTGGACCTGCCGAACGCGTTCGCCACCGGCCGGAACGCCGAGCACGCGGTGGTGTGCGTCACGCGGCGGACCCTGGACCTGCTCGACGACCGCGAGCTGGAGGGCGTGCTGGCCCACGAGCTGGCCCACGTCGCCCACCGCGACGTCGCGGTCATCACCGTGGCCTCGTTCCTCGGCGTCGTCGCCGGGCTGCTCATGCGGACGACGGTCTTCTCCCAGGCCTTCGGCCGCCGCCGCGACCAGGGCACCGCGGCGGTCCTCGCGGCGGTGACACTCGTCTCGGCCCTGGTCTACGCGATCAGCTTCCTGCTGATCAGGGCCCTGTCCCGCTATCGGGAGCTGGCCGCGGACCGGGACGGCGCCCTGCTCACCGCCAACCCCTCGGCGCTGGCGTCCGCGCTGATGAAGATCACGGGGGACACGGCCCGGATCCCCCGCCGCGACCTGCGCGAGGTCCAGGCCTTCAACGCCTTCTTCATCGCACCGGTCGGCGGCCGCCTCGCCGCCCTGTTCGCGACCCACCCGGCGCTCGACGTCCGGCTGGAGCGGCTCGCCGACCTCGCCGTCCAGATCGGCGGGACCACGGAGAATCCGGAAGGGGGACGATGAAGACCACCGTCGTCGTCGGCTACGACCGGACCGAACCCAGTGACGCCGCGCTGGCCGAGGCGGCGCGCGAAGCCGTGATGCGCGGCGCCGCCCTGGACGTCGTCACCGCCTTCCGGCAGCCGCCGGCCACCGGTCCGAACGGTCCGAACGGTCCGAACGGTCCGGCCGGACCGTGGTCCGCGGACCTCGGCGACCTCGCGTACAAGACGGCTTTCGACGTCGCCCAGCACGGCGCCTACCTGGCCCACGAGCGCTATCCGCACCTCACCGCGACCCCGTGTGCGGTCTCCGGCCCGGCCGGCAGCACCGTGGCCCAGGCCGCCCGCGGCGCCGGCCTGCTGGTCGTCGGCAGCCGGGGCCACGGCGGCTTCGCCGGCCTGCAGCTGGGCTCCACCTCGATGCGCGCCCTGGCCGACGCCACCTGTCCGGTCCTGGTCGTCCGCGGCCGCGAGGACGGGCGCGCCCACGACCGCGTCGTGGCGGCGGTCGACATCGACGGGCCCTGCGAACAGGTCCTCGACTTCGCCTTCGACGAGGCCTCCCGCCGGGGCACCCGGCTCACCGTGGTCCACGTCTGGGACGAACCCTGGATCGTGGCCTACGGCCGGGACGACCCGGGCATCGCCGAGGACATCGCCCTGATCGAGGCGGAACGGGAGGAGCGCCTGCTGGGCCTCGTCCACACCGTCCAGCCCCGCCACCCCGAGGTCCGCCCCTACCACCAGGTCGCCACCGGCTCCGCCGGCCGCCTCCTGGTCGAGGCCACCCACCGGGCCGACCTGCTGGTCACCGGCGCGCGCCGGCACAGCCGGGGCCGGCAGGGACTGCGGCTCGGCCCGGTGACGCAGACGCTTCTGCACCACGCCGGATGCCCGGTGGCCGTCGTGCCGCTCGGATGAGGCCCTCCGGCCCGCCGACCGGGCCGGACGGCCGCAACGACAGGACCATCGGCCCTGTTCATCGGAAAGAGCCCGATATGTCCTGGAGACATGGACACGCCACCTGACGTCGGCTGACACCCGGCGCGCCCGGTCCCCGGCATCAGGCTGGAGGTCCACGGCGCCAACGGGGCCCGCCGCTCCCGTCTGCGAGGACCCACCATGACCAGCAGGAGAAACCGCATCGTCGTCGGTGTCGACGACTCCGACCAGAGCCGGATCGCCGTCGAGGCGGCCGCGGCCGAGGCGCTCCTGCGCCACCGGCCGCTGCACCTGGTCCACGCCGACCCCTTCGGAAGGGCCGCGCGTTCCGACACCGGACCACTGCCCGACGAACCCGGGTACGGCCTGCTCGACGGCGTGCAGCGCGCCCGGGCCGCGGCGCCGGGGATCCCGGTCAGCGGGGAGGTGGTCCCGGGATTCCCGCAGCCGGTGCTCGTCGACCAGTCCCGGGAGGCCGAGCTGGTCGTCATCGGCGACCGCGGGCTCAACGCCCTGGCCAGAGGGGTGTACGACACCGTCGCCGGCGAGGTGACGCTGCGGGCGTCCTGTCCGGTCCTGGTGGCGCGCACCGCCGACACCCCCGACGGGCCCGTCGTCGTCGGCGTCGACGGCTCCCCGGACGCCCAGGCCGCGCTCGGCTGCGCCGCCGCCGAGGCCGACCTGCGCGGCTGCGCCGTGCTCGTGGTGCACGCGTGGTCCCGTCCGGGGCCGCACGTCCCGGGGTCGGTCCTGCCGGTCGACCTCGCCACCGACTCCGTCCGGGCCCGGGCCGAGCGCCTGCTGTCCGAGACGACGGTCGGCTGGCACGAGAAGTACCCCGGAGTGGACTTCCGCCGGGCGCTGGTGCACGGCCACCCGCGTCAGGCGCTGATGGAAGCCGGCCGTAGCGCGTCGCTGGTGGTCGTCGGCACCCGCGGCCGGACGGAGCCGCCGGTGTGGGAACTGGGATCGGTGAGCCGGTACCTGCTGCACCACTCGACGTACCAGCTGATCGTCGTCCGTCGGCGCTGAGACACCTTGGGAGCGAATCATGAAAGCAGCGGTGGGAGACCGGATCGCCATCCTGTCCCGGCACCTGGACGAAACGGTCCGCGAGGGCGAGATCGTCGAGGTGCACGGCGCCGGGGGCGACCCGCCCTACGTGGTGCACTGGCTGGACAGCGGGCACACCGGGGTGTTGTTCCCCGGGCCGGACGCCCGGGTCCGGCCGGGAGAACACGACCGGGTCGGCGGGATCGGAGGCGGGCGCGCCAAGCAATGGCAGGTCAGCGTGGCCGTCGTCGAGTACGACACCGGCGAGACCAAGGCCCACGTGATCGCGCACACCGGGCAGCGCGTCCTGCAGTCGCACGGGCGCGCCCGGCGCCTGGTCGGCGACACCGACGCCCCGGAGATCGGCGACGAGGTGGCCGTGGGGCGGGCGTTCCTCGCGCTGGGCGAGGAGCTGCTCGACCAGGCCGCCCGGGACGTCGAGGACGTCGAGGGGCACCGGACGGTCGTCCGGCGCTCGGAGGACGGCTCGGCCGGATGACCGGCCGGGGCGGCGGCCTCGGCGGCCGTCGCGACCCCGCCGCGGACCCGCGCGACGGCAGCGCCCGCCACGGCCCGCCGAGCAGGCCCGCGCCCGAGCGGTCCCGGCATCCCGGTTCCGGCCGAACGCCGGTCCGGACGAACAGGAAGGCGGATGTCATGACCCCCACCGTCGTCGTCGGCTACGACGAGTCGCCGGCCAGCGAACTCGCTCTCGAGGAGGCGGCCGAGGAGGCGGAGCGTCGTTCCGCGGCACTGGCCGTGGTCCACGCCTACCGCTCCCTGCCCCCGGTCCCGCCGCCCTTCGAGCCCGTCGCCGGGCATCCGATGCGCGACGCCGCCATGCGCACCACCGAACAGGCCGCCGACCGGATCCGCGGCGACCACCCGGGCCTGACGGTCCAGACCCGGGCCGTGCCCGGCCTCGCCGGGATCGCCCTGGCCGAGGCGTCGACCGACGCGGACCTGCTGGTCGTCGGCCACCGCGGCCACGGCGGCTTCCCCGGCCTCGGCCTGGGCTCGGTCGCCCTGCGCGCCGCGGCCCACTCCTCGGTGCCGACGCTCGTCGTCCGCGGCGGCCGGCGGCGGCCGCGCGGGATGGTCCTGGCCGCGGTGGACATCGAGGACGCCGCCGCCGGCTCCGACGAGATCCTCGGCTTCGCCTTCGCCGAGGCCGCCCAGCGGGGAGCCGAGCTGAAGGCGATCAGCGCCTGGGAGATCCTCTGGCCGCGGGCGTACTTCGGCGACACCGGCCAGCTCCGCCGCGCGGCGGACCTGGCCCGCGAGCGGGCCGATGCCGGGCTGGCCGGGCTGGTCCGGCCGTGGCGCGACAAGTACCCCGACGTCGTGACCGAGCACAAGCTCGCCGACGGGGAGCCCAGTACGGTCCTCGTCCACGCGACGACGTACGCCGACCTGGTCGTCGTCGGCGCGCGCCGCCGGGAGGACCGCGGCGCCCGCCTCGGTCCGATCGTGCACACGCTGCTGCGGCACGCCGACTGTCCGGTCGCCGTCGTCCCGCACAGCTGAGGCGGCTCACGGCGGCTCACGGCGGCCCACGGCGGCTCAGACAGATCAGGTAGCTCAGGCGACTCAGGCGACTCAGGTGGTCACAGCGCCTGTCCACCCCCGGTGTCCTCGGCCACCGGACGCGCACCGCGCCGGGCCGCCGCGGCGGCCCCGGCTGTCACGGTGACGCTGACCAGCGCGGCGGCCAGGATCGCGCCGCCTTCCCCGGGCCTGAGCAAGTGCCCCTGCCCGCCGATGGCCACCGCGGCCACCGGCACCCCGAGCTGGGCCCCGGCCAGCAGCGCCAGCGGCAGCGGTTGGCCGAGCAGCCCGGCCACGCCGTGCACCGCGACGCCCGCCGCCGCCAGAACGGCGGCCAGGACCATCATCCGCGGACGGCCGAACAACTCGCCCAGGTCGAGCGACGCGCCGAGCCAGACGAGGAAGACCGGGCCGAGGAATCCGTCGGCGACCGCGAACAGCTGCCGGGCCAGGCGCCGCGGCTCGCCCTGCGCGGCCAGGACCAGGCCCGCGGCGAACCCGGCGAGCATGACGGACCCGCCCACCGCCTCGGCCAGTCCGGCCAGCGCGAAGACGATGATCAGCTGTTCGCGCAGCTCCAGCCCGAAGTTCCGGGCCCGGCTGAGCCGGTGCAGACGGCGTTGCCAGCCGTGGGCCCGGAACCCGCGCAGCGTGAGGAAAGCCACCCCCGCGGCGCCGGCCACCGCCAGCGTGCCCAGCGCCGCCCGCCCGGCGCGCGCGGGCTGCTCGGCCAGGGGCAGCAGGACGATCGCGGCCACGTCCGCGACGGCGACCTGCGCGACCATCGTCAGAACCGGCGGCGAGGACAGCCCGGCCTCCTGGACCACCGGCAGCACCAGGGCCGCCGAGCTCGAAGCGAGCAGGACCGCGTACAGCCAGCCGTGCCCGGTCCCCGCCAGTGCGGCCACCCCCGGCCCGGCCGCCGCCGCGCACAGCCCGGTGACGGCGGCGAGCCCGGCGCCGCGGCCCAGCGCCGTGCGCAGAGCGGGGGAGCGGACCGGGACGTGACTGCCGGCCACGAGCATGATCAGCGCGAACCCGGCCTGCGCGAGCACCACCAGTTCCGGCCGGTCCGGATCGATCCAGCCCAGCCCGGTACGCCCGACGAGCAACCCCGCCGCGACCTCGCCGATCGCGACCGGCACCCCGGCGCGGCGCGGTGTCGCCAGCAGCGGGCCGACCAGCCCGACGGTCAGCACCAGCGCCAGAACGGCCAGGCTCACAGGCTCCTCCTCCCCAGATCATGCCCGGCGTCCCGGCGACCGTCAGCGTCCTGGGACAACAGCGGCCGGGTGACCGCGGGCGCCGACCAATGTAGGCCGCCGACCGCGGGTCCCACCGTTTGAGGGTCCTTACGCCTGCCGCGGCCCGTGCCGTTCGGCCCTGTCCGGCGCCCGCGCCGAGCGCTGTCATTGAGGTGTCAAAGAATCCCGCACAGCATCACCCCGGAGGAATCCCATGAGCACACAGCACGGAATGCACGTGACCGGCAGGCTCCACTGGCACCGGCCCACCGCGTCTGCGACCTCTGCGACGCCTGTCACCGCCGTCACCGCGCGTGAGGCGGCCGTCGCCGGCCTGCGCATCGGCACCGGCTTCATCTTCCTGTGGGCGTTCCTGGACAAGACCTTCGGCCTGCACTACTCGACCCAGTCGAAGAACGCATGGATCCACGGAGGCTCCCCGACCAAGGGCTTCCTGAGCCACGTGAGCGTCGGCCCCTTCCAGTCCGCCTTCCACTCCATGGCCGGCAACGGCTTCGTCGACTGGCTGTTCATGCTCGGCCTGCTGGGCATCGGCGCGGCCATGGTCTCCGGGGTCGGCCTCCGGATCGCCGCCGTCAGCGGCATCCTGCTGGTCGCCATGATGTGGTTCGCCGTCTACCCGCCCGCGCAGCACACCGCCACCGGGGCCGCGACCGCCTCGAACAACCCCTTCGTGGACGACCACGTGCTCGAGGCGCTCGCCCTGACCGCCGCCGCGGTCTTCGGCACCGGCAGTCGGCTCGGCCTCGGCGCCTGGTGGGCCAAGCTCCCCTTCGTCGAGAAGCACCGGTCGCTGATCTGAACGGGCCCACGGATGGGAAAGTCTGTCCGCATCCCTCTGCCCCGGGCGGGAGAACCTCCCCGCCCGGGGCAGAGCTTTCGCCGCGCCGGGAACCGGTGGCGAAGTCCGTGCCGCTTTGTCGCAAATGTCGAATTCGCCGAAATCGTCGAACTCGCCGAAGGCGAACGTGTCTTGTGCAACAGATTCCAGATCCATGCAACCTCCCCAGGGGGCGAGGCGTCGTGCAGGGCAAAGGGATGAGCTTGTGGAATACGAGGTGCTAGCGTCCAATGCCAACAACGGCGGCACGACCCATCGGCGGAAAGCGGCGTTTGCCGGCGATCACGCGGCTCGCGGCCTCAGCCGCGGTCATCGCGGTGATGACCACCGCCTGTAGCAGCGGCACGAAATCGGCGGCCGGCTCCAGCGGCGGCGCCAACGTGACGCAGAGCTCCTCGTCCTCCAGCGGCCCGGGAGACGCCGTGCCGGCCACCGCGCCGAGCTCGGCCTCCCCGCCGGTCGTGACGATCACCCCGGCCGCGGACGCGACGGGCATCGACCCCGACTCGCAGGTCCAGGTGAGCGTGGCGAACGGCAAGCTGGACTCCGTCACCGCGACCCTGGTCGGCGGAGCGGCGGTCCAGGGCCAGATGGACGCCACCGCGACGTCCTGGACCTCGGCGGGGGCCCTGGGGACGAACAAGACCTACAACGTCTCGGTGGTGGCCGAGAACGCCGACGGGGCGAAGTCGACGACCACCTCGAAGTTCACCACGGCCAAGCCCTCCGCGGTCTTCAGGGGCACCTACACGCCCGACGCGGGCGCCGTGGTCGGCGTCGCGCAGCCGATCTCCGTCACGTTCAGCAAGCCGATCACCGACAAGGCCGCCGTCGAGCGGGGGCTCAGCGTCGAGGCGGCACCGGCGGCCCAGGGCTCCTGGTACTGGTACGGCAACCAGCGGGTGGACTACCGTCCGCAGAACTTCTGGAAGCCGGGCACCAAGGTGACGCTCCACATGCGTCTGGACGGCGTGAAATCCGGCAACGCCTACGGCGACCAGAACCGCGACGTCACCTTCTCGATATCCCCGCACGCCATCGTCGCGACCGCCGACGTCGCCGCCAAGACGATGACCGTCACGCAGGACGGCGTGCCCTTGAAGACGCTCCTCATCAGCGCCGGCAAGCCCGGGTTCGACACCTGGAACGGCACCATGGTGGTGCAGCGCAAGGTCGACGACATCACGATGGACTCCAAGACCGTCGGCATCTTCGGCACGGACGGCTACGTGGTCCCCGACGTCCGCTACGCGGTCCAGCTCACGGACTCCGGAACCTACGTCCACGCCGCACCGTGGAACGCCGGCAAGTTCGGCAAGGTCAACGGCAGCCACGGCTGCATCGGCCTGAGCCTGTCCGACGCGGAGTGGTTCTACAAGACCGTGGGCTTGGGCGACCCGGTGATCGTCAAGAACTCCAACGAGAAGGTCGTGCGCTCCGACAACGGCTTCGCCGACTGGAACATCGGCTGGTCGGCCTGGACCGCCGGTAGCGCGCTTCACTGATGGGGCCGGGCGGGGCCGCGCTCGGCGGCCCTGCCCGACTCGGACGCCGAAGGCTCCATCCCAGACGCCGCCGATCGCGGTTCGAGCACGTCGCGACGCCTGCCACGCCGCTGTCACACCACTGCCACGGCACATCAGCAGTCTTGTTCATCGTCAGTCCTCGTCCTACCCAAGGAGTTCGGACCCGATGAAGACGAAGATCTCAGGCCTCAGCGACAAGATGCTGTCCCGGGCG
This sequence comes from Catenulispora subtropica, assembly GCF_039531675.1. Lineage (NCBI taxonomy): Bacteria > Bacillati > Actinomycetota > Actinomycetes > Catenulisporales > Catenulisporaceae > Catenulispora > Catenulispora subtropica. The sequence goes on from NZ_BAAAQM010000083.1 coordinate 11,041, forward strand.
CTCGGCGGCGCCCCCACCATCTGCTACCCGCCGGACGACTGCGACTACTACCCCGGCGAGACCACCTGCATGAACGGGCGCCTCTTCATCAAGGTGTGCAGCAGCCACACCGGCTGCAACGGCGCCTGCCTGCCGTCGACTTACTCCTGCTCGTGGACCTCCCAGGGCGCGTACTGCTAGAAGGCCCCTCGGTTTGTCGATGATCGGTGGCGGGCCGTCCGGGCCCGCCACCCCGCCGAGGGGAGGATCAGTGGTCTATCTCAGTGTGGCCTGCCGGGCTTTGCTCGCCGCGGTGTTCGGGGTGGCGGCCCTCGGCAAGCTGCGGGGGCCGGCGGCGTTCCACGCGTTCGTGGCGACGCTCGACGGCCTGCGCTGGCTGCCGCCCCGGCTGCGGACCCCCGCGGGGGCGACGCTGGCTGCGACCGAGGCCCTGGCCGCGGTGCTGCTGGCGACGCCGGGCGCGGGGATCCCGGCCCTCGTCCTGGCGACGGCGCTGATCTGCGGCTTCGTCGCCGTCGTCGCGGCGGCGGTCGTCGGGGACACCTCGCTGACGTGCCGCTGCTTCGGCGGCGCGGGGAACGGACCCGGCGGCGCGGACGCCGTCGGCCCGGCGCATCTGATCCGCAACCTGCTGCTCGCCGTGATCGCGGTCGGCGGGCTCGTGGCGTCCGCCGGATTCCCCGGCACGGCCGCGGGCCCGGGCCTGGTCGGCGCGATCGGCGGCGGCGCGCTGACCGGGGCACTGCTCACGCGATGGGACGACCTGCGGTTCCTGCTGGGCGGACGTTAGCTCCGGGCTCCGCGCCGCTGGCGGCCGGTCGGCTCCCGGCCCCGCCCTCCATCGCCCGTGCCGGCGATCTCTTCACCTCAGGAACCAGAACACAGGAGCCTGTCATGGTCTCTTTCCTTACCGCACTGGTCGTAGTCCTCACACCCCTCACACTCCTCAACCTGACCCTGCTCTTCGCCGTGATCCGCCGCCTGCGCGCCGCCGAGGCACCCACCGGGCCCCGCCCCGACCACCTCGACACCCTCCCGGTCCCCAAGGCCGGCGATCTGGTCGCCCCCTTCCGCGCCCAGACCCTGGACGGCACCGCCGTCACCGACCTCGACCTGGGCCCCGCCGACATCCTGATGTGCCTGATGCCCGGCTGCGACCCCTGCAAGACCCAGCTGGCCGCCGTCCGCGCCACCACCCCCGACCGCCTCCTCCTGCTGGTCTTCGGCATCTCCGAAGAAGACCCCGCCGCCCTGACCCTCGCCACCTCCGTCCACGACCTCGGCCGCGTCCTGATCACGAGCATCGACGGCCCCATCGGCCGCGCCCTCGGCGGAGTCGGCGCGTTCCCGACCTTTCTGCGCGTGGCCGACGGCGCGATCGCGGCGGTGGCGGGGACGTGGGCGGAGATCGCGGCGACTGAGCCGACGGCGGTGGGGAGGTGAGGAGGGACGAGCAGGACGCGGCGCCGGACGATCAGGTAGCAGGCAGCAGCCCAGTTGACCGATCGGTTGACAGCCCAGTTGACAGCCCAGGACCCGCCGACCGCGTGGCGCCTGGCCACAGGTCCGCCGACCAAGTGGCAACCAGCCACCCGTCCGCCGACCCATCACCCGCAACCCCCGCGCGAGCCAGCCGTCCGCAGACCAGCGATCCCTCCTCCACCCAGCCGTCTGCCCCTCACCGCCGTCCGCCCCACCGTCGCTCCCGTCGTCCCGCCCCCGCCGCCCTGGCCCTGACCTGGCGCGCCGCCCCCTGGGAGTCCGCCGCGGGCCTCGTCCTCATCGCCCTCACCGGCCTCCTCCCCGCCGCCGGCGCCTGGACCGGCAAGCTCCTCTTCGACCAACTCGCCCAAGGTCGCGACCTCGACACCACCCGGGCCACCCTCCTCGTCGCCGCCGCTGCCGGGCTCGCCGTCCTCGGCGTGGTGCTGGGGCTGTGTGGCGATCAGCTGGCGCGGCGGGTGCAGCGGGCCGTCGCGGTCGGGGCGCAGGATCTCCTCTACCGGCGGGTCAACGCCTTCGCCGGGCTCCGGCCCTTCGAGGACCCGGCGTTCCAGGACCGGCTCCGGCTTGCGGAGCAGGGGGCGCAGAGCGCTCCGCGTGAGGTCACCGTCGTCCTCACCGAGATCGTGCGCAACGTCATCAGCATCCTGGGATTCCTCGGCGCCCTCCTGGCCGTCTGGCCGCCGATGGCCGGCGTCCTCCTTCTGACCACGATTCCCGCGGTCGTGGCGCAGCGGTCGCTGGCCCGCCGTCGGGCCGGGACCACCGAGACGATGATGGCCACGGTCCGGCGGCGGTTCTTCTTCCAGCAACTGCTCACCGATCCCGGCGCGGCCAAGGAGGTCCGGCTGTTCGGGCTCGGGCCGCTGTTCCACGGCCGGCTCCTGGCCGCCCTCCGCGCCGACGCGGACGCCGACCTCGCCGTCGAGGGGCGCGCCGCTCGCGTGCAGACCGGTCTGGCCCTCCTGGGCGCGGCGGTGGCGGCGGTCGGGTCGATCGTGGTGGTGCGGGCGCTCGCCGCCGGGCAGCTGACGCTCGGCGGGACGACGCTGTTCACCGCCGCGGTGGCGGGTGTGCAGACCGCTCTGACCAACGTCGTGGCCCAGGCGGCCCAGGCCGGCCGGACCCTGATCCTCTTCCGGCACTTCCTCGCCGTCGTCGACGCCGAACCCGACCTGCCGTCCGGCGGCCTGACCGCCGGGCCGCTGCGCACCGGCGTCGAGTTCCAGGACGTGTGGTTCCGCTACTCCGCCGACGCTCCGTGGGTGCTGGCCGGCGTCGACCTCGTCGTGCCGCACGGCGAGACCGTCGCCCTGGTCGGCGTCAACGGCGCCGGGAAGAGCACGCTGGTCAAACTCTTGTGCCGGTTGTACGACCCGGACCGCGGCCGGATCCTGTGGGACGGCGTGGACATCCGGGAGTTCGACGTGGACACCCTGCGCCGCCGCGTCGGCGCCACGTTCCAGGACTTCTGCCGCTACGACGTGACCGCCGCCGAGAACATCGGCCTCGGCGACGTCGACCGGCTCGCCGACCTGCCCGCGATCCGCCGCGCGGCCGGCCGCGCCGGTGTCGACGGCACGCTGACCAACCTCCGCGACGGCTACGCGACCCTGCTCAGCCGCATCTTCCTCGACGAGGACCAGCTCGCCGGCACCACCCTGTCCGGCGGCCAGTGGCAACGCGTCGCCCTGGCCCGGTCCCTGATGCGCGAGGACGCCGACCTGCTCATCCTCGACGAGCCCAGCTCAGGTCTGGACGCCGAGGCCGAACACGAGATCCACCAGGCGCTGGCCGTGCACCGCGCGGGACGCACCAGCCTCCTGATATCCCATCGCCTCAACACCCTGCGAACCGCCGGCGCCATCGTCGTCCTCGCCGCCGGCCGGATCGTCGAACGCGGTACTCACGGCGAGCTCATGACCGCCGATGGAGAGTATGCGCGGCTGTTCCGGCTCCAGGCGGACGGATACCGTGACGAGGCGATGGCTGCGGCATGAGATCCCTGATACGGCTGCCTGCTCCCGGCTCCCGTCTGACGCCTGCCGAATCCCGGCTGACGGCTCCCGACTCCCCGCTGACGGCTCCCGGTTTCCGGCTGACGGCTGCCGTGCCTCGCCGACCGGACCGGCCTCGTCACCGCCCCTCCAACAACCCCGCCACCTCCGCCACCCGCGGATGCCCGATCTCCACGAGGATCTCCTGCGCCTCCCGCCACGCCGCCACGGCCCGGTCGCCGTCGCCGCCGCCGTCGAAGGCGGCGCCGAGGTCGATGAGGGTGTCGGCTTCGAGCAGGCGGTCGCCGATCTCGCGGCGCTTGGCCAGGGCCTGTTCCAGGAGACCGACGGCCTCGGCGTGGTGCCCCATGGCCAGGCGGAAGCAGCCCAGGCCGGACAGGGCCTCGCCTTCGCCGTGCACGTTGCCGAGTCTCGAGTACAGCGTCAGGGCCTGCGCGCTGTACTCGAGCGCCTCGTCCAGGCGGCCGGCCGAATGGTGGGACCAGCCGAGGTTCACCAGGCAGACCGCCTCGCCCGCCCGGTCGCCCAGTTCCCGGAAGATCGGCAGTGCCTGCAGGCGGTACGCCACGGCCTGCTCCGGGTCGCCGAGTTCGTCGGCGACGCTGCCGAGGTTGACCAGGATCGTGCCCTCGCCGCGCCGGTCGCCGGTCCGCCGGCGCAGGGCCAGCGACTCCCGGAAGTGGTGGTCCGCCACATCGAACCGCCACAGCCGGCAGTTCGCGGTGCCCAGGTGGCTGTGCAGGATCGCGACGGTCCGCGGGTCGCCGTCGTCGAGCCGGGCTGTCAGAAGCTCGATCAGTTCGGTGAACCGGCTGCGGGTCTGGAGGTGCCAGGACAGGGTCAACGGCAGCTGCGCCGCGACGTGACGGGCCCCCAGCCGCAGCGCGACGTCCACGGCGGCCAGCACGTTTGCGTACTCGGCATCGAACCAGCGGGTGGCGCTCTCGTAGTCGGGGAACGTCCGCGGCGGGAACCGCGGGTCGGCGGGAGCGGCGGCGATCAGGCTGCGGGCCAGGCCGGGGGTCTGGGCGTCGGAGGCGTTCATCGCGGTGTTCAGGTACCAGACGAGGAGGGCATGCAGACCGGCCTGGTCGTCCGCGCCGTCCGCGCCATCCACCTTGTCCTGCTCGGCCCCTTCGACTCCGACGGCCGTGTCAGAACCCTTCTCCGCCAGCTCCTCCGCGTAGACCCGCACCAGGTCGTGGAACCGGTACCGCCCCGGTGAACGCGACTCCAGCAGGTGGGCGTCGACCAGCGACTCCAGCACGTCCTCGGCGTCGTCGAAGGCCAGTCCGAGCAGCGCGGCGGCCGGCCCGGCCGTCAGGTCCGGCCCCGGCCAGCGGCCCAGTGTCCGGAACGCGGCGGCGGCCAGCCGCTCGGCGGGGCGTTCCGATCCGGCCAGGCTGCGGTGCCCGAGCTCGAAGCTGGCCCGCACCGCCAGGTGCTCCGCGGTCAGCAGGTCCAGCCGCCGCCGCGCCTCGGCCAGGCGGTCGGCGAGGTCGGCGGGCGTCCACGCCGGCCGGGCGGCCAGCCGCGCGCCGGCGATCCGCACCGCCAGCGGCAGGAACCCGCACAGCCGCACCACCTCCCGGGCCTCCGCCGGACAGGCCGCCACCCGCTCCGCCCCGGCGATCCGGGCCAGCAGATCCAGCGCGTCCGCCTCGGGCAGGACGTCCAGGGACAGCGTGTGGACGCCCGCCAAACCGGTCAGCCGCCGCCGGCTGGTGACCAGCACCAGCCCGGACGCCGTCCCCGGCAGCAGCGGCTGGACCTGCGCGCTGTCGGCGGCGTTGTCCAGCACCAGCAGGCACCGCCGGCCCGCCATCTCGGCCCGCCACAGCGCGGCCCGCTCGTCGGCCGGCTCGGGGATGCGCGTCGCCGCGACGCCGAGGGTGGTGAGCAGGACGCGCAGCGCGTCGTCCGGCGCCAACGGCGCCCGCTCCGGGTCGTGGCCGCGCAGATCGAGGTAGAGACGGGCGTCGGGATAACGCGCGGCGAGCCGATGCGCGGCGCGCACGACCAGCGCGGTCTTCCCGACGCCGGCCATGCCGTTCACGGCCTCCACGACGACGGCGTGCGGCGCCTGCTCGGCGGCGGCGAGCAGGGTGACGAGTTCGGCGGCGCGACCGCTGAAGTCGGGGATGTCGCGGGGGAGGTCGTCGATCGGGGAACGCGCGAGGGACGGGCGATCGGCCGGGCCCGCCCCGCCGGCACCGGGAACGCCGGCACCGGGAACGCCGGCACCGGGAACGTCGGCACCGGCAAGGTCGGCACCGGGAACGTCGTCGGCGGGCACCACGGCGGCCGCATCCTCGGCACTTGCGGTACCGCTGCCGGACGCCGTGTCCCTCACCTCCGGCCTCCGCCACGCCAACGCCCCGTCATCGGCGAGCAACCGCTGGTGCAGATCCCGCAATTCCGGCCCCGGCTCCAGCCCCGTCTCGCTCCGCAGCCGCCGCGCAATACCCTGATACACCGCCAGCGCCTCGCCCCGCCGGCCGCCACGGTACAGCGCCAGCAGCAATAGCCAATGCATCCGCTCCCGGTACGGGTGCTCGGCGCTCAGCTCCCGCAGCTCGGCCAGCACCGTGTCCGGCAGCCCCAGGTTCAACGCCGCCTCCGCCCGCAACTCCCGGGCCTGGAGCCACTGCTCGGTCAGGCGCGTGGTGGCCGGAAGCACCCGAGCCGCGGGAACGTCGGCCAGCGGATCGCCGCGCCAGAGGGGGAGCGCGGCGTCCAGATGCCGGGCGGCGGCGGACCAGTCTTCGGCCCGGGCCGCGTCGCGGGCCCGCGAGCAGAGATCGGCGAAGACCGCGGTGTCCAGCTCGCTCGGGTCGGCGGTGATCAGGTACCCGGGCGGCGAGGTCACCACCCGCCCACCCAGCTCCACCCCGAGCGCACGCCGCACCCGCATGACGTAGGAGCGAAGTGTCTGCTCGGCACCTTCCGGCGGCGCGCCGTCCCACACGGTGTCGGCAAGCGTCGCCGCCGAGACCACGCGCCCGGCGTCGGCCAGGAGGATGGCCAGCAAAGCGCGCTGCCGGGCCCCCGGAACGGGGACGAGGACCCCGCCGCTCCACACTTCGAGCGGACCGAGAATCGCGAATCGCGGGTCGGACATCCCCGTGCTCCTTTCACCCGCGCCCGACGCGGTACACGAACACTGACACAGGGTCTCGGGACTCTTCCACCGGTGCGAACGGAACTGGGGTGGTTCACATCAGCTAATGTCGGCCCCTCTCACCCCGCCCTCCGTTAACCTCAGTTCATGTCTACGGGAGGGGATCACCAGTGGCGCGCAGACCTACCGGACCCGAAGCCGAACCCGGATCGCCGCCGAACCCACCGGCTCGGGGCGCTCAGGGCGCTCGGGGCGAGAGCCGGAGCCTGCCGACGTCCCGGCGCGCATTACTCCTGGGAGCGGCCGGGACGAGTATCGCCGCAGCCGTAGCCCTCGGGTTCGTGGCTGAGACTTCCGGAGAGCCGCGCCGTCACCGAGTTCTGGACCCTCCGGTGAATCCGGGCCCTGCTACCACCCGCGTCCCCGGTACTTTGGCCGGACCGAGGGCGAAACCCATGTGGTCCGCCTTCCTGGGCACCAGCGCGTACGCCCTCGCCGCAGTCGATCACAGCGTGTTCGTAGTGGATCTCAACGGGTCCGTCCACGGCCTCGATCCCCGGACCGGCGCCTCGAAGTGGAAACCGGCGAAGCTGTTCTTCATCGGCGGGGAAACACCGTTCACGGTGGTCGGCGACACGGCCTATGGCGCTGACGAGGACCGTGATTTCCTGGCCGTCGACACGTCCAACGGCGCCGTGCGCTGGAAGTCCCGGTATCCGGACCCGGAAGCGGTGATCACTTCCGTGGCGGGCACGGCGGGTCCCCTCGTCTTCAGCACCGGTGAGGTGTTCGACCAGAGCGGTGGAACGGGTCGCGGAAAGGTTTGGGGCGTGGACACCTCGGCGCACCGCGTGGCATGGACGCTCGACGACGTCGGCGCCCGTCTCGCCGTGGTGGCCTCCGAGCCCGCCGGCGTCGTCGTCACCGCTGATGAGGTCGCGTTTCAGCTCACGGCGTACTCGCTGAAGGACCGCAGCGTCGTGTGGCGCAAGAGTGCGCGAGACACTGGCCGGACCGATGCCCGGGCCTGGTCGACTGCCTGTGTCACCGTCGCCGGGAACACCTTCTACTGGGCTGAAGACCAGCTGTACGCGCTGGACGCGGCCACTGGCGACGTCCACTGGGCCGTCGGGGCCTCGGAGCCGAACGACAGATTCCAGAGCGTGATCGTGTTACCGGAGCAAGGGCCTGGCGGTACCGGACTTGTCGTCGCCACCTCCACCGGGCCGAACGGCGGGGCATTGCACGCGTTCGCCAGCGCGAATGGCGCCGCGGTCTGGACCGCGCACGGCGGACCGCGGTTCGGGGTGAAGACGGCTCTGGCCGCCGGCACCGGTGGCAGTGCCGGCGTGCTGTACGCGGCCGAGCCGGACAACGGCTCGGTGTTCGCGGTGGACGCCAAGACGGGGCAGACCCGGTGGACGTACCACGACGCTGACATCAGCGCAGATCGCACATGGGCGATCGCTGCAGACGAGCAGCGGGTGTATGTCGCGTACGCCGAGACTGCGCTCGCCTTCAAGCCCTGAGCATGCTCCTCGGTCTGTCGCCTCGTCGCGCCCCGTCGGCCCCGTCGCCCCGTCGCCTCCCTCGGCCCCGTCGAGCACGCCGTACCGAAGCGGCCGCCTCGGACGCCGACGGGCATCACGAGGCAGACGCTGCTCCACTGAGCCGTGCTACCCCTGAGCCGTGGCTCAGGCCGCCCGCCGAGGCAGCTTCCACCCCGGACGCGGGAAGTGACACGTGTACCCGTTCGGGTAGCGCTCCAGATAATCCTGGTGCTCCGGCTCAGCCTCCCAGAAGGGCCCGGCCGGCGTGACCTCGGTGACGACCTTGCCCGGCCACAGACCAGAGGCGTCGACGTCGGCGATAGTGTCCTCCGCCACCCGCCGCTGCTCGTCGTCCAGGTAGAAGATCGCCGACCGGTAGCTGGTGCCGATGTCGTTGCCCTGCCGGTCCACCGTCGACGGGTCGTGGATCTGGAAGAAGAACTCCAGGATCGACCGGTAGTCCGTCACCGTGGGATCGAAGATGATCTCGACGGCCTCCGCATGCGTCCCATGGTTGCGGTATGTCGCATTCGGCACGTCACCGCCCGAGTAGCCGACCCGCGTGCTCACCACTCCCGGCTCGCGCCGAATCAGCTGCTGCATCCCCCAGAAACAACCGCCGGCCAGTATGGCCTTTTCCGTCTGCTCAGGCGCTGCCATCGCACTCCGCTCCTCTGCCGGGCACTGTACTTTCAGTGAGTTAAGCACAGCGGGTGCTCCGCGCATTCCACCTCGTCCGTCGCACACGACACTTCGGACACTCCGCCCCCGGAGTCACTCACGTCGCCGCCCGCCGCGCCGTGGGGGACCGGCCGCGCCATGTCCGCCGCAGCCGATCCCCCCGCACTCACCGAGGCTTCTCGTCGCTACTCAGTCGAGGATGATCTGCGCCTCCAGCTCCTTGAGCTTCGCGAAGTCGGCGTCGATCGCGTCGAGGTCCGGGTCGGCGAAGACCACCCAGCCGAAGGAGTCGAACAGGCCGGTCGAGGCCGGGACGAGGTCGCCGGTGCGGTACGGGATGTGCTTGCCGTAGAACGTCGGCAGCCCGTCCACCTGGTCGAAGAGGTCCCCGTTGCGCCAGGTTCCGGAGCGTTGCGCGGTGAGGAACGCGGCGCGCACGTGCTGTACCCAGTCGTATCCGGGCTTGAACTCGCCGTCGAGCAGGTGGCGGACGGTCCGCTCGATCTGGGCGTCGCCGGTGGCCAGCCGGGTGACCATCTGGTGGCCGCCGCCCGCCGGGCGGGCGCCGATCTCCACCAGCCGCGGGCCGGCCGGCGTCACCATGATCTCGACGTGCGCGCTGAAGTTCCGGATCCCCACGGCCTTCGCCACCCGCTGCGCGAACGCGAAGAGTTCCGGGATCTCGGGCGAGTCCGGCGGCAGGAAGTCCACCCGCTCGTAGATGCCGGTCCGGCCGTGGTCGGCGTTGTCGTACCGGGTCGCCTTGGTGTAGCGGCACACGTCCACGAGGCCGAACTCGCCGTCGACCGCGTAGAGGTCGACGATGTACTCGACCCCTTCGGCGAACTCCTGCACCAGGACCGCGGTGTTCACCGCGTTGGTGATGTTGGTGTGGCCCAGGATCGCCTCGAACGGCGTGCGCCAGTCGCCGCCGGGCGCCACGAAGTGCACCGAGTCGGTGGCGCAGCTCTGCGTCGGCTTGAGCACCAGCTTGGACGCGCCGAGCTCCGAGCCCTCGATCCACTCGGCGGCCTGCTCGACGCTCTGCGCGCGGAACTGCCTGAGCGTGGGGATGCCCGCGGCGGCGACCGCCTGGCCCATGTCCCACTTGTCGCGCCGGGCGGTGATCAGCGCCGGGTCGTTCGCCAGGTCCGGCGTGACCCGGGCGGCGAGGTGCTCGGCCAGCAGGACCCCGAACTCGCTGCCGGCCAGCACGGCGAGCGGGTCGAGCCGCCGCAGCTGCTCGGCCAGCGCCTCGCGCCCCGCCTCGGTCCCGTTCCAGACGAGGATGTGCTCGAAGTTCTCCGGATGCCAGCCGGACAGCTGGGACGGGGGCGTGTCCAGCCTGGTCATGACGGCGACCGCCCGTACCCCCCGGTCGGCGAAGGCCGGCGCCAGCTCCTGCCCGGTGGACAGGGGATCGACGATGACGATGGTGCGTTCCATGCTCCCACTACGCTTTCTTGAGGAATGGCCTCGGCGGGGGACGGTCCCGCTCAGTGCTCGGCGCCGGTGATGCAGGACATCAGCGTTCTGGCGGACTCGTCACCGGACGGGTACGCGGCCAGCGCGCAGCGCACGGCCAGCGACGGGTCGAAGGTCTCCAGCCGCAGCGCGCGCAGCCCGCGTTCGGCCTCGAGCCGGGCCAGCGGGGAACCGGGCTCGTGACCGCCGGCCACGCTGCCGTCGAGGACGCCGGTGAAGTACTTCTTGAAGGCCTCGAACGCGGCCATGGTGAAGTCGGTCCCGTAGTGGTCGGGCCGGTCCCAGGCCAGGAACGCCCGCACCACGGCCGGATCCTCGGTGGCCAGGAACTCGTCGGCCCAGATGGCGTGGTCCCGGCTGGTGGAGAACTTCAGGCCGTCGAGCCGGTAGAACTCGTTGGAGATGATCCCGGCGTGCTTGCTGGGCGAGACCCCGGCGGCGGCCATCACGGACGGCACGAGCACCGCGTTGCCGAACGAGCCGTCCATCCCGATGAAGTGCCAGACCTCGGAGACCGCCGTCCAGGCCGCGGCGCACGCGGCCGGGGTCGCCTCGACGCCCGGCTCCAGGTGGCGCGCGGTGGTGTACAGATAGCCGAGGCTGAGTTCGCACCAGACGTCGATCCGCAGCTCGGCGCCCGACGATCCCCGCCACGGCAGGCCCCAGTCGGTCTCGTACGCCATCGGGATATCCGGGAGCCCGGCCTCGAGGTAGTGCTGGAGCAGGGTGCGCACCCGGGGCTGCAACCGCTCGCCCAGCCAGGCCTCGCGCAGCGGCTCGCGGAAGTCCTCCAGCCGCAGCACCGGGAGCACGGCGGTGGTGAACTCGGCAGCGGCGTCGCAGCAGCTCGACACCGGGTCCACCAGGGTGAGCGCGGAGGTGAAGCCGCCGCAGCCCTCGCAGGACCCGCCGGCGGCGCCCTGCCCGCAGATCCCGCAGGTCCCGGTGACGCGGACGTGGTGCAGAGTGCGCCGGCACGCGGAGCACAGCGCCACCGGGGTCTCCTTCTCCACCACGGCTCCCGTGGCGAGCAGTCCGGTCAGCAGGGCCGGCACGGCGGCCCGGTAGTCGGCATCGGTGGTGGGGTCGCTGAACAGGTCGTGGTGGAACCCGGCCAGCTCCATGGCCCGGTGGATCCGATCGCCGAAGATCTTGAGCATGTCCGACGGGGGCAGGCCGAGCTGCTCGGAGCGGGCCAGGCAGTAGTTCTGGTGCGGATCCAACCCGCAGAAGTAGATGACGTCCTCACCCGCCGCCCGCGCCGCGCGCGCGGCGAGATCGGCGGCCAGCGACGGACCGGAGATGTGGCCGACGTGCATCGGGCCGTTCGGCGTGGGCTGGGGGGAGATGAGGAGCTTGACGCCGGTCTGCGCCGGGACGGACTGGTTCAACGCGAACGCCTTTCTCACGGCCGGTATCAGGGTCCTTGCCAACGGCAAGGCGAATCAAATGTTGCGGATGCCGGGTGCGGCCCGGGACCGTTCGGGTGGTACGGATGCCGGGTGCGGCCCGGGGCCGTTCGGGGTGTTTCAGGTGCCGTGTGCGACCGGGGCCGTTCAAGGTGTTCCAGGTGCCGGATGCGGCCCGGGCCCGCCTCGGCCCGCGGCCGCCGTCAGGCCGGCACGGCCTCGGTACCGGGCGCCGCCGAGCCCTCTGCCGCGCCCTGCGACTCCGCGTCCGGCTCGGCCGCCGGATCGCGCATGCCGAGCCAGCCGATCGTGATGCCGGCGGCCGCGGCGGCGCCGACCCACCACCACACCTGCTGGTGGGCCGAGTTCCACAGCGCGACGCCGATGGCCGGGCCCACCGCCTGGCCGAGCCCGAAGACGGACTGCATCGTGCCCAGATAGCGGCCGGTCGCGCCCTCCGGGGCGACGCGGGCGGGCCAGGAGAACACGCTCGGGCCCCCCACCATCTCCCCGAGGGTCACCAGCAGCATGGCGGCCAGCAGCGTCGGCACCCCGCCGGGCAGCCCGAAGCCCACCATGCCCGCGCCGAGCAGGACGAAGCCCGTCATCACGGTGCGCCGCGGCGCCCAGTGCTGGACGAACCTGGTGATCAGCAGCTCGAAGGCGATGACCAGTCCGGCGTTGAGGCTGAACAGCGAGCTGTAGACGATGGTCGCGTGCCCGGCCTGCTTGACGGACAGCGGCAGCACCGCCGTCATCTGGACGTAGATCACGGCGTTGACGAAGACCATCGCGAGGAAGTACCCGAAGCGCCGGTCCCGCAGCGCCATCCGGTACCCGGTCTTCGGCCGGGCCGCGGCCGGCCGGTCCCCGCGCGCCGCGTCGGCCGGCAGGACCAGCAGGGCGATCACGCCGTAGACGAACGAGGTCGCGCCGTCGATCCAGAAGATCAGGTTCCACGACACCGAGATCAGCCACACCGCGAGCAGCGGGCCGACGGTGGATCCGACGTTGGCCGCCGTCCGGTTGAAGGCCATGACCATGGTCTGCCGGGCTTTGGGGGTGTTGGCCACGAGGATCGAGGCGGTGGCCGGCCGGTAGGACACGGAGATCGCCCCGGTGACGAAGACCACCGCCAGGATCACCGGGTACACGCTCACCAGGCTGACGGACGCCACCAGGGCCGAGCCGGCCAGGTTGGAACCGGCGATGGTCAGGCGCGGGCCGAAGCGGTCGGCCAGACCGCCCCCGCCGAACAGCCCCAGCACCGAGCCGGCCCCGTACAGGGTCAGCGCCACCCCGGCCTGGGTCGCGCTGAACCCGCGATGGACGAGGTAGAGCACCATGAACGCCTGCAGGAACGCGCCGAGCCGGTTGACGAACACGCCGACCAGCAGCACCCGGACCACGGTGGGCACGCCGCGCAGCGTGTCGAGGATGCCGACGGCGGCCTCGTCCGGCGTGCCGGCGGGGCGGCTCCCGCTCATCGGACCGCCTCGGCGGCCGGCTCCATGGTGATCGCCTTCTCGGCGGCGTCCAGGGCGGAACGGCACTCGTCGGCGGTGTCGGCGACGGCGATGGCGTGCGCCGCCCGGCTCTGCCAGGCGACGCCCTGCGGCGGGAGCTTGACCTCCGTCATCGGCGCGACCAGGACCCTGGCCTGCTGGACGGCGGCGGGCAGCGCGTCCTCGTCGATCACCACCGAGGCCAGCACCCCGGTCCGCTCCGGGTAGTAGAACCGGATCGCCGCGACCCGGCTCACCGAGCCCGTCAGCTCGGGCTCGCGCCCGCACGCCACGTCGGCCGCGACGCGGTTGACGTCGACACCGCGGGCCAGCAGGGCCAGCAGCGGTATGTGGCCGCCGCCGAGCCGGGCGTTGATCTCGACCACCTTGAAACCCGAGGCGGTGCGGCGCAGCTCGGTGTGCGTGACGCCGGTGTGGAACCCCACCGCCTGGTGCGCCGCGGCCACCAGGCCGGCCAGTCCGGGATCGGTCAGCAGCGGGTCGCCGGCGTCCACGACGTGTCCGACCTCTTCGAAGGCCGGGGCGAAACCGAGCTGCTTGCGCGCGACCGCGAGGACGGCCACCCGTCCGTCGAAGCAGGCCGCCTCCACGCTGATCTCGGGGCCGTCGAGGAACTCCTCGACCAGCACGGACTCCTCGTACTTCTCCTTCTCCTCGGGCAGCACGATCCCGGCGGCCGCGTGGTAGGCCCCGGCCACGTCCTCGGCCCGGTCCACCCGGATCACGCCGAAGCTGGCGGCCAGGTTGCGCGGCTTGACCACGACCGGGAAGCCCAGCTCGGCGGCGGCCTCGAGCGCGCGCTCGGCGCCGCCCACCGCCAGGGAACGGGCCTGGGGAACCCCGGCCGCGTCCAGCGCCTGCCGCGTCGCGTGCTTGTCCCGGCACCGGGACACCGCCTCGGCCGGGGACGTGGGCAGCCCCAGCGCCTCGGCCAGCGCCGCGGTGTCGATGATCCGGGACTCGTCGTAGCTGAGCACGCCCTGCACGCCGCGGCCGTACTCGGCCCGCAGTCGCGCGTCGAGGTCGCGGGCCGCGCGGATCATCGCCTCGGCGTCGAGGGTGTCCACCTGCGTGGCCCCGACGATGTAAGGCTGCTGCCAGGTCACCGCCGCGTCGCGGCCCGCTCCGCCGAGGAACAGCCAGACCCGGTAGTGCGGGGCCAGCGCCTGATGGAACGGTTCCCGGAACAGGGCTCCCAGACTCGAGACGACGATGACGAACGGCCGGTCTCCCGGCGCGCCGGCCCCAGGATCTGCCATGGCTTCGCGCTCCCCTCCCTGCGTAAGCGGCCCAGATCATGGGCCGAGCGACCGGAACATATCAGGGGGCTGGGGTGCCGCACCAGCACCGCGGCCGAGGCCGTGGAATGTCAAAAATTCAATCAATACTCTTAGTTAGCTACTCAATACTCCTAGATAAGAATACGTATTTACTGGCTAGGTGATTAAGAGTCCTGCTAGCATCACGCCCCACCGCCGGGGGGATCCTCCGGGTGGCGGGGAAGTCTGACGGGCGAAGGGGCCACATGCACGTCTTCGATCGATCCACCGCGCACGCGAGTTTGTCGAACGAGGCAATCGAGGTGATCAGGTGGGAACAGTTCCAGGGCACCGACCGGCTGCCGTTCCACGGGATGTGGTACTCGGTGTTCCCCGGGCAGTCCAGTCCCCGGGACCAGCACCCCGAGCTCGAGCTCTCCCTGGTGCTCGCCGGTGTCGCGGAGGTCGAGGCGGCCGACGGCACGATCACCAGGGTCCCCTCCGGCTCCGGCTTCCTGCTGGCCGGCCAGGAGTCGCACATCGTCCACAACAGCTCGCCGGATACCCCGGTGGTCGTTTTCAGCGCCTACTGGATGCCCGAGGGGCATCCGGACAATGCCGGGGTGGAAAACGGACAGGGTGCGGACCAGTGAGCCCTGACATATTTACTTCGCCCCTTTCTCGGCATACCCATTCATGACCGCCCGGATGTGCGTGGTGGGCGCGGGTCTGGCCGGGGCCGCACTGGCCTGGCGGCTCGCCGGCGCGCGCTCCGCCGATGTCGAGATATGTCTAGCCGTGGATTCCCCCGACCCCCGCGACGCCAGCCGCGCCTCGGGCGGCTTGGTCCGCGCCTTCGAGATCGACCCGTGGCACCGCGGGAACGCCGAACGGAGCCTGGCCGAGCTGCTGTCCGATCCGCTGCTGCGCAAGTGGGCCGGATACCGCCGGGCCGGATCCACCTACATCCTGGACACCGGCCGGCCCGGACACCGGGCGGCGCTGGCCGCGGCCCGGGCCATGAGCGGCGTCCGGGTGGCCGGCGCCGCGGACCTCGCGGCGGACGGCTGGCGCGGTCTGCCCGAGCACGCGTTCGCGGTGTGCGAACCGGATGCGGGATACCTCTCACCGCACGACCTGCGCACGGCGCTGATCACCGACTTCGCCGCCCGGCGCGGCGCCACCCTGCTCGGGCCCGTCGCGGGTCTGGAGCGGACGCGCAGCGGCGGGCCGTGGCGGGTGCGCACCGTGGGGGACGGCCCGCGGGAGTGCGACGTCGTCGTCCTCGCGACCGGGGCGTGGACCCCGGCCCTGCTCCGGCGGCACGGCTGGGAAACGGCCGAGCTGACCACCAAGGCGATCCAGTACACGCAGGTCAGGGTCGCGGGTCGGCGACCGACCCCGTTCGTCGACGAGACCAGCGGGCTCTACGGCCGCCCCGACGAGGACGGTGTGATGCTGCTCGGCGTGCCCACCGAGTCCTGGGGGGTGGACCCGGACCGGCTCCACGCCGAGCCGGGGCTCACCGACCGGGCTGTCCGGCTGGCGGCCGAGCGGCTTCCCGAACTGCTCCCGGGGGACCGTCTGCGGACGGTCGTCGCCGCCGACTGCTACGGCGAGCGCGCCGGGCTCGCCCTGGAACCGGTGGCCGCCGCCGGGGGCGGGATGTTCACCTTCTCCGCCGGGTCCGGTGGCTCGGCGAAGACCGCGCTCGCCGCGAGCGCACAGGCGGCGCACGACCTTCTGCGCGGGTAACCGCGGCCCAGTACGCACGCGGCGAAGGACCTCGCCGCGTGCGACCACCTTCCGAGCACGCATGCGGCCGAACGCCTCGTGCGCGCACCACCTCGTTCCCGCCGGGACCGAACTCCGGTCCGCGGCGCACCAAAGAACTCCCGACCGATGAGGAGACCCCACGCCGTGTCCGAGAACACTCCCGTCCACCACGTCGCGGCCATCGGGGCCGGCCCCGGCAACCTCAGCCTGGCCGCGCTCTACCAGGCTTCCAGCGATGGCCGCAGCATGGTCCTGTTCGACCGGCAGGCCGGACCGTCCTGGCACGCCGCGCTGCTGCACCCCGGAGTGGGGATGCAGACCTCCTGGCTCAAGGACCTGGTGACGGTGGTCGATCCGACCCACCGTCTCAGCTTCCTGAACTACCTGGTGACCACCGGCCGGTTCTACGCCCTGCACAACTCGCAGTTCGACTCCCTGCCCCGGCGCGAATACCAGCGCTACCTGGCCTGGGCCGCGGGCCAGATCGAGAACCTGCACTACGGTGTCGACGTCGACGCGATCTCGCTGACCGCCGACGGCTTCCGGCTCAGCGCCGCCGGAGTCCCGCAGTCGCTGTCCGAGCACGTGGTGGTGGGCGTCGGCACCCGCCCGACGATCCCGGCGCCGCTGTCCGGGCTGCCGGAGGACCGGGTGTTCATCGCCGACGAGCTGGCGCGGCGGCTGCCGGCGATGGCCGTGGACCGGACCGCGCCGGTCGCGGTGCTCGGCGGCGGCCAGACCGGCTGCGAAGCGGTGCTCCGCCTGATCGGCGAGGGCTTCACGGACGTCCGGTGGATCGGGCGCGGCCAGTGGTTCCACACCATCGACGACTCCCCGATCGCGAACGAGTTCTACCGCCCCGAGCACCAGCGCTTCCTGCAGGGGCTCACCCTGTCCACCCGCGACCGGCTGGTGACGGAGCAGCGCTCCACCGGCGACGCCCTGACCCCGGGCGGGATGCGCTCGGTCTACCAGGCGAACTACCACGCGCTGTTGGAGACCGGAAGCTTCGCCGCGCACATCATGGTGGGGCACGACGTCGTGGACGCCACCGTCGAGGACGACCGGATCGTGCTGCGCTGCGAGACCTCGGAGCACCGCACGGAGATCCCCGTGGCCTACGCCGTCGTGGCGACCGGCCGCGAGCTCGCGCCGATCCCCTTCGACGACGAGCTGCGCGAGCGGGTCGAGTTCGACGACAACGGCGAAGTGATCGTCGAGTCCGACTACTCGATCCGGTGGAAGGGGAGCAACGGCCACCGGATCTACGTGCTCAACCGCGCCCGCCAGAGCCACGGCATCCCCGACGCGAACCTCACCCTGCTGCCGGTGCGTTCGGCGCTCATCGTGAACTCGATGTTCGAGCGTGAGGTCTACCGCCTTCAGGAGAACCTGTGCGCAGTGACCTGGGGGTGAGCGAGCACGAGCCGGCCGGTGCCGACTTCGGCTATGACGGCGTCCGGTTCCGCCCCGCCGACGCGGACCACGCCCCCGGCGCGCCGACCACCGTCGGTCTCTATCACAGCCGGGGCGGGGAGCTGTGGGCCGAGTTCGGCGGCGGGAAGGTGCTGACGGGCCGTCTCGTCGGCACCACGCGTCCGGACGGCACCATCGACGGCGCCTATTGCCAGGTCTTCCGGGACGGGCAGACCGCGGCGGGCACCCTGGTGAGCGTTCCGGAGCGGTTGCCCGACGGCCGGATCCGGCTGTACGAGCACTGGCGTCGCGCCGACGGTTCGAGCGGCGTCTCCGTGATCGAGCAGATCGACGCACCGGGCGACGGCGGACCACTGTCCTCGGCGCAGGTCGAGTACCTCAGGGACACGGTGTACCGGCAGTTGCAGACGCACCTCGGAACAGCCGGCGTCCTGGCGGCTGCCCGGTGTGCGGTGAGGCTGCTCGACCAGGGTCTGGCCGGCCGGACGCTGCCCGAGCTCACGGTCCTGGTCGCACACGACGGCGACGAGGCCGGGGCGTACACCCTGGCGTTCGTTCGAGCCATGCAGCTCGTCACAGCCCGCGTCCACGGCGAGACCTTCACCTTGCGGGTGGTGACCGGAGATGCGGAACCGTCCCGGATCGCGGCGGGCACCATGGACCGCGTTTCGCACGTGCTGGGCCTGCACGAGGACCCCCGATGCGAACCGCTGGCCGTCCAAGGCGATCGGGTCGGCCGTGACGTGGACGTCGTCATCGGCGCCTCCACCAAGGCAGGCGGACGGCCCGTCTCCTTCTCGATCGGCGCTGACACCTCCTACGCGCCCGACGCGCACCGGTCGCTGCTCGCCGATCTGCTGAAGTTCGAATTCGAGGAACCCCACGCCGCGCCGGCCGCCGCGCCGGCCGGCGGTCTTGACGATGGAGAGGATCGCTGATCCATGGCAGGGAACGAACTGACCGCCGCCTACCTCGACCTGGTGCGGCGCAACGGCCACAAGCCTTCCGAACTACTCGGCCCGGTCGCCGAGGTGAAGGAGCTGGAGGCGTTCTTCAAGGGCCGCTACCTGCCGTGTCCGATGTTCCTGACCGCGCCGGAACTCGAACAGGTGACCCAGGACCTGGTCAATCTCCGCTCCGCGCTGGTCAGCCTCCCCGATCGGCTCTTCGGCGGGGACATGGCCGCGTTCGCCCGCGCGGTGGGGATGACCCCCGTGCAGGCCGAGATGGCCTCGCGCGGCCGCAGCCCCGAGGTGACCCGGTTCGCCCGGGCCGACCTGCTCGCCGTACCGGGCGGTTTCCGGGTCATCGAGTTCAACATGGGCAGCCCCCTCGGCGGAGTGGACATCGCCGAGCTGGCCAAGGCGATGATCCAGCACCCCACCCTGGCCGGCTTCGCCGCCGACCACGGACTGGAGTACACGGACACCCGGGTCGAGGCCCTCCAGACCATGTTCGACGAGACCGGCATCGCACGCGACAGTGATCCCTTCATCGCCTTCGTGGACTCCCCTGGCAGCTTCGCGAGCCTGGGGGAGTACCTGCAGCGTGCCGCCGAGACCTGGGGCGAGCGGTACGGAATCCGGGCCGCCGCCTGCCACCTGGGCGACCTGGAGTACCGCGACGGGGCGGTATGGCTGCGCGGGCAGCGGGTGGACGCCGTCTACCGCACCTTCATCCTGGAGAACCTGGTCACGCGCCCGCACGAGGCCGAGGTGATGGCGCTCCTCATGCACGCGGCGGAAAGGGGCGAGGTGCGGATCTTCACACCCCTGGACGCCGAGGCCTTCGGCAGCAAGAACGCGCTGGCGATGGTCGCCGACGGGGCCAACCGCGGCCTGTTCACCCCCCAGGAACAGGCCAGCCTGGACCGGCTGCTGCCGTGGACCCGGATCCTCGCCGAGGGCGAAGCCACCCTGGAGACGGGCGAGACGGTGGACCTGGTCGAATACGCTCTGAAGAACCGGACCGACCTGGTGATCAAGCCGACGCTGATGCACGGCGGCATGGGCGTGGTCCTCGGCTCGGACCCGCACGTCACCCAGGAGTACTGGGAGCAGCAGATCAACCAGAGCCTCGACGGCACCTTCATCGTCCAACGCCTGGTGCGCCCCGAGCCCGACTACTTCCCGACCGAGGACGGAGACCTCGACGCGTACACCGTGATGTGGGGCGTCTTCACCGCATCGCGCGGCTACGGCGGCATGTTCGGCCGCGCCACCCGCAATTCCGAGAGCACCACCGGCATCATCAGCATGGCCACCGGCGCGCTGGCCGTCCCCAGCCTGCACGCCACCCGCTGAGCCGCACGCCGCCGGCGAGAAAGCACCCTGAGTCGTGGGAACGACGGTGGCCGAACCGGTCCTCGGACCGGCCGGCCACCGTCGGCATCACTGCCACCATTGCCGTCGCGGCGCCTGAGCATCGGCCTCTGATGACGTACAGCTAGGCGGCCGAAACCGAGTCGCGTACCCTGACCGATCATGCGCAGTGTCGTAGTCGTCGGAGGCGGGATCGTCGGTCTGGCCGTGGCCTGGGAGCTGACCGGGCGGGGGCTGAGCGTCACCGTGCTGGAGAAGGAAGCCGGCTGGGCCGCCCATCAGACAGGCCACAACTCGAACGTCGTCCACGCCGGGCTCTACTACAAGCCCGGCTCATTGAAGGCCGGCATGTCCGTCGCCGGCAACCGGTCCATCGTGGCCTTCGCCCGGCGCCACGGCGTGCCCGTCGAGGTCTGCGGGAAGCTCGTCGTCGCGACGGGCGACGAGGAGATCCCGGCGCTCGACGTGCTGGCCGAGCGGGCCGCGGCCAACGGAGTGCCGGCGAAGCGGATCACACCGGCCGAGGCCCGCGAGTACGAGCCCGAGGTCTCCTGCGTCGCCGCGCTGCGGGTCGAGTCCACCGGGATCATCGACTACCCGGCGGTCTGCGCCGCACTGGTCCGCCTGCTCGGCGAGTCCGGCGCCGACCTGCGGCTGAACAGTGCCGTGCTCGGGATCCGGGCCGGACGCGACGGCGGCGTCGAGGTCGCCACCGCCACCGGCGTCGTCCGGGCCGACACCCTGGTCAACTGCGCCGGCCTGCACTCCGATCGCGTGGCACGGCTGGCCGGACTGACCCCGTCGGCACAGATCGTGCCCTTCCGCGGCGAGTACTACGAGCTCCGCCCCGAGTCCCGCCACCTGGTCAAGGGCCTGATCTACCCGGTACCGGACCCGACGCTGCCCTTCCTGGGCGTACACCTCACGAGAATGCTCGACGGCAGCGTGCACGCCGGCCCGAACGCCGTGCTGGCGCTGCGCCGCGAGGGCTACCACTGGACCGATTTCTCCGCGAGGGACATCGCCGAAGTGGCGGCCTTCCCCGGCACGTGGCGGCTCGCCCGCCGCTACGCCATCCCGACGGGCCTCGACGAGGTCCGCCGCTCCTTCTCGAAGAAGCGGTTCGCCGCCAGCCTGGCCCGGCTCGTCCCGGCCGTCACCGAGGACGACATCGTGCGCCATGGCTCAGGCGTGCGCGCCCAGGCCATGCGCCGCGACGGCTCCCTGGTCGACGACTTCCTCATCGAGACCACGCGCGACCAGGTGCATGTCCTGAACGCGCCGTCCCCCGCGGCGACAAGCGCGCTCGAGATCGCACGTCATATCGCAGACCGGGTGACCAAGGACTGAACCGCACCGGGATGCGGCCATGCCCCTCCGCGACGACATGCCGATCCAGCGGTCGCGCCCGCCGCCTTCGAGATCATTCTTCGGAAGAAGCTCATCGGGGGCGTTACGGCCGGCCGGCGAGTGCGGTATCCAGCGTGGTCAGGACGCTACGATGCACTGCGCCGGCCCGCGCTGCGTAGACTCCGTCTGATTGCTCGTAGACCGTGACGATGAGGCCCGGCGCGGCGTAGAACAGTGTCGAGTCGGTGGGCCAGCGCCACGGCTCCCACGGCAGCGGGGTCAGCAGGCTCCTCAGCCGTGTCGCCTCATCGGGTGTCAGGTCCGGGTACCAGGCCTGGCAGTGGCTGTTCATCATCGCTTCGTGCATCGCGAACTGCACCAGGAAGTGGCTCATCGGAACGCGTTCGCGTTGCGGTCCGTCAACGTGGTCGATCCAGATCTCGGGGTCGTCTTGCCCCGGATCGAAGAACCATCTGAAACCACCCTGGTTCTCTGCGCCGAACGCGACCAAGCCGTCTGCGGTCTCGTACCAGTGCTCCGGCAGGTTGATGAAGTTCTGGACGCCCAGCACAGCCGGGCGGTGTCGGGCCAGCTGGTAGAAGCGTGACAGAAACCCGGGGATGGTCCATCCGGCGTGGTTCACCTGGCCGAGGTCCTCGGAGGTCTTCGGGAACCAGGCGTGGACGAGCGTGTCCAATGCCTCGCCCGGGTCCTGCTCGAGGGCTTCGATCCAGTCCAGACCAGGCAGTTCCCCGGGCTCCGACGGGCGACGCACCCGGTCGAGCATCTCTGCCGGCAGCGGCGGCTCGATGTCCAGCTCGGCTTCGTAGAGCAGGTCGTTGGCAAACGTGGCCAGACCTACCGTGCCAGCCCCCAGATACAGGCACCCCTCCGGAAGCCGGGCGAACAGGTGGATCGGCCGCAGGTCTTCAGGCCCGTTCCGCGCGGGAGGGTGCTTCAGCACGCGGACGCCGAGGTCGCCGACGAACGGCCCTTGCAGGTGGAAGCTATACCGGCTGCGCACACCGCTGGCCTCTGGGTCGTCGACGGGGTCGGCGACGATGCTGACCGCGTCGCTTCCGAGGTAGGCGACGGCTCCGGGGCCGTGACACCCGATGACGTCGGCGCCCGTCAGCCTGGCGACTTCGCCCTCATTGAGCAGGTCCAGCGGCTTCGGCAGCATGTCGTGCAGTGTACGGGCGCTACTGCCCGGTCGGTCGTCGGCTGGTGTCCAGCTTCTCGGGTCAGGCCGTCGTGTTCTTGGCGTCGATCTCGGCGATCAGGTTCTTGATGAGGCCTTCGATCTCGTCGCGGATCGGGCGGACGGCCTCCACGCCCTGTC
>NZ_BAAAQM010000084.1:0-33484 GCF_039531675.1 Catenulispora subtropica
CTGGTGCTCGGCTCGCGTTACGTGCCCGGCGGCAAGACCGTGGGCTGGCCCAAGCGGCGCGAGATCCTGTCCCGCGGCGGCAACACCTGGGTGCGCATGGTGACCGGGATGCGGCTGAAGGACGCGACCGGCGGCTACCGCCTGTTCCGGCGCGCGACGCTGGAGAAGATCGACCTCGCCAGCGTGGAGTCCGCCGGCTACACCTTCCAGGTCGACCTGGCCTGGCGCGTCACGCGGGCCGGGCTGAAGGTCGTCGAGGTGCCCATCACCTTCGTCGAGCGCGAACTCGGCGCGTCCAAGATGAGCGGCAACATCGTGGCCGAGGCCCTGTGGCGGACCACCGTCTGGGGCACGAAGTACCGCCTGGGCCGTCTGGCCGGCAAGAAGTAACCGGCGGCGACCGTCCGCCGACACGACGTAAGGATGGTGACGATCGCCACGCGGTCGTCACCATCCGTCCTCGGCGACCGGGGCCCGAGTAGGTCGATCCGTACGATGAACGGCCCTACACTGGCATGATGCCGTCCGCCGCGTTCCGCTCCGTCCTGCGCCTGCTGCCGCGGTCCACGGGGCCCCGGGCGTTCGTGGCGGCTTTCCTCGGCTTCTTCCTGCTCGGCGCCGCCTGGTCGGTCGCCCTGCCCTACGACGGTCCCCCGGACGAGTTCCGGCACGTGGTGCGCGCCTACGGGGTGCTCGACGGGCAGATCGCAGCACGCGTCAACGCCCAGGTGACCGTCCCCCGGAGCCTGGTACCCGCCGGCGTCGCCGACGACGACGCAGCCTCCTGCATGCGCTGGAAGCTGGACGTCTCAGCGGGCTGCGTCAGCGCGCCGGCGCCCGGCGACGAGTCCCGCATGGTGGAGACCACCAGCGGGGCCGCGAACTACAACCCGCTCTACTACGCCGTGGTCGGATGGCCGCTCAAGCTGGCGCCGGACTTCACCGGCGTCGTCGCCGCGCGCCTGCTGACCTGTCTGCTGACCAGCGCGCTGCTGGCCGGTGCGGTCGCGGTGGCGGTGCGGCTGATGCCGGGCCGGGGGCCCCTGATGCTCGGCGGCGTGCTGCTGGCGCTGACGCCGGTGGCGGTGAACCTGACCGGCGCGGTGAACCCGGCCGGGCCGGAGATCGCCGCGGCGGTGGCGGTGTGGACGGCGCTGATCGCGATCCTGATGGCCCGCGACGACTCCAAGGGCACCCTGGCCCTGTTCGGCTTCTCGGCCGGCACGCTGGCGGTCCTCCGCGAACTCGGCATCGGCTGGCTGCTGGCCGCGCTCGCGGTGACCGCCTTCGGCGCGCAGCGCGAGCGCATGGCCGAGCTGGCCCGGCGGCCGGCGGTGCGGGCCTGGGCGGCCGCGGTGGCGGCGGCGGCCGTGTTCGGCGCGGCCTGGATACTGCTGTCGACGCAGGGCGGCATCCCCGCCGTGGGGAAGACCACCAACGCCGTTCCGCAGGGCACGGAGTTGTGGGTCAAGGAGCTGACGCACCGCGTCCCGTTCTACACCTCCGGACTGGTCGGGCTGACCTCCTACGGAGACGTCGCGATCCCGTTCCCGCTCACCCTGGCCTGGTTCGTCGCGGTCGGCGCGCTGCTCGTCGCGGTCGCCCGCAAGGCGGGTGTCCGGGTGCTGCTGCAACTGGCGGCGATCGTCGTCGGCGGCTACCTGTTCCTGGTCGGCGCGGACCTGAAGGCGGCGGCCAGCAACTGGTGGTTCTCGCAGGGCCGGTACGCGCTGCCGCTGCTGGTCGGGGCCCCGATCCTGGCCGGCTTCGCGGCCGCCGACCGGGGCCTGGTCGCGGTGCCCCGCCAGGTGCGCCTGATGCGCCGGGCGGCGTGGGTCCTGATCCCGGCCCAGGCCGTGGCGCTGTGGATCACGATGATCCGCTTCGAGCACGCCTTCACGTCCCGGCACCCGAACCTGTTCTTCCTGTTCGGCGAGACGTCCTCGGTCAACCCGTTCTCCGGGGCCTGGACGCCGCCGGGCGCGGCGGTCCCCGCGGTCCTGCTCGGGGTGGCGGGAACCGTGGCCTTGCTCACCCTGGTGTACCGCGCCACCGGTTCCGGACCGATATCGGACGTCCATTCGGTCACAATCCGTGAACGGTACATAAGGATTTCCTGAGCGTCGAGCCCCGTTCCGAAGACTGGTCGGTAGCATGGTGGGACGCCCAGGGCCAGCGGGGGAGCGGCCGGTTTCGTTGCGGGGCGGAACACGGACGAAGGAGTACGGATGCTGCGGCGACTGGCTGCGGGGTTGACGCCCGGCACCTGGAGCCCGCTCCGGGTCTGGCTCACCGCGTTCGCGGCCTTCTTCGCCCTGTCCGTCGCCTGGGCCCTGGCCTCGCCGCTGACCTCGGTCCCGGACGAGCCCTTCCACATGGTCAAGGCCGCGGCCACGGTCCGCGGCCAGCTGCACGGCGCCCCGGTGACCTGGGTCACCCACAACGGGCCGGTCACGAACCACGTGCCGATGACCGGCTACCGCCTGCCGACCTCGTACGCGGACCTGGTCAACCTGCACGAGTGCTACTTCGCCGACGCCAAGGTGCCGGCCTCCTGCGCCCGGACCCCGGGCGCGCAGTCCGGGGTGGCGATCGCCGGCACCACCGCCGGTGCCAACAACCCGCTGTACTACCTGGCCGTGGGCTGGCCGAGCCTGCTGTCCGACGGCCCGCTCGGCATGTACGGCATGCGGGTGGTGTCGGCGGCGCTGTGCGCGGCGATGCTGGCCAGCGCGGTGGTGACGGCGTCCCAGTGGAGCCGCCGCCGCCGCTACCCGCTGGCCGCCGTGCTGGCCGCCGCCACGCCGATGGTGCTGTTCCTGGCCGGATCGGTGAACCCGAACTCGCTGGAGGCCGGCGCGGCGATCCTGCTGTGGGCCGCCGTGCTGAGCCTGATGACCGACCCGCAGCCGGAGCTGGTCCCCCGGCTGCTCGCCCGGGCCGGGCTGGCCACGCTCGCCCTGGTCTCGGTCCGGCAGCTGGGCCCGGCGTGGGCCATGGTCATCGTCGTGTGCGCGGCACTGGCCGGGCGGCCCGGCGCGCTGCGCGCGGTGCTGCGGCGGCCGCAGGTGTGGCTGTGGAGCGCCGCGGTCGGCGCGGTCGGCCTGGGCTGCGTCGCCTGGACCGCCAAGTTCAACGTCCTGGTCCTGAGCAGCGGCGGCTCGGACGCGCACCCGAACCTGACGTTCGCCGTCGCCGCCAAGCACACCCTGGGCCAGAGCCTGGACTACCTGCGGCAGATGGTCGGCTTCTTCGGCTGGCTGGACGTCCGCCCGCCGTACCACCTCGCGGAACTGTGGTTCGTCCCGGTGCTGGCCCTGATCGCCGCCGCGTGCGCGGTCGGGAAGGTGCGGGACGTGGCCGCCCTGGCGCTGCTGGGGATCTCGGTGATCGCGATCCCCGTCCTGGCCCAGGGCCGGCAGGCCCAGACCCTCGGCTACATCTGGCAGGGCCGCTACCTGCTGGCGGTGGCGGCCGGCCTGCCGCTGCTGGCCGCGGCGATACTGGCCAAGCGGAGCCCGCGGCGACCAGCGCTGGGGCGCCTCCTGGAGCGGCTGCCGCTGGCCGTGACCGCGTCGACGCTGCTTCTCGGCTTCCTGATGTTCTACACGACGCTGCGCCGCTACATGGTCGGCTCGCACGGGTCCTGGGTGCCGCTGCACCCGGTCTGGTCGCCGCCCGGGTCGATGGTCCTGGTGGTGGTGCTGTACCTGGTCGGCGCCGGACTGGCCGCGCTGACGGTGCTCGGCAGCCGGACGCCCGACGACACCGCGGCGCCCGGCACCCCGGGGTCGGGGCCGGCCCCGGCCACCGCGACCGACGGTCCGGCCCCCGCCACCGCGACGGGCGGTCCGGTCCCGACGGTCGTCGCACCCGGCGACGGCGTGCTGTCCGGGATGAACGGCCACGCCGACGGTTCAGGGGCCGGCCGGGACGATCCGGGGCTGCTGAGCGCCGGGTCTCAGAGCTCGGCGCCCGGCGGGAGATAGCGGCGGTCCGCGGCCCGGCCGCGGAAGCCGTCCCGGAAGCCCCGCAGCATCGCGAGGGCGCGCGGTCCACGCGGGGCCTCGATCGCCGTCCGCAGCAGGAACCACCAGACGAGATACGCGCCGGTGCCGCGGCACCACGCCGGGGCGTCCGCGCGGTGCTCGCGGAGCAGGACGGTGCCGTTGCGCGCGATCCAGTACAGCCGCCACGTCGGGTGCCGCGACGAGGACACCGAGACGCCGGGCAGCTTGTGCTGGTTGCGCTGGCCGAGGCTGTGCGCGAGCTTGTGGCGCTTGTCCCGCAGGATGCGGTAGCCGGCGGCGCGGACGCGGAGGCAGAAGTCGTTGTCGACGTGGTCGACGAAGAAGTCGGTGCGGAACGGGCCGACCTCGGCCAGGACACTGCCGCGCACCAGCATCCCGGAGGTGATGACGGCGTCGCGCTCGGCGACGTCCGGGGCCTTCTCGGTGCCCGGCTCGTAGTACCGGCCCTGACGCTCGTCCCAAGGGGCCGGCGCCGCGATCGCCACCGCGGGGTCCTCGAAGTGGGCGGCCAGGCCCAGCACCAGATCCTCGCCGAGCACAGAATCCTGGTCGAGGAAGAGCACGAGGTCCGGGGCCGCGCCGTCGGCGGCGTCTCCGGCGGTCGGCGCCGTGAGTTCGGCGACGCCGGCGTTCAGCGCGCCGGCCAGCCCGCGGTTGCGGCCGTCCCGCAGCACCGTGACGCCCGCCAGGTCGCGGAGCTTGTCGGTGAGGAACGGGCCGTCGTTCTGGGGGCCGTCCGGTGTGTTGTCCACCACGACCACGCGCTGGCAGCTCTTGAGCGCCGCCTCCACAACCGCCGTCAGACGCTCGTCGGGATGGAAGGCCGTGGCTACCGCGGCGATGGTCGGCATCGGGCCATCCTATTCGAGACGGATCGGGCCATCCCGACCGCTGCGGTAGCCTCGACTTTCGAGACACGTGTACCCAAGGTGAGAAGACGGGGGCGGCGGCCTTGGCACTAGGACTCGCGGACGACACCCGCGCGACGTCGGCGGGCGGCACCCCGAGCCGATCCCGCGCGTGGCTCCTCCCCCTCGGCGCGGCCTTGCTGCTCGGCGTCTTCCTCCCGCTCGCCTATGCCGCGCTCAGCGGCAACCTGGGCATCCCCCACAACGACACGTGGGCCTTCGGGCGCTCGGCCCAGGAGTTCGCCCGGACCGGGCACCTCCCGATGTTCAACTGGAACATGATGGGCCTGGCCGGGCAGGTGGTGCTGGTCTGGCCGGTCGGGGCGTCGCTGGCCGCGCAGTCGGTCGTGGTCGCCGGGCTCGCGGTCGCCGGACTGGCGGCGTGCTTCGACGTGCTGTGCGGAGCGTTCGGTCCCGAGGGCCGACGGCGCGCCGCCGTGGGAACGCTCGTGGTGGCGCTGTGGCCGGGCTTCGCGCTGCTGTCGACGTCGTTCATGACCGACGTGCCGGCGTTCGCGGCCGTGGCCGGAACGCTGGCGCTGGGACGGCGGGCCCTGGACGGCGCGTCGGGCCGGTGGCTCGCGGCGTCGTGCGCGGTCGGTCTGTGGGGCGCGACGGTGCGGGAGCAGGTGCTGGCGGCGCCGGCCGCGGTGCTGGCGGTCGCCCTGTTCCGGGCCCGGTACCGGGCCGACCGCGAGCGCGGGCACCGTCGTCCGGTCTTCACGGTGGCACAGGTGCTCGGGGCCGGCGTGCTGATCCTGGCGGCGCTGGGCGTGTTCGAGCTCTGGCGGCGCGGGATCCCCGGCGGCGGCGCGCCGGACTTCACGGTGCGCACGGTGACGGCCGAGTTCGTGGCCGTGGCGCTGGTGCAGGGACTGCTGACGGTCGCCCTGGCGGTGAGCCCGGTCGTGCTGGCTGTGGTGCGGCCGCGCGCCTGGGGCCGACGGGCCTGGACCGCCGGAGCGGTGACGCTCGGAGCGGGGCTGCTCGCCGCCTGGGACAAGGGGGCGTTCCTCGGGAACTACGTCGGCCACGACGGCGCCTACTCGGCGGCGACCGCCTCGGGGCGGCCGCTGCTGCTCGGGAACGTCTGGTGGGCGGTGCTGGGGTGGCTCGCGTGCGTGTCGGCGGCGCTGCTGGTCGGCCACGTGGTGCAGCGGGTCGGCGAGCGGGGATGGGGACTCGGCGTGCGGCCGGAGATCCTGCTGTTCGCGGTGGTGACCGTCCTCGGCACGGTTCTGGAGGTCGGGCAGGGGCGGGACATCTACGACCGGTACCTGCTGCCGCTGGCGATTCCGGCGCTGGTGGTCCTGCTGACGGGGCCGCTACCCACCTCACGGCGCTTCGGGGCTGCGGCGCTCGCGTCGGCCGTCTCCGCGGGGCTGGTCGTGGTGACCGGCGCGACGCTGGTGGCGAACGCCTTCGCCTTCGACGCCACGGTGTGGCGGACCGCCACCCGGCTGGTCGACTCGGGTCAGGCCGACGCGGCCCACGTCGAAGCCGGGTTGGTGTGGGACGGGTACCACTCCCCCGCCGCGATGGCGGATCATCCGGATCGGTCAGTGGGAGTGGACATGTTCGGAGCGCTGCGGTACCTGCCGAACCACTCGCCCTGCTTCGTGGTTTCACCGTCCTCGCGCGCGGCAGCCGGGTGGCGGCTAGTCTCTGTCCAGCACTACAAGACTTACGGGCTGGCTGGAGATGCACGGGTGTACGTGTACCGCGTAGAGGGGTCCCAGGGGTGTCAATAGCCGATGATGTCGCGGTGCGGCCGGAAACGGCACCGAGGCAGGCGACGACATTTGCAGACCTGCGATTCAAGTACTCCGCGCATATCGTCCTCGGCATGTGCGCGGTGGTGTTCGCGGCGCTGCTCTGGGCCGTGCGACGCCTGGACTTCTACTACGACGAGTGGGACTTCGTCGACAAGGCCGAACGGTGGCGGTTCGAGGACTACTTCGTGCCCCACAACGAGCACTGGTCCACCGTGCCGATGGTGGTCTACCGCCTGCTGATCGGCCTGTTCGGGATGCACAGCTACCTTCCCTACAGCGCGGCCCTGCTGCTCCTCCACTGCGGGAACGCGTTCCTGCTGTTCGTGGTGATCCGGCGGCGCTGCGGCGACGCGCTGGGCATCGGTGCCGCGGCGATCATGCTGGTCCTGGGGCGTGGGTCGGACGACTTCATCTGGGCGTTCCAGATCGGGTTCTCGTGCTCGGTGCTGTTCGGGCTGGTGGCCTTGGTGCTGCTGGATGCGGAGCGGCCTTCACGGCGGGCGCTGGTCGGGGCTTCGGTCGCACTGGTGCTGTCGCTGGCGTCTTCGGGGGAGGGGCTCTTCTTCGTTGTCGCGGCTGGGGTTTCGATGGTGCTGCGGTGCGGGGGGCTGGGGCTTGGACGGGCGCTGAGGCGGGGCGGGGGCATGGAGGCCACCGCGGTGCCGAGCGCTGTCCCGGAGCCGTTGGTGCCCCGCCTGTGGAGCCGGTACCGGAAGGTGGCAGCCGTTCTCGCGGCACCGATCGTCGCATACGGCGTCTGGTACCCGCTGTACGGCGCCCAGCACGCCACCGAGGCCCGCTCGCCCCTGACGCTCCACGCCGCCAGCGGACTGTTCACGTTCGTCCCCACCGGCCTGGGCTCCGGCATGACCGGCATCATCGGCTTGGACTGGCAGTACCGCTGGATCGGCTTCGCGACGTTCGTCGCCCTGTTCGCCCTCCTGTGCCGCCGAGGACGCACCTCAGCCCTCGCGGTCGGCCTCGGCGTCGGCGTGGTGGCCCAGTTCTGCCTGACCGGCCTGGTCCGCGCCCAGTACGGAGACCAGCTGGCGGGCACCTCCCGCTACGTGTACATAGCGGCCGTCTTCATCCTCCCGATGCTGGCCGAAACACTGCGCACGATGGAGTCGCGCCTGCGCTGGCAGGCGGCCCTCGCAACAGTCGCCGCAGTGGGCTGCTTCCACAGCACCTTCGTCCTCGACGACGCCATCAGCGACCGCAACCGGCTGTTCTCCCGCCAGAAGGCGATGCTGCAGACAGCATGGTTCCTCCGTGACGACCCCCAGCTGAATCTGGACGCCATCATCGATCCCGCTGATGCTCCGACGCTGACAGTCCGGTTGTACTTGCAGACGCGGAGGGAGTTGGGAAGCCCGCTGCGGGATCTGGATGCGCGGGGGATCGCTGCGTTGGATGCGGGTGATGTGGGTCAGGCGCGGAGGAATGTGCTGGGGGGTTCGCGGTAGGGCTCGTCAACATCTCGATCACCCGCTGCTGCTCATCCGCGTCCTCCGGCCGATGCTCAGCCCGCCGAGCCCGTGATCCCCGGCCCCCGAGACGTCACCGCCGCTCCTTGCCGTCCGTCCTGACCGTCAGCTCGGCCCCCGAGGGCAGGTATCGCAAGCTGTACTTACGCGTAGCCGCGTCGCGCACCCCGTGCAGCACCGCACGAGCGTGAGCAGAGCGATCGTCCTCGAACATGACAGCCTGCACCGCGGCACGTCCCAGGTAGAGCGCCGCCGTCACCGCCCACGCCGGCGAGAACCGCCCCTGCTCGCGGATGGTGATCAGCCCATTGCGAATCTGCCAGTAGTCGCGCCACGGAGCCTTGTGCGTGACCGCCACGCGCATGCCCAGAAACCGGTGGGTGCGCCGCTCGCCGATCGAGTGCGGCAGCTTGAGGCGCTTGTCCTGCACGATCCGTGCGCCGGTGCGGCGGACCCGAAGCGAGTACTCGAGGTCCGCGTAGTCCACGAAGAAGTCCTCGCGGAACTCCCCCACGCGCTCCAGCAGCGAGCGCCGGATCAGCATCCCGGAGGTGATGGAGATGGCCCGGTCCGCGACGTCTCCGTGGCGGCCCGAGAACGTCTCGTAGAACCGCTCGTGGACGGTGTCCCACGGCGCCGGCGTGGCGACGCCGATGGTCTCGTCCGTCAGGTGTTCGGCCAGCCGGGGGACGACGTCGGGTTCCAGCACCGAGTCCTGGTCGAGGAAGACCACGGCCTCTATGTCGCGGGAGAGGCGGGAGACGCCGAGGTTCAGGGCGTGGGACAGTCCGCGGTTCACGCCGGGGCGCAGGACGGTCACGGTCTTGGTGTCGGCCGCGATCCGGTCCGCGGTGGAGTCCGCGCCGTCGGGGGTGTTGTCCACGACCACGACCTCGGCGCAGGAGCCCCGCACGGAGTCGACCACGGCCAGCAGACGCTCATCGGGGTGGTAAGCCGTCACCACGGCGGCGATGCGCACGGAGGCCGCCATCAGGCCTGCTCCCCACGGCTCGCCCGGGCCGTCGGCTCCGCCACACGGGCCGTCTGCTCCCCACGGGCCGTCTGCTCCGCCCGGACCTGCCCCACCCGGGGCGCGGGCAGCAAAGCATGCCGTGCCAGGTTCTTCACTCCAGGCACCGAACGCGCCTTGAGCGCCGCCGGCATCAGCGTCATGGCGTGCAGTCGTGACGCCGTGTACCGCCGCGCCGCCTTCGCAGCCCGCGGCCACCCGAGCGCCGCCATCTGCGCCGACGCGCCGACGAAGTAGCGCCGGGCCTCGGCGAACCGCTTGCCGGCCATGGCCTCCGCCGAGCTGAGGCTCGCGGCGTGGCGGCGGTACTGGAACACCACCTCGTCGGACAGCACCATGTCCTCGCCCGCCTCGATCAGATCGATGACCAGCGCCAGGTCCTGGATGATGTGCAGATCGGCGCGGAAGCCGACCTCCTTGACGGCCGCGGACCGCCAGCACAGCGACGGGAAGTAGAACCAGCAGCCCCGCAGCAGGCTCGCCGCCAGCTCCTCGCCGCCCATCCGGAGCGTGCCGCTGAAGCGGGGCTGGTAGATCCGAGCCTTGACCTGGTCGACGAGCGTGTTCACGACGGCGCCCGCGCCGTCGATGACCTCTACACCGGGCTGGATGATGCCGACGCCCGGGTACTCCTTCATGATGCGCCGGACCTCCGCGACGTAGCCGGGCAGCATGACGTCGTCGGTGCCCATCATCACCAGGTATTCGGCCTCGGCCAGGTGCAGGCACTTGGTGAAGTTGCCGGTGATGCCCAGGTTCCGCTCGTTGCGCTGGTAGGTGACGCGGGGGTCGTCCAGAGCGGCGAACCACTCGGGGACGCCCGGTTCCCGGCCGTCGTCGACGACCGTCAGCCGCCAGTCCGGGTCGGACTGGGCGATGACGCTCCGGACCGCGGTCTGCATCAGGGCCACGTCGCCGTAGTACGGGAGCATGATGTCGATGGTCGTCATGGGTGCGTCTTCGGCCTCACGAGTCGGGGTCGTCGTTAGCTCTGTCGGCTGGTCGGGATCCGGGCTCACCGGCGGTTGACGGCCAGCAGCAACGTGATGAGGGCGCGGCCCAGGTAGATCATCGCCTTCGCGGGCGAGTTGCTGGGCATGCCCGCGGCGCGCGGGCGCATCGCCACCGGGACCTGGGCGACCGGATGTCCCAGGCGGATCACCCGGACCAGGGTCTCGACGGTGTCGCCGAGGTACTCGACCGGGTACCACTGGGCGAACAGGCGGATGATCTCGCGGTCGCAGGCGCGGAAGCCGGAGGTGGTGTCGCTCAGCGTGGTCTTCGCCATCCGCGACAGCACCCGGGACAGCAGGCCCATGGCCCAGCGGCGGGGTCCGCGGACCTGGTAGTCGCCCTCGCCGGCGAAGCGCGCGCCGATCACCACCGAGGCCTCGCCCAGCGCGTCGATCAGCTTGGGGACGTAGCGGGGATCGTGCTGGCCGTCGGCGTCGATCTGGATCGCGACGTCGTAGTCGTGCTCGTGGGCGTAGCGGTAGCCCAGGCGCATGGCGCCGCCGACGCCGAGGTTGTAGGGCAGCGAGACCACGCGGGCGCCGGCGGCCAGGGCCACGCGCTCGGTGTCGTCGGTGGAGCCGTCGTTGACCACCAGCACGTCGTAGGCCGGCAGCTCGTCGCGGACCTCGGCGATGACGTCCGCTATCGATCCGGCCTCGTTCCAGGCGGGGATGATGATGAGGACGCGCTTCTCAGCGTTCACCGACGACCGCCTTCCCGTCCCGCTGGGCGACGATCGGGACCGGCCGGCCGTTCGCGGTGCCGTTCGGAGCTCCGTGGGCGGCGCCGTTCGGAGCCTTGGGCGCGGTGCCGTTCGCGCCCTGCTGCCCGGTCGTCTGCTCGGCCGCCTGCTCGGCCTGCTGCTCCTTCACGTCCCGCAGTTCGGCGCGGATCAGCGCGACCTCCTCGGCCAGGGCCCGCGTCTCGTCCTCCAGCCGGGACGCCTCCCAGCTCAGGTGGATGCACACCACCAGCAGGAACACCACGGCGAGGAACAGCACCAGGCTGGCGCCGCTGGCCACGCCCAGCCAACTGGAGACGTTGTCCAGGGACCACGGGATGAAGCCGAGCGGCAGCGTCACCAGCCCGACCACGAGCCACAGCACCGCGTACTTCTCGCGCAGTTGACGGCGGCGCAGCAGCTCGAAGATGAGTGCCAAGAGCAGGAGCGCCACGACACCGGTCATTATGGCCAGCTTCATGTGGATCCACTCCCGGTGTGGTGGCTTGTCCCGAGTCCGCGGCGGGTGCTGCCACGCCCCGGCGCGTCGGTAGTCGGCTGATCCCGATGGGTGAACCCGGGAAGTCTATCGGGTCTCATTCCGGGATCTCGGCGGCACGGTCCACCGCGCCAGGGCATAGCGCTCACGAGCGCACACCCTCCGCGACCGGGGCGGACGGCGACGGGACGTCGGCGACCAGGTCAGCAGCTTGATCAGGGTTCCGGGATCCGGACGACGCCGTCCGGGTCGCGAACGTCACATCCACGGCCGCGATCACCGTCACCACGAGCGGCCCGGCGATCCCGGCCCACCCGGCGGCGTCCAGCGGGCCCAGCGGCAGGGCGAACACCACGGCCATGGCGGCGAGCCCGGCGACCCAGGACACGAACACGAGGCGGTGCCGGTTCAGCGCGACCTGCGCGGACTGGAGGACGAAACCGGTCATCAGGAAGGCGGTGCTCAGGGCGAGCGCGGCCAGGAAGGTGCGGGACAACGGGGCCGGAGCGTCGAAGTAGGTCCGCAGCACCCACGGACCGACCGCGGCCACACCGGCTACCCCGAGCACACCGAGGCCGAGACAGGCGCCGACCAGGAACCCGGTCTTGCGCCGCACCTCGCGGAAGTCGCCGCGCACCGCGGCGGCGGCGAGCAGCGGAAGCAGCGGCGCCTGGAGCGGGAACAGGCACAGCAGCGCCAGGCGGGACAGACCCATCGAGGAGCTGAGCGCCTTGCCGAGTTCCCGGCTCAGATCGTCGCCACCGGCCAGCCGCGGGCCGATGATCAGCGGGACGGCGTTGATCACGATCTGGCTGACCAGGGTCGCCAGGGTCAGGAGGATGAGTTTCTCGCGTGCGCTGCCGCCGGGTTCCTCGACGGACGGCCCGGCCTGCTCGCTCGAATCGTGGGAATCAGTCGTCTCAGTCGAATCGCCTGAATCGGATGAATCGGACGGTTCGGTCGGCTCGGTCGGCTCGGCCGGCCGGCCGGCACCGGTCGCTCGCCACGAGTGCCGCAGCGCGGGCGAAGCGAGCCCGCTCAGCGCGGCGACCAGCGGCGCCAGACCGAAGGCGAAGGCGTAGCCGAGCATGTGGTCCGAGCCGGCCAGCGTCAGCAGCACGGCCGGCACGACCGCGGCCACGCCCTGCACCACCAGCGTGCCGCTGTAGTACCGGAAGTCCTGGCAGCCCGCGAGCACGCCGCGCACCAGGAACGACGCCCAGGTCGCACCCAACGCGGCGAGCAGCGCCAGGGCCAGCGGCCAGCTGCGGCCGAGAAAGTGCGCGACCAGCAGCGGTGAGGCCGCGGCCAGGATGAGGACGGTCACCGTCGCGAGCCCGGCCGCCTGCCGCAGCTGGCCCCGCACCGCCACCCCGACCGGGCGGCCGGCGGCGTGCGTCCGCGCGACGGTGCGGGTCATCTCCTGTTCCAGCCCGGCCAGCGCGCCGGTGCCGATGGTCCCCACCAGGAAGTAGAAGGAGAACAGGGCCCCGACGTGGGTGCCGAGCGCGCGGTTCGCCATGGCGATCCACAGCGACGCGGCGACCGTGGTGACCCCGAGCCCCACCGCCAGCAGCGGTCCGGGGGCGGTCAGCCGGCTCAGGACAGAGCGGACGTCGCGCGGGCGCTCGGCACTGTGAGGGGACACGAGATTCGATGGTAGTCGATGCCAATCGGCACAATATACGCTTGCAGATTCCGTCACTGAAAGGTGGGCTTGCCGCGATGGACGTCGTCGCCGTGTTCACGGCGTATCACCCCGACGAGCGCCTGGCCGCGGCCGTGGAGTCGGCCCTGCGGAGCTGCTCGTCGGTCATCGTGGTGGACAACACCCCGCGTGCGGACTCCGGCGCCTGGCCCGCCACGGCCGTGGACTCGCGGGCGCCGGCGCTGGCCGGGGAGCGGGTCAAGGTGGTCGCGCACGGACGCAACGTGGGCCTGGGCGCCGCGCTCAACATCGCCGTCTGCGAACTGCCCTCGGCCGCCGAGGCGGTGCTGTTCCTGGACCAGGACTCCGAGCTCCCGCCCGAGATCGTGCCGGGGCTGGTCGCGGACCTGGCCGACCCGGACGTCGGCATCGCGGCGCCGAGCCCCTGGGACCCGAAGCACCAGCGGTACTACTGCTCGGAAGCGCGCCGGACGGAGACGGTGTCCGACGAGGAGGCGGTCATCACCTCCGGGATGCTGGTCCGCCGCGAGGTGCTGGAGAAGGTCCCGTTCGACGAGGACATGTTCCTCGACTGGGTCGACGTCGCGTTCTGCCTGGCCGTGCGCCGTGCCGGGTGGCGCATCCTGATCGACTGGCGCCTGCGGCTGCCGCACGAGATCGGCGCCTGCGAGGTCCACACCCGGTGGGGGCGGACCGCGCACTACAGCCACTACCCCGCGTGGCGGCTGTACTGGATCGGCCGCAACGTCTCGATCCTGCACCGCGGGCACTTCGCAAGCCGGCCCCGGGCCCTGGCCTCGTCCCTGGTCTTCCTCGCCGAGCGGCTGACGAACACCCTGCTGTTCGAGCCGAGGCGGCGGACCCATGTCCCGGCCCTGCTGCGCGGCTTCCGCGACGGCCTCCGGACACGCGTCGACCCCCGCTATCTCCCGGCGGGGGCCGAGCATCCGGCGGTCCGGCGCCGGAAGGGGTGAGGCGTCAGACCGTGGCGTGCCGGCCCATGCCGGCGTGCTTCACCTTGCTGCGCAGGCTGAAGGCGTGGATGACCTCGACGAGGCCGATCGCGATCAGGTAGATCCCGGCGAACACCGCCAGGGTGAAGATGGAGCTGATCGGCCAGGAGATGACGATGATCCCGCCGATCGCGGTCATGATGCCGAGGAACACGCCCCAGCCCTTGCCGGGCACCCCGGCCGGCGCCGAGGCGCTGGTCACCACGGTGGCGATGCCGAACATCAGGAACCCGATGCCGATCCACAGGCTCAGCAGCAACACCGAGTTGTGCAGCGAGTTCCGGAAGCAGAACACCCCCAGCAGGATCGACAGGGCGCCGACGATCACGTTCAGCACGCGCATGCCTCCGCTGATGTGCTCCCCGAAGGCCGCCACGATCTCCATCACGCCGCTGATCAGCAAGTAGATGCCGAACAGCACGCCGAGCACCAGCAGCGTCTGGCCGGGCCACACCAGGGTGATCACCCCGACCGCGATCGCGGCCAGCCCGAGGAGCAGCAGCGCCTGCCACGCGGCCTGGCCGAGTCTCCACAAGGGGTTGTCGACGTCGTCGCCCCGGTCGGGGTACCCCGCGCCCCGGTCGGGGGTGTCCGCGTTGTCCATGTAGCTCATGCCGGATGTATATCCGTTTTTATGACGAATGATGCCTAAACGGACACTCCTGATCGTCCGGACAGCGCAAGCGCTACATCGCCGACGGCGCCGCCACTCCGCTCGCCGCCAGCATCTCCCGCCAGTCCGCCATCTCGGGCAGCCCGGCCGCCGCCCAGCGCGCGTGCCCGAGCACGCTGTACTTGGGCCGGTCCGCCGGGCGGACGAACTTGTCGGACGTGGTCGGCCGCACGCGGTCCGGGTCCAGGCCGGCCTGCTCGAACACCGCGCGCGCCAGCCCGTACCAGGTGGTCTGGCCGCTCGCGGTGCCGTGGTAGATCCCGGCCGGGGCCTCGGGCGCCCGCCCGAGCGCGATCAGCTGCCCGGCCAGGGCGCCGGTCCACGTGGGCTGGCCGACCTGGTCGTCGACCACCTCGACGGTCTCCCGCTCGCCGGCCAGGCGCAGCATCGTGCTCACGAAGTTCCGGCCGCCCGCGCCGTAGAGCCACGCGGTCCGCACCACGTAGCCGGTCCGGGGCAGCACGGCCAGGACCGCGTGCTCGCCGACCAGCTTGGAGCGGCCGTAGGCGTTGACCGGGTCGGTGGCGGCGTCCTCGGCGTAGGGCTCGACGCCCTTGCCGTCGAACACGTAGTCGGTCGACAGCTGGATCAGCCGCGCGCCGGTGCCCGCGCAGGCCGAGGCCAGGCTGGTGACGCCGCCGCCGTTGACCGCGGTGGCCTCGGCCTCGTGCGTCTCGGCGCCGTCCACGTCGGTCCACGCCGCCGTGTTCACCACGATGTCGTGGCCGGCCACCGCGGCCTGGACCGCCGAGGCGTCGGTGATGTCCAGCTCGGCCCGGGTCACCGCGGTGACCTCGGCGTCCGGGTCGGCGCGGAGCAGGGCCACCACGTCGCCGCCGAGCATGCCGCCGGCCCCGGTGACCAGCCAGCGGCGGGGAGCCTGGCGGCCGGGGACGATGACGACCGGGCGGGTCACGAGGTGCCGCCCTCGTTCCCGGCCCCCGCCGCTTCCAGCGCCGCCTTCCCCTTCAGGGGCTCCCACCAGGCGCGGTTGTTCTTGTACCAGTCGATGGTGCGGGCCATGCCCTCCTGGAACGGGACCTGCGGCTCGTAGCCGAGTTCGCGGCGGATCTTCTCGATCGACAGCGAGTAGCGGCGGTCGTGCCCCTTGCGGTCCTCGACCATGCGCACCGAGGACCAGTCCTTGCCGGTGCCGTCCAGCATGAGCTGCACCAGGTCGCGGTTGGTCATCTCGGTGCCGCCGCCGATGTTGTAGACCTCGCCGGCGCGGCCGGAGCGCAGCGCCAGGTCGATGCCCCGGCAGTGGTCGGAGACGTGGAGCCAGTCGCGGATGTTGGAGCCGTCGCCGTAGAGCGCCACGGTGCCGCCGTCCAGCAGGTTGGTCACCGACAGCGGGATCATCTTCTCCGGGAACTGGTAGTGCCCGTAGTTGTTGGAGCAACGGGTCACCACCACGTCCATGCCGTGGGTCCGGTGGTAGGCCAGCACCAGCAGGTCGGAGCCGGCCTTGGAGGCCGAGTAGGCCGAGTTCGGGGCCAGCGGCCACTCCTCGGTCCAGGAGCCCTCGTCGATGGAGCCGTAGACCTCGTCGGTGGAGACGTGGACGAAGCGGCCGACGCCGTGCTTGCGCGCCGCGTCCAGCAGCACCTGCGTGCCCACCACGTTGGTGGTCACGAACGGGCCGGCGCCCAGGATCGAGCGGTCCACGTGCGACTCGGCGGCGAAGTGCACGACGGCGTCGTGGCCGGCCATCACCGAGTCCACGACGTCGGCGTCGCGGATGTCGCCGCGGTGGAAGGTGAAGCCGGGGTTGTCCCGTACCGGCTCCAGGTTGGCCTCGACGCCCGAATAGGTCAGAGCGTCCAGCACCGTCACCGTGTCGACGGTGTCCGGCCGGGTCAGAAGCTGGCGGACGTACTCAGAGCCGATGAACCCGGCACCGCCGGTCACGAGAATCCTCACCCGCTCGAGCTTACCGGCCGCGAAAGTGCGTCTCTCCTTATGTCTGGCCATTCTGCCGACTATTAGAGTGGTGGCATGCGTGGCATCATCCTGGCCGGCGGCACCGGCTCTCGGCTGTGGCCGATCACCAAGGGCGTCTCGAAGCAGCTCATGCCGGTGTTCGACAAGCCGATGATCTACTACCCGCTGTCCACGCTGGTGATGGCCGGTATCTACGAGATCCTCGTGATCACGACCCCGGAGGACCAGCCGCAGTTCCAGCGGCTGCTCGGCGACGGCTCGCAGTGGGGCCTGGACCTGGCCTACGTGGCGCAGGAGCGGCCGGACGGGCTGGCCCAGGCGTTCATACTGGGCGAGGAGTTCATCGGCGGCGACTCGGTGGCGCTGGTGCTCGGCGACAACATCTTCCACGGCGTGGGCCTGGGCCGGCAGCTGCGGCTGCTCACCGAGCCCAGCGGCGGTGTGGTGTTCGCCTACGAGGTGGCGAACCCCCGGGACTACGGCGTCGTCGAGTTCGACGAGTCCGGCCGCGCGGTGTCGATCGAGGAGAAGCCGGACAAGCCCAAGTCCCGCTTCGCCGTGCCCGGCCTGTACTTCTACGACAACCAGGTCGTGGAGATAGCCAAGCAGCTCAAGCCCAGCGCCCGCGGCGAGCTGGAGATCACCGGCGTGAACGCCGAGTACCTGTCCCGCGGCGAGCTGACCGTGCAGGTGCTGGAGCGCGGCACGGCCTGGCTGGACACCGGCACCTTCGACTCGATGGTCCAGGCCGCCGAATACGTCCGCGTCATCGAGCAGCGGCAGGGCTACAAGGTGGGCTGCGTGGAGGAGGTGGCCTGGCGCTCCGGGTTCATCGACGACGCCCGGCTGGCCGAGCTCGCCGAGCCGCTGTGCAAGAGCGGCTACGGCGACTACCTGCTGCACCTGCTCGACCCCGCGATCTGAACCCGAAGCACCCCACGAGAAACGAGAGCCACCCGAGCATGGACATCGTGCCCCTGTCGATCGACGGCGCCTGGGAGATCCGCCCGAAGCTGCACGGCGACCCGCGCGGCCTGTTCACCGAGTGGTACCGCTTCGACCACCTGGCCGAGGCCGTCGGCCACCCCCTGGATCTGCGCCAGGGCAACCTGTCGGTGTCCGCGGCGGGCGTGGTCCGCGGCATCCACTTCGCCGACGTGCCGCCCGGCCAGGCCAAGTACGTCACCTGCACCCGCGGCGCGGTCCTGGACGTGATCGTGGACATCCGCGTCGGCTCCCCGACCTTCGGCCGGTGGGAGGGAGTGCGGCTGGACGAGGAGACCCGCAGGGCCGTCTACATCGCCGAGGGCCTGGGCCACGGCTTCTGCGCCCTGACCGACGACGCCACGCTGACCTACCTCTGCTCGGCCACTTACAACCCGGGCCACGAGCACGGCATCCACCCGCTCGACGCCGAGCTGGGCATCGCGTGGCCGGCGGAGGTCCCGCAGCTGTCGGAACGGGACACCAAGTCGCCGTCGTTCGCGGAGGCGAAGGACAGCGGGCTGCTGCCGAGCTACGAGGCATGCCTCGGCTACACGCGGTCTCTGA
The DNA here is from genome assembly GCF_039531675.1 of Catenulispora subtropica. Lineage (NCBI taxonomy): Bacteria > Bacillati > Actinomycetota > Actinomycetes > Catenulisporales > Catenulisporaceae > Catenulispora > Catenulispora subtropica. The sequence goes on from NZ_BAAAQM010000084.1 coordinate 18,316, forward strand.
AGGACTACACCGCCTGAGGCCGGGGATCGTCTCCGTCCGACAGCACCCCGGGCCGCGTCCGCCCCAGGCCCACGACCGTGGTCCCCACCGCGAACGCGAGCGCCCCGCCGGCCAGCCCCTCGCCGATCCCGGCGTGCAGGCTGGCCGCGGTGTCCACTCTCGGCGGAAGCCGAAGGTGCGTGTCGTAGTAGACCGGGTAGCCGCCGTTCGCGGTGCGCAGCGGATCGCCCGGCCGCAGGCACTTGAAGACTTCCGTGCTGTGGTCCGGCATCCGGACCACGCACCGGTCCCCCGCCCGCGCCCGCGGCGCGTGCGACGGCCCGATGTCCGCCAGCTCCGTCGCGATCCCGGACGTGCCGAAGTGCGCCATGTAGACCGGCCGGACCATGATCGATCCCACCAGGGTGGCCAGGACGAAGCCCACCGCGGCCAGGATCGACAGCGTGTGGTCCGCGGTGCGCCGGTACTCGGCGCTGACGTTGCGGATCGTCAGCCAGAGCACCGCGGCGCCCACCCCGGCGAAGACTCCGACGATCGGCAGCGTGAACAGCGCCAGCGCCACGCCGCCGGCGAACGACAGGAGCCCGATGCCGAGTGTCTGGAGCCAGAACGCTGATCCGGACGTGGCGTGCACGCTGATGTCCGCCAGCGACTTGTGCAGCCGCGTGCCCTGTATCAGGCCCCGCACGTACTCACGACGCAGCTCGGCGGTGGACGGCGGCGGAGGCCGCCGGGCCGCTCGCCGCCGTTCGCGCGCCCTGCCCACGTCAGCGGGCTGCGACGATGATCACCGCGACGATCACCAGCACCAGGAACACGCCGCCGAAGATGGCGGCCATGCCCAGCCCCGACATCTCCTTCTGCCCCGGCTTCACCGAACCGCGGTAGTTGAACGACGGCTTCTCCGGCGCCTTGTTCTGCGACACCAGGTACGCGTGCGGCGTCATCTTGGCGCCCACCGACTTCGCGACCTTCTCGGCCGCCGCCACGTCGGCGTCGTCATGGGTGTAGCCACCGCGGTCCAGGATGATGGCGAGCAGGGCGTCGACCCCGTCGGCCTGCGCGTCGCCGCGCCCGGCCAGCTCGGCCAGCCGGTCCACCGGATAGCCCCAGTCCTCCAGCCGCTGGCGCTTGGCGCTCTTGAGGTTCTTCAGCCGCTGCCGGACCTCGGCGGTACCGACCGCCTGGCGTGTCGGGTTCGGCGCCGTGCTCATGAGCTCACCCCTCAGGGACCTTCCACTGGAACCCGCCGCCGACGCCGTTGGCACCGATCACCGGGATGTGGTGCTTGGCCCAGCATGGGCGATGTGGGTTCGCTGTTCCGGGATCACCTGTTCTGAGATACGAAAAGGCTCCCCCCGGGTGCCCGGAGGGAGCCCCTGTGGACTCGAAGCCCGCTCGGCGGCGGGCTCAAGGTCCTTACTGGCCGCGGATCGCGGACGCCAGGTGCGAGTCCGTCTGCTCCATCGAGTCGGCCGCGCTGTTCAGGTACTGGGCCATGCCCTTCATACCGTCCAGCATCTGACCGGCACCGGTGGTGAACTCCTGGTACTTGTCGTCGAAGGCCTTCGACGCCTGGTCGGTGACGAAGCCGCCGGCGACCAGGTTCTTCACGAGCGCCTGGGCCTGCTTCAGCGTGTCCTGCATCTGCTGCTCGTAGGTCGTCAGCTGGTGGCCGGCGTCCCGCATGTCCTGGTATGTGACGTTAACGTTCGCCATTGAGGCACTCTCCCCATGTACTTCAGCGCCCCCTGTATATGGAGCGCGCCCTCAGCCGGACAGCGTTTCGCTTCCCAGCCCCGTGTTGTCACTCGCAGCCTGCCAGCAAATACCCGGGGTTTGCAACCAATACCTGGATACCGACCTTGATTTCAGCGGGCTGTTTATCCCGTTATGCCGGGGCGGCGAGACCCTCTGGAACCGGTTCCGGGGACCGCTCCCCGGGCGCATTGAGCTGCTCCGACAGGCGATTCCGGTCCAAAGCACCCTCCCAGCCTGCGATGACGATGGTGCCGACGGCGGTGCCGCACAGGTTCGTCAGGGCCCTGCACTCGCTCATGAACTTGTCGATGCCGAAGATCAGCATGATGCCGGCCACCGGGATGGTGCCGACCGTGGACAGCGTCGCGGCCAGCACGATGAAGCCGGAGCCGGTGACGCCGGCGGCGCCCTTGGACGTCAGCAGCAGCACCCCGAGGATCGTCAGCTGCTGCGCGAACGACAGGTGCACGTCCAGGGCCTGCGCGACGTAGAGCGAGCCCAGGGTCAGGTAGATGCAGGTCCCGTCGAGGTTGAACGAGTAGCCGGCGGGCACGGTCAGGCCGACGACGTCGCGACGCACCCCGGCCTGCTCCAGCTTGTCCATCATGCGCGGCAGCACGGACTCGCTGGAGGAGGTGCCCAGCACCACGAGGAGCTCCGGCGCGATGTACCGCAGCAGCCGGAAGATGTTCACCTTCTGGGTCGCGGCGACCGCGCCCAGGACCACGACCACGAACACGGCCGCGGTGCCGTAGAAGACGCCGATCAGCTTGCCCAGGCTCGTCAGGGTGTGCAGACCGTACTTGCCGACGGTGAACGACATGGCGCCGAACGCGCCGACCGGAGCGGCGTACATCACGATCCGCAACACCTGGAACAGCACCTTGCCGACCACCTCGATGCCGCGCGCGACCGGCACCGCCGGCTCGCCCACCAGCTTGATGGCGACCGCGACCAGCACCGCGATCACCAGGACCTGCAGCACGCTGCCCGTGCTGAAGGCGCCGACCAGGCTGTTCGGGATCATGTCGGTCAGGTAGTGCCAGGCGGACTGGGTCTGGCCGGTCTTGATGTACTCCGCCGCCGCGCCGGTGGCCTTGGGCACCTTGGCGTGCACCCCGGCGCCGGGCCGCAGCACGTCCATCACCAGCAGCCCGATCGCCAGCGCGACCGTGGACAGCACCTCGAAGTAGATCAGGGACCGGATCCCCACCCGGCCGACCTCGCGCAGCTTGCCGACGCCGGCGATGCCGGTCACCACCGTCACGAAGACCACCGGCGTGATGACCATCTTGATCAGGTTCACGAAGCTGTCGCCGAGCGGCTGCAGCTGGGTGGCGACACCGGGCGCGGCGGCGCCGAGCGCGATGCCGGCGGCGATGCCGACGAGGACCCAGACGTAGAGCTGCTTGTACCAGCGGCCGCGCGCGGGCGGCGGTGAGGTTGCCGGGGTTACAGACATGATCGCTCCCTAGGACGGCGGCGGACGGACGCCGTTCACTGTGGGGCAGGTCACAGATCGGGATCGCGGTTACGCGCATTACGCGCACGTATCGCTCACGTGCCTTTTTCCTTAACAGAACCTCACCCCATCTGCCGTTTCGCTTGGTCGGGGGCGGTTCATCAGGGACACTTCGGGCATGCGTCGTCTCCGGAGCCGGTTCAGCATCGCCACGCAGGTACTGCTCATGCAGTGCGTGCTGGTCGTGCTGCTGACCGCGTCCGGGTCCACGGCGGCGGTGCTGCAGGCGCACGCCACCGAGCGGGACGGCGCGCGCCGGCAGGTGCTGGCCACGGCCGAGGCGCTGGCCGTCGCGCCGTCCACGGTCGCGGCGCTGCGCGCGCCGGATCCGAGCGCCGTGCTGGAGCCGTTGACCACCGAGCTGGAGCACCAGGCCGGCGTGGACTTCGTGGTGGTGATGACGCCGACGGGCGTCCGCTACACGCACCCGAACCCGGCGCTGATCGGCGGCACGTTCGCGGGGCACATCGCGCCCGCCGCCGCGGGCCGGCCGTTCACCGAGACCTACAGCGGCTCGCTGGGGCCGTCGGTGCGTTCCGTGGTGCCGATCCGCGACCCCGGCGACGGCGGCCGGATCGTCGGCCTGGTCTCGGTGGGGATCACCGAGCACCGCATCAGCTCCTTGTTCGGGCGGCAGCTGCCGCTGGTGGTCGGGATCTCGGCGGCGGCGCTGGCGGTGGCGGTGCTCGGGGCGTACGCCGTCGGCCGCCGCGTGCGGCGCCAGACCATGGGACTGGGCCCGGTCGCGCTGGCCGAGCTGTACGAGCACCACGACGCGGTCATGCACGCGATGCGCGAGGGCCTGCTGCTGCTGGATCCCGCCGGGCGGCTCATCCTGGCCAACGACGAAGCGGTCCGGCTGCTGGACCTCCCCGCACAACGCACCGGCCGGACCCCGGACGAGCTCGGCGTGGACGGTTCGCTGGGCGCGGTCCTCGCCGGCGGCGCGGACGTCGCCGACGGCATCCACCTCACAGAGCACCGCGTCCTGACCGTCAACCAGTCCACGGCCCGTCGCGACGGCCGGGACCTGGGAACCGTGGTGACGCTGCGGGACCGCACCGAGATCCAGGCCCTGACCGATGAACTGGCCTCGGTCCAGGGGTTCGCGGAGGCACTGCGCGCGTCCAACCACGAGGCGGCGAACCGGCTGCACACCGTGGTGACGCTGATCGAGCTGGACCGGCCCGGCGACGCGGTGCGGTTCGCCACCGGCGAGCTGGCGGCGCAGCAGGAGCTGGTGGACCGGATCATGGGCGCGGTGGAGGAGCCGGTGCTGGCCGCGCTGGTGCTCGGGAAGGCGGCGCAGGCGCGGGAGCGGGGGATCGAGCTCACCGTCGGGGCGCTGACCGCGGTGCGCGATCTGCCGCTGCCGGTGACGGACGCGGTGACGTTGGTGGGCAACCTGATCGACAACGCGGTGGAGGCGGTCGCGGCCGGTGAGGGACCCGCGGCCAGGACGGTGACCGTCGATCTGAGCGACGATGCGGACGGCCTCTCGGTGCGGGTGGCCGACACCGGACCGGGCATCCCCGAGGCGGTGCGCGAGGAGGTCTTCGTGCGGGGATACACGACCAAGGGCGAGGCCGGACGCGGTCTGGGACTCGCGCTGGTGGCGCAGATCGTGAAGCGGAACCGCGGCACGGTCGCGGTGTCCGGGGCCGAAGGCGGCGGCGCCGTGGTCGACGTCCGCATCCCCCGGCGGGCCGAGCCGTGACCCGCATGATCCGCACCCTGGTCGTCGAGGACGATCCCGTGCTGGCCGAGGCGCACCGCCTCTATGTGGAGCGGGTACCCGGGTTCGAGGTCGCCGACGTCGCGCGCACCGGCGCCGACGCGTTGCGGGTGCTGGCCGCGCGCGACGTGGACCTGGTGCTGCTGGACGTGTACCTGCCGGACATGACCGGGCTGGACCTGTGCCGCACGCTGCGGGCCCGGGGCGACGCGGTCGACGTGATCGCCGTGACCTCGGCGCGGGACCTGCCGACGGTGCGGGCCGCGGTGTCGCTGGGGATCGTGCAGTACCTGATCAAGCCGTTCCAGTTCTCGACGTTCCGTTCGCGCCTGGAGGCCTACGCCGACTTCCGCCGGGCCGCTGAGTCCGCCGACACGCTGCGGCAGGACGAGCTCGACCGGATCCTCGACGGGCTGCGCTCGCCGCGTCCGGCGCAGTTGCCGAAGGGCCTGGCCGACAGCACGCTGACCGCGCTCATCGGCATCCTGCGGACGGCGTCGCCGTTGACCGCCGCGGAGTTGGCGGACCGGGCCGGCGTCAGCGCCCCGACCACGCGCCGGTATCTCGAGTACCTGACGGCGCGGCGGCTGGTCTCGGGGCAGCCCCGCTACGGCGGCCCGGGACGGCCGGAGACCGTGTATCAGTGGGCTGGATGACCGATGACGGGCGGCGTCCGCCGGACGTTCATCCGGCCGGCGGCGGGCACTCGTCAGCAGCCATCCAAGGGCCGCGACACCCGCGTTGACAAGCTCGTCTATCCGACGTTGAGCAAATGGTGAGCCGGGCGTCGGACAGTGGGGCCATGCGAGTTCTCATCACCGGACTGGGTCGGCGGCGCAGCCGGACGCTCAACGGCGGCCTGGCCGCGCTGGGCTTCGACGTTCTGGACGCCGCCGACGTCACCGGGGCCGGACCGCTGCGGAGGCTGCCGGACGTGGTGCTGCTGGAGTGCGGCATCGTCGACCGCGAGGTGCTGGCGTTCTGCCGCCGGCTGCGCTCCGAGCTGCAGGCCCCGATCATCGCCGTCACCCACCGCGTGGACCTCGGCGCCTGGCTGCGCGGCCACGACAACGGGATCGACGACTACGTGGTCCAGCCCTTCGGCCTGCAGGAGCTGGCCGCGCGTCTGCGCCTGGCCGTGGCCCCACCACGGCCGCCGCTGACGCCCGGGCCGCCGCGCCGGATCACCGCCGGGCCGCTGGTGGTGTCCGAGGATTCCCGGACGGTCACCGTGCACGGCCAGCGGGTCGCGCTGCGGCCGAAGGAGTACCAGCTGCTGGTGGTGCTGGCCCGGCAGGCCGGGACGGTGCTGGCCCGCGACCAGCTGATCGCGCGGCTGTGGCCGGCCGGCTGGGACGGCGCGGAGCGGTCGCTGGAGGTGCACGTCGCCTCGCTGCGCTCGAAGCTGGCGCTGCCCGGGATGATCGCGACGGTGCGCGGTGTCGGGTACCGGCTGGTGACGCCGGAGTCGTTCCTGCGCCTGAACCCGGACACGGTGCGGCTGCTGCGTGAGGACGCGGCGGAGCGGGAGCGGGAGGCCGCGGCGGCGTGATCGGGTGAGCGGGCACCGGATGTCGACGACGGGGCGAACCGGCGCGGTGCGCACCGCGCCGGTTCGCCCCGTCGTGTTGCGATTCGACAACGACTGCACAGTGCGTTCCGCCTGAACTGGTGGGGATCGCTAAAGGCCCCTCCCCCGGCGCTGGGAAAGGCGGTTACGATTACCGCTCGCAGGGGGGAAGCGAACCGTCCACCGCCGCCTCGGAGCCGGATTCCGATCCCGCCTGCTGCGTTCTGTCGAGGCGGCCTGACGCGTAAGCGGGGCAGACAGCAGTGAGCAAGGACCGTACGACCCCGGGTGCCGCCGCGCCGACGGGCGCCGGACCGTTCGCCGGTGGGCGCGGGGCCGGCCCCACCCGCCTGCCCACCACCACGCGCGAGCGCAAGCCGGCGCTGGCGGCGCTGGCCGTCCTGCTCATCCTGGCCGGGGCGCTGGCGACGATGCTGCTCGTGAACCGGTCGGGGAACCGGATCTCGGTGGTGAAGGTCGGCGGCACCTCGATCGCGGCCGGGTCGAAGCTTAGCGCGGACCAGTTCGAGGAGGCCAGCGTCGCCGCGGACTCCAGCATCAAGTACGTGCTGTGGAGCCAGGTCGGCCAGCTGAACAACCAGGTCACGTACAACACCCTGGTCAAGGGTTCGCTGCTGACCACCGACATGCTCGGCAACCAGTCCAACGGCACCGTCGACTTCCCGCCAGGCTCGTCGCTGATGGGCATCCAGATCAAACAGGGCCGCTACCCGACGCAGCAGATGAACATCGGCGACAAGTTCACGCTCTACACCGACACGGTCACCGCCGGCGGCAACGGGCAGCAGAGCACGTCCACCGGCTGGCAGAGTCAGGGCACGGTGACCCTGGTGGCCCGGGACAACGCCGACACGATGACCGCGACCATCTCCGTACCCACCGACAAGGTGCTGGCGATCGCGAACGCCACCGACCTGATGCTCACCAAGTCGTACTGAGGCAGCCGAGAAGCATGTCCCTGATCGTCCTGGCCTCCGACAAGGGCTCCCCCGGCGTGACCACGACCGCGGTGGCCCTGGCCGGCGTGTGGCCGCGCCGCGCGATCCTCGCCGAGTGCGACCCGTCCGGCGGTGACCTCGTCTACCGCACCCCCGCGGAGAGCGGCGCCCCGCTCAACCCCAACATCGGCATGCTGTCGCTGGCCACCACCGCGCGCCACGGCCTGTCCGCGCACCAGCTCGAGGCGCACCTGCAGCGCATGCACGGCGGCCTGGAACTGGTCGTGGGCCTGGCCACCGGCGACCAGTCGGCGGGCCTGGCCGGCCTGTGGACCGCCCTGGGCCGGGCCTTCGACAGCCTCCCGGACGCCGACGTGATCGCCGACGTCGGCCGCGTCGACGCCACCAGCCCCGCCCTGGACCTGCTGGCCGGCGCCGCCCTGGTGGTCCTGGTCGCCCGCACCTCCGCGGAGCAGATCGCCCACGTCCGCGACCGCGCGCTGTCCCTGCTCCAGCGGGTCGGCGGCGGCACCGCCACCGCGGGCGGCGGCCTGGGCGTCCCGATCGGCGTGCTGCTGATCGTCGACCCCAAGCAGCGCGCCCGCGTCACCGCCCAGGTGGACGAGCTGCTGCGGAACAGCGGCCTGCCGGTCAAGGTGATCGGCACGGTCGCCGACGACCCCGACGGCGCGGACCTGATCAACGGCCGGGGCCGCGGGCGCCTGGACCGCACGCTGCTGATCCGCTCCACGCGGGAAGTGGCGCTGGACCTGTCGCGGATGTACTCGGCGGGGTCACAGGGCCCTGCGATGCCGGGGCAGATGCCGCAGCCGTTGTCGCAGCCGCAGCCGACGCCCCCACCGCAGTCTCAGCAGGCACCGCCGCCGATGCAGCAGATGCCGCCGCCTCAGCCGCAGCCCGCACCGGGTACGGCGTATGCGCCGCCGGCCAGGCCCCAGCAGCCGACGGCGGCTCCGCGGAACCCTCGGCCCAGCCGTCCGACCGAGCCGACCGTGTGGCCCGGCGAACAGCCTCCGGCGCCGAGGCCGCCCTACGACGTGAACGGTCCGTTCCCGCCCGGCCGGCAACCGCCTCCTTCGGCGCACGAGGGCTTCACCTCCGTCACCCTCGGCGGCGGCCCCGACCCGCACCACGGTGTCGCGGCGCCACCGCCCGGCCTGACTCCGGTCCAGCACGAGCAGCGTGATCCGCGCGATCCCCGCCCGGCACGCGGTGAGATACCCCCCGGGCCCGGTGGCCACCGCGCCGGACCGCCCTCGCCCGGGGGTGGCCGCTGATGACCGCCGTCGACCACGGCCTCGTCAAGCGCCTCCGCCAGGACGTCGGCGACCGGCTGGCCGAGCAGCGCCGCCTGGACCAGGCCTCCGGGCTGCCGCCGATGACCGGGGAGGACGAGCGGCAGTTCGCGCGCGCCCTGGTGGCGCAGGCGCTGGAGGACCACGCGCGGGCCGAGATCACGTACGGGCGCACGCCGCCCAACGCGATGGAGGAGGAGGCGCTCGCCGCCGCGGTGCACGCCGCGCTCTACGGCGTGGGCCGGCTGCAGCCGCTGCTCGACGATCCGGACATCGAGAACATCGACATCAACGGCTGCGACCGGGTGTTCATCGGGTACGCCGACGGCCGGGAGGCCGAGGGGGAGCCGGTCGCGGACAACGACGAGGAGCTCATCGAGCTGATCCAGGTGCTCGGCGCCTACTCCGGACTGTCGTCGCGGCCCTTCGACACCGCGAACCCGCAGCTGGACCTGCGGCTGCCGGACGGGTCGCGGCTCTCGGCGGTCATGGACGTCACCCGGCGGCCGGCGCTGTCCATCCGGCGGGCGCGGCTGGGCAAGGTGTTCCTGCGCGACCTGGAGCACAACGGCACCGTGCTGCCCGAGCTCGGCGCCTTCCTGCGGGCGGCGGTGGCGGCGCGGAAGAACATCATGATCGCCGGGTCCACCAACGCCGGGAAGACCACGCTGCTGCGCGCGCTGGCCAACGAGATCCCGGCGCACGAGCGGCTGATCACCGTCGAGCGCGCCCTGGAGCTGGGCCTGGACCAGTTCCCCGACCTGCACCCGAACGTCGTCGCGTTCGAGGAGCGGCTGCCGAACTCCGAGGGCCACGGCGCGGTGTCGATGGCCGAACTGGTGCGGCGCAGCCTGCGCATGAACCCGTCGCGGGTGATCGTCGGCGAGGTGCTCGGCGACGAGATCGTCACCATGCTGAACGCCATGTCGCAGGGCAACGACGGCTCGCTGAGCACGATTCACGCGAACTCCTCGCTGGAGGTGTTCAACCGCATCTCCACCTACGCCCTGCAGTCCCAGGAGCGGCTCCCGGTGGAGGCCAGCCAGATGCTGATCGCCGGCGCCGTCAACTTCGTGGTCTTCATCACCCGCCGCAACGCCTGGCACCACGGCGGCACGCTGCAGCGCATGGTGACCTCGGTCCGCGAGGTGAACGGCATCGACGGCCGGGTGCTGTCCTCGGAGGTGTTCGCCGAGGGCCCGGACGGCCGCGCCGTGGCGCACGCCCCGATCGCCTGCCTGGACGAGCTGTCGCAGTTCGGCTACCAGGGCCCGACCCAGTTGCACCACGCCCCGGGATGGAGGTGAGGCGGTGGACTCCGCGCTGTACAACATCTCGACGCTGGAGGCGCTCGGCGTCGGCGCCGGGATCGGCGGCGGCACCGCGCTGCTGATCGCGGCGCTGCGCGGGTTCCCGGCCAAACCGGACGAGGCCCCGAAGCGGGACGCCGGCGACGTCATCAGGTTCCTGTCGACGCGGGCCGCGACGGCCACCGTCGTGGGCGCCGTGGTGCTGGCCGCGACCCGCTGGCCGACCGCGGCGATCGCGGCCGGCGTCCTGGTCTTCTTCTGGAACCAGCTGTTCGGCGGACTGGCCGCCGAGCGCGCCGCCCTGGCCCGGGTGGAGGCGCTGGCCAGCTGGACCGAGAGCCTGCGCGACACCATCGCCGGCGCCGTCGGCCTGGAACAGGCGATCCCGGCCACCGCCCGGGCCGCCGCCCCGGCGATCCGCGAGCACCTGCACACCATGGTGGACCGGCTGCGCGCCCGCATGCCGCTGCCGCAGGCGCTGGAGTACTTCGCCGACGACATGGACGACGCCTCGGCCGACCTGGTGATCGCCGCGCTGATCCTGAACGCCCGGCTGCGCGGCCCGGGCCTGCGCGAGGTCCTCGGCGCGCTGGCGCAGTCCTCCCGCGAGGAGGTGGACATGCGGCAGCGCGTGATGGCGCAGCGCAGCTCGACGCGGCGCAGCGTGCAGATCGTGGTCGGGGTGTCCGTCGCGGTGGTGCTGGGCCTGGCGATCTTCAACAAGTCCTTCGTCGAGCCCTACGGCACGGTCACCGGGCAGATGGTGCTGCTGCTGGTGATCGGGCTGTTCGCGGCCGGCTTCTTCTGGTTGCGCAAGCTGTCCTCGATCGAGACGCCGGCCCGCTTCCTGCAGCGGGCCCGCGGCGGCTCGTACGGCACGGTGCCCGAGCAGCGGGGCGGCGGTGATCCCCGATGACGTACCAGGCACTGGCCGGGGCGCTGGTCGGACTGGGACTGTTCCTGTTCATCAGGGCCCTGATCCCGAACAAGCCGGACCCGATGCAGGCGGTCGCCCGGATCGACGCGCTGCGCCAGCAGACCACCTTCACCCCGCACACCCCGGCCGAGAAGCCCACCGGCCTGGCCAAGATCCGCCAGGACCTGGGCACGTCGGTCAACGAGTTCTACCTCCGCCAGGGCTGGCAGATCCGCTCGATCCGCGCCGACCTGGCGATCCTGGACCGCTCGGTGGAGCAGTTCCTGGCCACCAAGCTGCTGCTGGCGGCCCTGGGGATCATCTTCGGCCCGTTCGTGTTCGCCGCCTTCTATATCGTCGGCCTGCACCTGACACCGACCGTGCCGGTGTGGCTGGCCCTGCTGTTCGGCGCCGTGTTCTTCCTGCTGCCGGACCTCGAAGTGAAGAACCAGGCCGCGGACAAGCGCCGCGACTTCCGCCGGGTGCTGGGCGCCTACCTGGACCTGGTGGCGATGAACCTGGCCGGCGGCCGCGGCCTGCCGGAGGCGCTGATGTCGGCGTCCGAGGTCTCCGACGGCTGGGCGCTGCGCCGGATCCGGGACGCCCTCACCGACGCCCGCGTCACCGGCGTCTCGCAGTGGAACGCCCTGTCCCACCTCGGCGACGAACTGGACATCGACGAGCTCAAGGATCTGGGCGCGGCGCTGGCCCTGGTCGCCGAGGACGGCGCGAAGGTCCGCGAGTCGCTGGCGGCGCGCGCCGAGACGATGCGGCACCGCGAGCTGTCCGAGATCGAGGGCGCGGCCGGGGCGAGGTCGCAGTCCATGCTCGTGGCGCAGATGCTGCTGTGCGCGGGCTTCATGGTTTTCCTCTTGTACCCGGCGATGGCGCGGGTCATGGGCTCTATCTAGCGGCGTCCCGAAGACCTAGGAGAAACACAGAGATGAAGGCTCAAGTCATCACCACCGAGTACGCCGGCCTGTACCCGGTCCAGCCGTGGCAGCGGGTCGTCGGAGCCGCTTCGCAGACGGCTGTCGTCGACGCCGCGCCGGAAGCGGAGGCGATGCCGGCGGCGGCGGCCGCGCCGCGCAAGGCCGCCGACCGTGGCGCTTCCGCCGTCGAGTGGGTCGTCATCACCGGCATCGTGGTGGCGATCGTCGCCGGCGTGGGCTGGGGCATCAGCAAGGCCATCTCCGGCAAGGCCGACGACGCCTGCAACAAGATCAACAGCGCGGGTGACAACGTGGCCGTGACCGGCGGGAACACCGGTGGCGGGAACGCCGGCACGACCGGCGGCAGCGGCGGCGGCTGCAAGTAGCGGCCGACAGACAGCAGACGGCGGACGGCGGACGGCGGACGGGGTGGACACGGCGACGGAGCCGGAGACGGAACCGGAGACGGAGCAGGAGCCACGCGGCGAGGGTCCGCCGCGCGGCCGGTTCTCGCTCCGCGGCGACCGCGGCATGACCGCGGTCGAGTTCGTCGTCCTCACCCCGCTGCTGTTCCTGGTGCTGATGCTGACCGTGCAGTTCGCGCTCTACCTGTTCGCGAAGCAGGCCGCGACCGCCGCGGTGCAGAGCGGCGCCCGCACGGCCCGCGAGGAGGCCGCGTCCAAAGGCTGCGAGTCGGCCACCGGCACCTGGTCCCAGGACGCGGTCACGGCCGCGACCGACCGCGCCCGTGACCTCGGCGGCCAGCTGGTGCTGAAGCCGGTGGTCACGACCGCCTACACGGTCGACCCCCTGCTGGACGCGGACTGCCGGATCTCGCTGGTGACCGTGGCGCTGCACTCGCAGGTGCCGTCGGTGTTCCCCGGCTTCGGGATGACGATCGACGTGCACGCCGGCGGTCCGCTGGAGCAGCCGGTGAGGCACCCGTGACGGCGGAACGTGAGCGCGGGCGCGCCCGAGACGCCGGCGTGTCCTCCGTCGAGGTGGTGCTCCTGGCTCCGTTGATCGTCATGATGATCCTGCTCATCGTCGCGCTCGGCGTGATGGTGAACGTCCGCAGCCAGGTCGCCGGGGCCGCCCGGGACGCGGCTCGCGCCGGTTCCCTGCAGGGCGGCGGCGGGGCCGCGGCGAAGCAGGCGAAGGACGCGGCCGACGCCGACCTGGGCTCGCGGTGCCAGGGCTCCGCGAAGGTCGACAGCCTCTACGTCCCGCCGGTCGGGGCCGGCGCCGGCGGCTACTACCGGGTGACCGTGACCTGCACGGTCGACATGTCCGGGTTCGGCGTCTTCGGGGCGCACCAGACGTTCACCAAGACGTTCAACGCGCCGATCGACCCCTTGCAGAACTTCGTGCCCGGTGACGTGGCGACCACCACCGTGGCGCCGCCGAGCAGCGAGCCGAGTCCGACCAACACCCAGTTCACGGCGCCGAGCTGGAACTCCCCGACGCCGCCCACATCGCCGTCGTCCACGCCGAGCACCGGCGCCACGCCCAGTACCGGGAAGAAGACCACCCCACCGCCGCCGACCCCCACCGGCCCGACGAAGGCAGGGCACTGATGCGGGCGCGCCTGGAGCGGCTGCGCGCGGCCGCGCGCGACGACCGCGGCTCGCTGAGCATGGCCGTCGTCATCTGGGCCCCGGTGGTGGTGCTGCTGATGGCGTTCCTGGTCGACGTCGGACTGCTCATCTCCGAGCGCACCGACGCCTCGGACCTGGCCGACCAGGCCGCGCGCAAGGTCGCGCAGAACGTCGACCAAGCCTGGCTCAAGACCCACAACACGCGCGGGCCCAACGGCGAGAGCCCGGGTATCAGGGTGGACGTCGACCCCGGCACCGGGGACTGCGTCCCGATCGCGAAGCAGTACCTTGTTGACAACGGGGTACAGGACGCGACGATAGCTTCGTGCCAGGTCACCGGGAATCCGACTGCGCAGGACCTCTACGTCAACCCACGGATAACGGTCACGCTACGAATGCAGTACAAGCCTCTGTTCGTCGGATTCGCCCTTAAAGGGGACAGTACTGTCACGGGGACGGGTACCGCCACACCTGTGATACCGAAGTAGGGAAGGGGGCGCGGACAGACATGGCACGCAACGACTCGGACCGACAGTACCTCGCGCCGCAGGGCCCGCCGCCCGGCGGCCCGCAGCAGACACCGGTCGCCCTGAAGCGGCGCCGCAGCGCCGGCGACGTCCTCACCGGCCTGGCCGCCCTGCTGGCGTTGCTGGTGCTGGTGGCCGGCGTGCCCCTGGCCCTGGCCTCCTTCATCGGCTGGCCGCTGCCGCACTCCATGCCGCACGGCAACCTGCTGAACGCGAAGATCGACACCAAGACCTTCACCAACGTGCTGGCGGTCCTGGTCTGGCTGGCGTGGGCGCAGTTCACGGCCTGCGTCGTCGTCGAGGCCGTGGCCGCCGCGCGCGGCATCGGCATGCCCGGACACGTACCGCTGTCCGGCGGCAGCCAGCTGCTGGCCCGCCAGCTGGTCGCGGCGGTGCTCCTGATCACCGCGTCCGCGGCCTCGTTCGCGCCCGGCCTGTCCTCGCTGGGCCGCACCCACGACGACGGCGGGCCGGCCAAGGCGTCGACCGTCGCCACCCAGGTGATCCAGCACGGCACCCGGGCCGACCGTCCGGCGCCGCCCGGCGGCGCGCAGACCACCGCTCAGCGTTCGGCCGCCGCGATCGACAGCCGCGCGGCCACCGCCACCGCCGCCACCGCGAGCAAGGGCGCGACGAAGTTCTACCGGGTGCAGCCGCCGGCCGGGCGGCACCACGACTCGCTGTGGGAGATCGCGCAGCGGCACCTCGGCGACGGCCGGCGGTACCAGGAGATCTACGACCTCAACAAGGACCGGGTGCAGCCCGACGGCTCGATGCTGACCAAGGCCTCGCTGATCCGGCCCGGCTGGATCCTGGAGATGCCGGCCGACGCGGTCGGCGGCGACCTGGTCGGGAACCCGTCGCACACCGCGCCGGCGGACGCCGGCAACCCGTCGCGCGGCGGGGCCGCGGCGCAGCAGATACAGGTGGCGTCGGCGCCGGCCGGCGGGCACCACGGTGCTCCCGCCGAGCCGGTGGACGGCGGGCCGGGCGGCTCCGGCGACTCGGGAGCCCTCGGCGGCG
>NZ_BAAAQM010000085.1:0-32818 GCF_039531675.1 Catenulispora subtropica
GCCCTTGGGCGCGAACGCGAAGCCACACCAACAACAACCCGCCCGACACCACAGCTCCACAGCTCCACAGCTCCACACCCACACCCACCGCGCCCAAGCGGAACGAGCCGGCACCACGACCTCCACCAGCGCCCCCCGGCGTATCACGGTTCGATAACACCTCCGCTTCACACCTTAAGCCTCTGTGCAATGTCACACATGATGTCTGCCGTAGCATCGTGTCGACGACGACACGATGGGGGCAGGACAGGAGGCTGATGTGAGGACTCTGAAACCACGCCTGGCCGCGCTCGCGGCCCTCGCGGCGCTGGCCGCCGGGGCGTCGCTGGTCGGTGTGGTGCCCGCGGTCGCGGCGTCGCCGTGGGGGGACGACGCCGCGGCCGACGTGTACCACGACAGCGGGCAGGGTGCGTTGGACTGGGCCTCCTGTGGGGACGCCACGACGCCCGCGTTGCAGTGCGCGATGTTGGAGGTGCCGCTGGACTACGCGCGGCCGCAGGGGCGCAAGATCAAGATCAAGGTGGACCGGCTGCCGGCCACCGCGCCGAAGGACAAGCGGCAGGGGCCGATCCTGCTGAATCCCGGTGGGCCGGGGGACAGCGGGCTGTGGATGCCCGCGTACATCGCCGGGCAGGTGCCCGCCGACGTGGCCGCGGAGTACGACTGGATCGGGTTCGATCCGCGGGGGACCAACGGCAGTGACCCGCATGTGGTGTGCGACGCGCACTACTTCGACGGGGAGCGTCCCGACTACCAGATGGGGCAGGGTACCGAGCAGGCGTGGCTGGACAAGGCCGCCAAGTACTCGGCCGACTGTGCGGCGAACTGGAGCTGGATCCTGCCGCACATGACCACCGTGGACAGCGCGCGGGATCTGGACAGCATCCGGCGGGCGCTGGGTACGTCGAAGATCAGCTTCTACGGGGGCTCGTGGGGCACCTCGCTCGGGTCGACCTACGGGCAGCTGTTTCCCTCGCACGTGAAGCGCATGGTGCTGGACAGCATCGTCGGGCCGACGATCTCGTGGTACGACCACAACATCCTGCAGGACAAGGAGCACCAGCGGCGCTTCGAGGCGTTCGCCGAGTGGACCGCCAAGGCCGACGGCGTCTACCACCTCGGCACCGACGCGGCGGCCGTGGTCAAGAACTACAACGCCGTCGAGGACGCGCTGCGCAAGGCTCCGGTCTCGGCGGCCCCGGCGCCGGGGAACATCGGCCCGGCGGAGTTCGAGGACACCTTCTACGGCGGTGGCTACAACTTCCTGCGCTGGCCGCGGATGGCCACCGTCCTGTCGGCGTACCTGGTGAACCACGACACCCGGCCGCTGAACATCGCCTACAACCGTTACGCCGCGCCCGGTTCGGACGATGGCGCGTTCCCGAACTACAACGCCGTGCAGTGCACTGAGAACGCCTGGCCGCGCGACTGGGAGTACTGGAAGCGGGACCAGGCCGCGGTGAACGCGGTCGCGCCGTTCTACACGTACAACAACATGTGGTACAACGCCGCCTGCATGTTCTGGCCGTACCAGGGCGACGAGGCCGGCCGTCTGCCGATCACCGGCAAGGGCCTGCCGCCGGTGCTGCTCTTCCAGGCCACCGAGGACGCCGCCACGCCCTACGAAGGCGGGCTGGCCATGCACAAGGCGCTGCCGGGGTCGAAGCTGGTCGTGCAGAACGGCGGCAGCTTCCACGAGATCCTGTTCCACGGCGACGCCTGCCTCGACGACACCTTCGTGGCGTACCTCCGCGACGGCACGCTCCCGAGCGGCAAGGGTCTGATCGCCAAGACCTGCGCGCCGGAGGCGGACCCGACCCCGGTGTACGTCACGCCGCCTCCCGCGGCGGCAGGGGCGAAGCAGGCCACGGCCGCGGGTTCGACGGCTCCGTCCGGCGCCCTGCCGGCCGACGACCCCGAGTTCGTCCGAGGGGCTGACGGCGCCCGGTTCTGAGACCGGTACCGTCTTCACCGGGTCCTGGTGCGACAGGGCCCCGAATAACAGTGTGGCGCGCTCCCTGTGGAAGGGAGCGCGCCACACTTGTCCCGGGCTATCGCGGCAAGCCGCGCCCCGTGTCAGACTGCTGAATCACGCCGCCGTCCATGGTCGGCGGCAGCAGCGCGCTCATCGTGCTCGCGGTGTCGGCCGTGGCGGCCTTCATCGTGCCGCCCGCCGCGACCGCTCCACGCCATGCCGAGACGTCGGTCCCGGCGGGCGCCTTCGACGCCACGTAGGCCGCGTACACGCTGAACCACTGCGCATCCGTGTACGGGGACCATCCGTGCTGCTTCTCCCGGCCGTACGTGAACGTCGCGTCCGACGGCGGCGAGGTCTGCGCGGCGAGGTTCTTCTGCAGCAGCTCCACCGCGTCGTTCAGGAAGTACGTGTCCATGTCGCCGACGTACATGTGGATCTCGCCGCGCAGCTTCGGACCGAGCGTCGGCCACTCGGCGGCCAGCTTGGCGTCGAGGTCCTTCGGCTTCCACTGGTTCGCGACCGAGTGGTCGATGTCGCCGGTGCGCTTGTTCCACACCAGCGCCGGGTAGCCGTCCTTGCCCTGCACCCCGTAGACGGCCTCCCAGATCGCCCAGGCGCCGCCGGAGCGGTCGTGGTCGCCCAGCGCGAGTTCCCAGAGGTTCTCCTGCGCCATGTTGTAGGTCGTGTCGCCGGCGGCGGTGCGGCTGTCAGGGCGCTGCGTCGGCGTGTCCCACTGGCGGTAGGTGTTGTAGGCGTTGGCGTCGTCGTAGACGTCGACGATCTGGTGCCGGTGGAAGTCCACCGGGTCCGGGTAGCCGGCGAAGGTGCCCCCGTACACGTCCGGGTTGAACACCAGTGAGGCCAGCGCCTCCCAACCGCCGGTCGAGCCGCCGGAGGTGACGCGCGCCCACGGCGCCGCGATGGTGCGGAACTGCTGGTCCAGCGCCGGGATCAGCTCCTGGGCGGTGGCGCTTCCGTAGGGGCCGGTGTTCGGCGAGTCGACCACGTAGGAGGAGTCGTAGAAGGGGTTCTCCTCGCGGACCTCGACGCTGATGAACTTCGGCGAACTCGGCGCGAGCCAGAACTTCGAGAAGTCGTTGCCGCCGTCCTCCCTGAACCCGTGCGGCGCCTTCTCGGTGAAGTGCGCGAAGTGGTACTCGACCGGGTAGCGCACGTTCGCGTTCGCCGGGTCGTCGTAGCCCGCCGGCAGCAACACGTTGGCCCCGATGTACATCGGCCGGCCCCAGAACGCGCTCAGCTTCGGGCTCAGGATCTTGACGCGCTTCACGTGCTCGGTTTCGGCCGGGTTGCCCTGCTGGCAGGTGCCGCCGGCGGGCACCGGGTCGTTCGGTGTGATGACGTGGTCCAGGGTCAGCTTCACCGGCTGGTCCTCGTCGCCGGTGATGGTGATCCACTGCGGCGTGCTGTACATGTTCTGCGGCGAGTCGAACATGTTCTGGCCGTCGCCGCAGGGCATGTGCAGCTTGACCGTCGAGCCGTCGCCGCGGTGGAACGTGTCGTAGACGTTGAAGAACGCCTGGACGTAGTACCGCCCGGGCGGCAGCTGGTTGAGGGACTCCCGCGGGTAGCCGTAGGTCTCCGGGCCCGTGTCCAGGGTCACCGCGTGCCCGGGCCGCAGGCCGTCGACGTTCCGGCCCCAGTAGGGGACGCCGTTCACGATGTCGATCTGGTCTCGCGGGTCCGAGCTCGCATCGGTGCTCACGATGACGAAGGCCCGGCCGTCGGCCGCGGTGGTGCGGGTGGCGGACGGGAACGAGACGGCGAACTTCAGGTCGTGCCGGGGCCGGGCGGCGGCCACTGTGGCGCCGATCAGCGCCATCACCAGCGCGAGCAGGATGGTGGTTCGTCTCTGCCAGGGAAACCGACGACGCATCAAGGCACCTCCGGGCGCGCGGTCGGGAATGGGACGCAGCGACTTCTACCCGGCCGCCCGGCGTAAGAATCCTTATATCAGCGTGACGATTCCTGACTATTCCGTGAACGGCCGGCGGGCTCAGGCGCCGGCGATCCGGTCGCGGGCGGCCCGGTACGCGACGTCGAAGGCCTCGACCGCGCTCACCGCCACGTCCGGCTCGATCCCCCCGCCCTCCCAGTTGGTGCCGGTGACCGGGTTGATCGAGCGGGCGTTGGGGATCGTGACCGTGACGTGCGGGGTCAGCGGGTACCACTCGGTGGGGTGGGCGCCGCCGCGGGTCGTCTCGCCGATCAGCGTCGCCCGCTTCTGGACCTTCAGGTTGTAGGCGATCTCCTCGCCGCCGGAGAAGGTGACCGCGCTGGTGAGGACATAGACGGGGCGGTCGAGGTAGCGGCGGCCGTCGACGTGGGCCAGGGTCCAGTACTGGCGGGTGGCGTCCTTGACCCGGGAGTAGATGTCGTTGAGGTGGGTCTCGTCGTCCGGGAACAGGTAGCTGCACCACAGCTGGACGCCGTTCGGCGCGCCGCCGCGGTTCGCACGCAGGTCGATGATCAGCGCCTCGGTGTTCGCGACCAGTTCCATGGCCGCCGCGATCGCCCGGGCGCCCGAGGAGGCGTCGGCCACCATGGTCAGGTCCAGGTAGCCGATGTTCCCCTCCAGCCGCTCGACGCGCCGGACGCCGTAGTTCTCGGCCAGCATCAGCGCGGTGAACCCGGCCTCGCCGTCGTCCTCCGCCTCGAGGTCCTGGGGTTCGTCGCTCCACAGCAGACGCAGGTGCTTGTCGGCGCAGTGCTCGTAGAAGATCTCGGTGACCCGGGTGCACAGGGCCGGCCCGTCGAGCTCGTCGAACCGGCCCGCCGCCAGCGCCGCGGTGACGGCGTCGGAGGCCAGGGCCGCCTTGTCGGGGAATATGTACTCCTCGGAGAGGTGCTTCAGGGCGGCTGCGACGATCTCCGGAGTCTGCATGACCGGAACCTACTGCAAGATCAGGACGGCGCCGGCTTCAGGTATGCTGGGCGCGTTGCGAAGGGGAGTAGCCCCGCGAACCGGTTCATCGACACACTGGAGCCCCGGCTCCCGGTGGCCGGGCTCGTCGCAGAGTGACCCCGGTCACTCCGCGCGGGTGGGCGAGACCTTCGGCCCTGTTTGTCGACGACGTATTCGTGTTTCGAGTGCGCGCCGGCGGGGCCGAAGCCGTGTCGTCGCCCCGCGCCGATCGTCCTTCAGCCCCGCCGGTGCCGGAAGGCTGGACGGTCTCTCACTGTGATCCATTTCTTGTTGCTCGCCGTCTGCGCGGTGGCGATCTACCTGTCGTGCGAGTGGTTCGTCAACGCCGTGGAGTGGCTCGGGCGGCGCCTCGACGTGGGGAAGATGGCGGTCGGCACCATCCTGGCCGCGTTCGGGACCGCGCTGCCGGAGTCGGTGGTGACGCTGGTCGCCGTCACCTCCGGAGGTGGGGCCGAGCGCAAGGACATCGGCGTCGGCGCCGCCATGGGCGGGCCGCTCGCCCTGGCCACGGTCGCCTACGGCGTGACCGGCGCCATGCTGTTCGTCAAGCGGCGGCGGCAGGTCGGGGCGATGGCCACCGGCCCCGGCGCCGCGCGCGCCGCCCTGACCGGCCAGGTGCTGGAGTCGAAGGACGCGGTGCGGCGGCTGGCCAAGGATCAGAGCTGGTTCCTGCCGATCTTCGTGGTGAAGGTGGCACTCGGCCTGGTGGCGTTCGCGGTCAAGCCGGCGCTCGGCCTGATGTTCTTCGCCGCCTACGCCGCGTACTTCTGGCGCGAGATCCGCAGCGGTTCCGACGACGAGGAGGACGACGAGGAGCTGGAGCCGCTGAAGCTCCAGCCGAGGGCATCCTCCCCTGCGACGTGGGCGGTGCTGGCCCAGACGGCGGCCACCCTGATGGTGATCTTCTTCGCCTCGCAGCTGTTCGTGCACCAGCTGGACGCCATCGGCCCCATGCTGGGCCTGTCGGCGTCCGTGACCGCGCTGCTGCTGTCGCCGATCGCCACCGAGCTGCCGGAGATCATGAACGCGGTGATCTGGGTCCGGCAGGGCAAGACCGAGCTCGCCCTGGCGAACATCTCCGGGGCGATGATGATCCAGGCGACGGTGCCCTCCGGCCTGGGGCTGTTGTTCACACCGTGGCACTTCGACGGGGCGCTGCTGTGGTCGGGGCTGGTGACGATCGCCGCGATCGGGTACCTGCTGGCGACATTGCGGGCCGGGCGTCTCACGGCGGGACGCCTGGCCGTGTCGGCGGGGTTCTACGGGGTGTTCGCGCTGGGACTGGTGCCGATCCTGGCGTGATGCGGGCACCGCCTGCCGGTGTTCACAGCCCGGTCGGCGTGTTCCCGTCGCCCTCGGCTTCGCGCGCGGCCTGCTCGACGCCCCACGCCAGCGCCTCGATCACGTCGGGCGAGAGGACGTGGGTGTCGAAGTGCAGCGACAGCGCCAGGGCGCCGTCGGCGTCGTCGAGGGTCACCGACAGCGGCTCGGTGGGCTCGGGCCCGCGGTGCAGCCACGCGAAGACGGACCGTCCGCGCACGATCTGCGGATCACGCGGGTCCGGCGCGGCCTCGGTGGCGTAGGAGACGGCGGGCTTCGCCGAACGGCGGTCGTTGAAGAACATGACGACGCCGCCGTCGGCCCGGTCGAGCAGCGCATCGAGCGCGCCCGGGTCGAAGTAGGCGTTCTTCATGGCGGCCATGGTCGCGCGCCGGGCCCGGTCGACGGCGTCGTCGAAGGTGGCGCCCCCGAGGTCGAGGACCAGCAGCCCGCTCTGCGCGACGAAGCAGACCACGTCGGCCAGCGTCGGCCGGAACCGGTTGGCCACCCGCGGCCGCAGCAGGACACGCCTCTCACCGGTGAGGCGCGCGAAGGCGACGGCGACGAGCGCGGTGAGAACCGCCGAGTCGTCGACGCCCGTGCGCGCGCTGATCGCCGCGACGGACGCTGCGAGGTCGGGGGAGGTGAGGCGGCCGGACCAGTGGCGGGGGCGGCGGGGACCGGCGAGGGTGGCCGGCGGCTGATCCTCGCCAGGGGCCCGCGGTTCCTGCGGCTTTCGCGATTCCCGCGATACCTGGGGTGCCGGCCCTGGACCGGGGACGGTGGAAGCCGGGCTCGGGCCGGCCGACGGCGTGTCTGCGGAGCGGGGCGCGAGGGCTTGAGCGAACGACCGCAGCGTCCTGTCGTTGTGCCGCTGTCCGGCCGCCGACGCCTGCCATGCGGCCTGCTCCAGCGGCTGCAACCCGGTCGGCTCGCGGGTCTCCCGTGCGGCGACCTCGCGCAGCATCACCGCGGCGCCGCCGGCGTCCAGGGCCAAGTGGTGCATGAGCACCACGAGGTGCGTGCAGACACCGTCCGTGCGGATGACCGCCATGCGGATCGGCCATTCCGTGCGCAGATCATAGGGGCGGCGTCGATAGACCGCCTCGACGCCGGCGGCGAAGACGTCGGGGTCCTGACCGCCGGGAGTGTCGTAGAACTCGAGGAAAGTCTCTCCTGAGGCGACCACCCACTGATGGACGCCGAGCGACTCGCCGACCGCGAGCCGCGTCCGCATGGCGGGGTACCGGCTGTGCAGATACGCGAGCTCGGCGGCCACGTCCTCGGCCCGCGTCCCGGGTGCCAGCGGCCGGCGTCCACCTTGGGGGAGCCAGTTGCGTTGGCGGATCATCGTGGCCCAGATGTCGCGCTGGCCCCACGTCAGGGCGGCGCGCCCCGAGCCGGGGCCGGCGAACGGCACGCGGAGCCGCTCGGCGGGCGCCGGCTCCGGCCGGTATCCGGGGCCGAGGCCGGGCAGCCACAGGCCGGCGTCGAAGTCCTGGAAGCGCCGGCGCGTCGCTGGGCGGTCGATGTTCCACGCGGGCCCGCGGACCAGCCACTCGTCGGTGACGACGTGGATCCGGCCGACCTGCTTGGCCATGGACCGCGGCAGCGCGGCGAGGATCGCCTCGTCCCAGGCGGCGTGCGGGTCGGCGTCGGCGCGCAGGGTCACCACCAGGTCCAGGCGGGGGTGCGGCCGCGGCACCGCCACACACGCCTGGACGTCCGGACACGCCGCGAGCACGATCCGGTCCAGGTCCGGGCCCAGGGCCGTCCGGATCCAGGTCTCCGCCACGTCGACGCCCACCGACACCTGTCCCTCCCGCTCCTCGCGCCCGGCCTCACGCCAGGATATGAGGGTTCTGCGATCACCGGGAGACGGCTCGCCGGATACTTCCCCGCGGAATGCGGGAGAAAACCCGATGAACGGCGGGAGCCGAGGCATCGGCCGCCGCCGCCCCGCCGCCCCACCGCCGGGTCCGCTAACGCCTCGCGTCCTCCAGGTCCTGCGCGTCGGCCAGCACGATCGGCGTCCCCACGTTCTCGATCACGTCCCAGTCGAACAGCATCGGGACCGTCCGGGCCGCGTACCACTCGTCCGTCTGCTCCGGCACCACCCAGCGGCTCTCGTTCCAGTCGCCGAGGTCGAAGACGTAACGGGCCACCGAGCCGGAGCTGGCCGCGGTGGTCTCTATCCCGTGCAGGCCCGCGGCGCGCACCGTCTCGTTGTCGCCGGGCACCGGGCGGCCGGGCAGGGGCGGGACGCCGGGCAGCAGCGCGTTGAAGCGGCACTTGTGCAGGCGCCCCCAGGTCCACTCGCCGGTGTCGGCGCCCAGTTCGGACTCCAGCCGCTCGGCCGCGCGGTCCAGGGCCGCCGCCACGGCGTCGGGCCAGAGGCCGAAGATCGTCGTGTCGCCCTCGCGGGCGCCGGCCAGCAGCGCCTGGAACGACAGCCAGAGCGTGCCGGTGCGCTGCTGGCGGGTCAGCAGCCGCGCGTGCGAGTCGCCGGCGTCCGGCAGCGGCACGGCGGCCAGCAGCTCGCGCCGCGTCTCGGTGTAGACGGTGGCCGCCACCGAGCCCAGGTCCATGCGGCCGTCCCAGCCGCGCAGCAGCTCCAGCAGGGCGGCGCGGCGGCTGCCCTCGGCGGCCTTCACCGGCTCCAGGGAGGCGACGAACTCGCGCGCGGTCAGCGACGTCACGTCGGCGTGGATCCGCTGCATCGCCGCGCCGTCCAGGCCGCCGCCGGCCGCCACGCCCTCGCGCAGCAGCTGCAGGATGCGGGTGGCGCGCGCCGGACCGGCGAAGTCGTGGGCGATGTACGGCTCGTCCTCGGCGCCGGGCCGGTTGTTGGCCGAGACCAGCAGGCCCTCCTCCGGGTCGCGGGCGTGGGGCATGTCGTCGAACGGCACCCAGCCGGTCCAGGCGTACTCCGGCTCCCAGCCCGGGACGGCGGCCCAGGAGTTGGCCTCGGACCGGCGCGGGACGCGGCCGCGCAGCCGGTAGCCGATGGCGCCGTGCACGTCGGCGGTCATCAGGTGGTCGACCGGCACCGACCAGCCGCGCATGACGTCGTCGAACTCGGCGACGGAGGTGGCGGTGAGCATCGGCAGCAGGCAGTCCAGGGTGCGGTCGGCCTCGGCGATGCCGGTCCAGCGCAGGGCCAGGCCGGTGTTCGCGGCCTCGTCCTGCACCACGACGCCGCCGTGCGCGCCGGTGTGCACGGTGATCTCCACCGGCTCGCCGCCGCGGACCCGGATCAGCTCGGTGTGCACGGCCAGCCGGTCCAGGTTCTCCACGAACAGGTCCTGGTCGTCGGCCATGCCGTGGGTGATGCCCCAGGCCACGTGCGCGGTGTGCCCGAAGTGCGGGAACGCCGGCACACCGGGGAAGGACAGCCCGATCGCGTCGAAGGCGTCGCAGGACACGTGGTTCTGCCAGTACGGGCCCGGCGTCTCGAACGGCCGGTGCGGGTCCCCGGCCAGCAGCGGCCGGCCCGAGGCGGTGTGCGCCCCGGCCACCACCCAGTTGTTGCTGCCGGCCGCCGGGTCGGCCGCCGCGGCCACCGTCTCCACCTCGCCCAGCCCGTTCAGCCAGGCCCGCACCCGCTCACCGTGGCCGGCCGGCGGCCCGGCGGTGTCGACCCGCCGCGTCCGCCCGGTCGGCACCACCATCAGCTCCTCGCGGGCGTTGGCCCGCACCCGCCACACCACGTCGGCGGGCGCACTCGGCAGCAGCGCGGTCCGGAACAGCTTGTGCGCCATGCTGCCCATCCCGACGTGCCGCCCGAGGTACACCGCCACGCAGTGCCAGGGCTCCCACGGCTCCGGCGCCTCGGGCAGGTCGCTGTCCCGCAGCCGGTCGGCCAGCACCGCGTTCACCCCCGCGGCGTACGCGGTGAGCGCGGCCTTGGCCGGCGCCCCCAGCACCTCATACGAACGGCGGGCCGCGGCCGTCAGCCCGACCCGCCGGACGAACGTGTCGTCGGGCACCGCTCTCGACCCGACGACCTCGGCCCAGGTGCCCAGGGCTCTGCGACGGACGAACTCCATCTGCAGCCCCCGGTCCAGGGCGGCGATCCGCCCCTGGGCCTGGAACGCCTCCTCGGGGGACGCCGCGCGGACGTGGGGAATGCCGTGCGGGTCGCGATATGCCTCCATGGTCGTTCATTCTGCCCGGCGGTGCTCGCGATCGGCAGGAGGGGATGCCTCGGCGCGGGGCGTGGTCGAGCGGCCGTCGAGCGCTGATCCGTCCGTCGACTGCTTCAGAGCTCGGCCGCCGACTGGTCGATCTGGCTGAGCCGACCGAGGTAGCGCCAGAGCAGTGCCGATCCTTCCAGCAGCGCGAAGGCCCGCCGGTCCAGCATCTCCCTTCGCTCGGCCAGCGCCGTTCGCAACTCCTCCGAACCGCCGGTGCGCCGCAGCCCCTCGACGATCGGACGGATACGGTCGAACAGGTAGTGGCTTTGCCGAAGCGTGTGGATGACCTGCGCGTCCCGTACGTCCTGTGCCCGGTAGACGCGGTATCCGGTGCTTGGTTCGCGGGACGGAGCCAGCAGGCCGGCCGCCTCCCACACCCGCAACGCCGACGGCCGTACTCCCAGCAGCTTCGCCAACGCTCCGACCCGCAGACCGTCCGGCGCCAGGTTCACAGGCTCCTGGTTCACCGCTGCGAGGCTTTGTTCCGTTTCCACCAGCGACGCGCGCCCCTGGTGAAGCCCGGCGTGGGCGGCGTCCAACATCGCCAGAGCGTCGGCGACGGAACCCGCGCCGACCGCCGTCAGCAGGGCCCGGGCGCCGGTCGGGCCCATGCCGGCCGTGAGCGCCTGGTACGCGAGCAACGCCGCCAAGTGCCGCTCGTCGTAGCGCCGATAGCCGCTCGCACTGCGCTCCGCCTCGGGCAGCGCGCCCAGAGACTCCAGATTGCGTACCTGCTGCGTGGACACGCCCGCGGCCCGTGCGAGGTCTACCGGACGCATTACGGGATGCTCCTCCTGCTCTGACGGCTTCAACGCCTGACTTCAACCCGGAAGTTTAAACTTTCGGCCTCTCCTTCGAGAAGAATCTGCTGAAAGTCTGCACAAGCACTTCAAAGATAAACTTTAACTATGCACATCGTGACGGAATGGATCGAGGTCCGCGGAGCCCGGGAGCACAATCTGCAAGCCGTCGACGCGGCCGTCCCCAAGCGCGTCCTGACCGCCGTGACCGGAGTGTCCGGCTCCGGCAAGTCCTCCCTGGTCTTCGACACCATCGCGGTCGAGGCCCGGCGCCAGCTGAACGAGACCCTCCCGGCCTTCGTCCGGGGCTTCCTGCCCGCCCTGTCCCGTCCCGCCGTGGACGCCGTCGACCATCTGCCCGCGGTGATCACCGTGGACCAGCGGCGCCTGCGCGGCGGCGCGCGCAGCACCGTGGGGACCATCACCGACATCGCGCCGGTGCTGCGCCTGCTGTTCAGCCGGGCCGGCCGGCCGTCGGTGCCCAACCCCGACGCCTTCTCCTTCAACATGCCGGCCGGCATGTGCCCGGCCTGCGCCGGCCTCGGCGAGACCACGGTCGTCGATCTGGACGTCTTCCTCGACCGCACGCGCTCGCTCAACGGCGGAGCGCTGCGCAGCGACGTCTTCGCAGTCGGCAGCCGCAACTGGCGGATCCTCGTCGACTCCGGGCGCTTCGACCCCGACCGTCCGGTCGACGACTACACCGACACCGAACTGCACGACCTGCTGTACGCCGACGACGGCATGGTCGCGATGCGGTTCCAGGGCCAGAGCTACAACGCCTCCTTCGAGGGCGCGGTCACCAAGTTCCGCCGCCTCTACGTGGACCAGGACCCTGAGAACCGCAGCTCCCGCACCCGCAGACTCGTCGACGCGTACACCACCACCGCGCCGTGCCCGGACTGCGGCGGCACCCGGCTCTCGCCGCTCGCTTTGAGCAGTCGGGTGGCCGGCCGCACCATCGCCGAGCTGTCCGCGCTCGCCGTGACCGAGCTGCTGGCGGTTCTCGACGAGATCGCGGATCCGTCGATCGCGCCGCTGCTGACCGCACTGCGGGGCCGGCTCACCGATCTGGTCGACATCGGCCTCGGCTACCTGAGTCTGGACCGCCGGACCGCGAGTCTGTCCGGCGGTGAGGCGCAGCGGGTGAAGCTGGTACGCCAGCTCGCGTCAAGTCTCAACGATCTGCTTTACGTCTTCGACGAGCCGAGCATCGGCATGCATCCGCGCGACGTCTCGCGCATGACCGACCTGCTGCGCGCCCTGCGGGACAAGGGGAACAGCGTGCTGGTGGTCGAGCACGACCGTGACGTCATCGCCGCCGCCGACCACGTCATCGACCTCGGGCCGGGTGCGGGGGCGGCCGGCGGGCGCGTCGGGTACGCCGGCGACGTCGCGGGCCTGCGGGCCTCGGACACGCTCACCGGCCGGTTCCTCGACGCCCCGATCCGCCTGAGGCCCGACGCCGCGGTGCGCCGTCCGACCGGGCAGCTGCGTGTCGCCGCCGCCCGGGCCCACAACCTCACCGGGTTCGACGTGAGCTTCCCGACCGGCGTGCTCACCGTGCTCACCGGCGTCGCCGGCTCCGGCAAGTCGTCGCTGTCCCAGGTGCTGCGGGCTCAGCACCCGGACGTGGTCGCCGTCGACCAGTCCGCGCCCGGCGCCAACCGGCGCTCCACCGTCGCGACCTACACCGGCGCCCTGGACCCCGTCCGCAAGGCGTTCGCCAGGGCCAACGGGGTCGAGGCGGCGCTGTTCAGCGCGAACTCGGCGGGCGCGTGCCCGGAGTGCGCCGGGCTCGGGGTGATCGAGCAGGACCTGGCCTACCTCGACACCGTCACCATGACCTGTCCGGCCTGTCACGGCCGGCGCTTCACCGACGACGTGTCGCGCTACCGGTTGCGCGGGCTGTCGATCGGCGACGTGCTGGAGGCGACGGTCGCCGAGGCCGCCGCGTTCTTCGCCGCCGACCGGCGTCTGGCCGGGATCCTCGGTGCCCTGGCCACGGTCGGCCTGGACTACCTGCGCCTGGGCCAACCGCTGACGACGCTGTCCGGCGGCGAGAGCCAGCGGCTGAAGCTGGCCGGGCACCTGGCCGAGCCCGGCGGCGTCTACGTGCTCGACGAACCCACGACCGGACTGCACATGAGCGACGTGCAGCGGTTGCTCGGCGCCCTGGATCGGCTGATCGACGGGCACGGCGCCACCGTGATCGTGATCGAGCACAACCTGGACCTGGTGGCGCACGCCGACTGGGTGATCGATCTCGGGCCGGAAGCCGGGGCCGGCGGCGGGCGGCTGGTCTACACGGGGACTCCGTCGGGGCTGGTCGTGGCTCAGGGGTCGCATACCGGCGAGTTCCTGCGGCGCGCGGTCGAGGCCGGGCAGGGCGCCCCCGAGCCGATGGCGGCCCGACGATGAACCCTGATTTCCTGAGGACGGTGGCGGAGTCGGCGGGCCGCGTCGCTGAGACGTTCCAAGGGCTGCCGTTCCGTGCCGATCGTCCCTACGACCCGCGGCCGGTCGCGACGACGGCCGCCACGGAGCTCGCGGTCCTCCGCGCAGCCGTCGCGAAGCTGGACGGACCGCTGGTCCTGGACGTGCCCGGGCAGCATGCCAAGACCGAGCCGCTCGGCGTCGACCTCGCCGGCCTGATGAGCTTCCTGCAGCTGATCGAGGTGCTCTACCACGGCCTGGACGCCGTGCCGCCGGTGATGACCGTGGCAGCCGGCCGCAACCTGTCGGCAACGCAGGTCATCGCCCGGCGTGTCCGGGACCGGGCACGCAAGGAGCTGGCGGCCGGGATCATAGACTTGCCCGAAGCCCGGGGTCTCCGGGCGGATTAAGGAGGACTGACATGGCGAAGCGCGGCAACAAGAAGCGGGCGCGTCGGAAGAAGAAGGCCAACCACGGCAAGCGCCCCAACTCCTGAGCGGAGTGGAGTGTAGGTCCCGCGCCCATCGCCGGTTCCCGGTTCGGGCGCGGGACCTCGACGTCGGTGGCGACGAAGGTGTGCGTCCGAGGCCGGTACGCGACCGCGGTCATCGTGACGCCGGCGGCCCGTGGGTGACCGATCCGCCCGATCTCATCGCGCGACGGTCACGATGTGGGCCTGGATCTTGCCGTCCACCGGACCGGACCCGAACCGCCGGGCGATCGCTTCCGTCGCGACGTCGGTCGCCTCGTCGAGCCGGGAGGCGTCGCGGGCCTCGATCTCGTTGCGCAGCGGGGAGCCCTGGCAGTACGCGACGGCCGGGATCCGGGGAGAGGCCGCACGACTGCGTGCCGCGACGGTGACGGTCTGAGGCGACGCGGTGAATCCTCCGCCCCGCAGATCCTGTCCGATGGCCGCGAGGTCGTGGTAGCCGTGAGGGATGCGGGCCATGAAGCGGGGCGGGTCCTCAGGGAAGACGTTCTCGAGGGCCGTGGTCACGACGTCTGCGAAGTCGTTCTCCTCGATGCGGTCCCAGACGTTGAAGATGAGGACGCCGCCGGGAGCCAGGACCCGGCGGGCCTCGGCGAAGGCCGCCGGCTTGTCCGTCGGGAACATGTAGCCGAACTGGCAGACCACGGCGTCGAACTCCCCGTCCCGGAAGGGCAGGGCGGTGGCGTCGGCCTGGCGCCACTGCACCGGGCGCGGCGTCCCGATCTCGGAAGCCAGGTCCAGCATCGCCGGATTCAGGTCCGTGGCGGTGATCGAGACGCTTTCGGGGAGCGTGGCGGCCAGATGGCGGGTCGCGACGCCGGTGCCGGCGGCGATCTCGAGCAGGCGGGTGCGTTCGGCGCGCGGGCCGCCTCGCAGGGCGGGGAGGGACGCCACGCGGTCCGCCAGGTCGACGGCGTACGGTTCGAAGATCAGCGGGACGAAGTACTCCTCGTAGAGTGCCGCGATCGAGCCGGTGAAGGCTTTGTCGATGTCGGGACCGTTCAAGATGCCCTCCTTGGCGTCGTGCCCGTGATCCAGCAAACCACGACGCGGACCTTGAAGAGGATCTAGACACGCACCTGCTTGGCGAGGGCTTCGGTCAGCTCGCGGAGTGGCTCGCCGATGATCGGGCGGTGGTCGGCGGTGTGGTCGGCGGCCGCGGTGGTGACCTCCAGCAGCGCGTCACCGCCGGAGGCGCCGACCTTGGTGATGGAGGCCAGGCCGGGCCCGGGGGTGAGGACCGCCTTGCCCGTTTCCAGCTTCTGGGCGATGAAGGAGAAGAGGTCGCTCCTCGCGAGATCGCCGTCGTGCTGGAGCAGCGGCGCCATCAGCGTGATCGCCGTTCCGTTGCGGACGCCGGTGAGCGCGGCTTGGACGTAGCCGCCGCCGGAGAGGGAGTAGGTGCACGTGATCAGGGCGCCGCCGCGCGTCTTGAGGGGAGCGTCGTCCTGGGCGCCCGTGGCACTCTCGGCGTCGACCGCGGGGCGTTCGGCGTTCGGGTCCGCGGCGGGTGTCGCGGTGGCGGTGAGCCCGGCCTTCTTGAGCGCGGCGTTGATGTCGAAGCCCAGCGGGCACGGGGTGTCCGGGGCGGCGATCGCCTTGTCGGCGGCCTGCTGCAGCTTGTCGACGGAGACTTTCGAGTCCGATCCGCTGCCGCACGCCGTGAGGGCGGTGCCCAAGACGGTCAGGGTCGCCATGCCGGTAACAACGCCGTGGAGTTTCACGGAGAGCACCGTAGCGCGGGTGTCCGGGGCGGGCTCCTCGCGGGACAATCGCGACGTGAGCGAGATTCTTGGCGAACCCGCATCCGATCGACTGACGGCCATCGAAGACTTCCTGCGTTCTCGCGGGGCGGAGGGGATGCCGCATCCCGGCGGAACGTTGCTCCAGCATCTGATCCGCGTTCGGGAGCGGCTGGCGGAGTGGGGGACGGACTGGGATGTGCAGGTGGCAGGGCTCTGCCATGCCGCCTACGGCACGGACGGTTTCGCCCCGTCGTTGATGGATGTGGCGGAGCGCGCGGTGCTGCTGGACGTGATCGGAGCCCGGGCTGAGGAGCTGGTGTATCTGTACGCCAGCTGTGACCGCGGCGTGACGTATCCGCGGTTGGGGACGGAGCGGCGGCCGGTGTTCCGGGACCGGTTCACGCGGGTCGAGTTCGATCCGGGCGAGGGTGACCTGCGGGCGTTCCTGGCCGTGACGGCGGCCAACGAGTTCGACGTGTTCGAGCACAACGCGGAACTCAGACGGCAGTACGAGGCCGGTCTGGTGCGGATGCTGAGGCGGGTCGCGGGGTTGCTGCCGCGAGCTGTCGCTACGACTCTCTGATAGCGTCATCGGGCCCGGGGATTGTGGGCTTGAGGTCACGGCCGGCGCGCCGGGACGCGTTCGGGAAGCTGGAAGGCGGCGAACACCTCCGGGTCGCGGAAGGCCGTGTTGCGGCGGATGCCGGCGGCGGTCACGTCGAGCACCTGCAGGGTGTTGAGGGTGAAGCCGTCGCCGTCCGGGGCGCGGACGTAAGCGGCCACGGCGGGTTGGCCGTTGGCGCGCAGCGAGTGGAGTCGCCAGGTCGTTCCGCGGTGGGTGTAGATCCGGGCGATGAAGCGGGTGTAGGCCGCGCGGCCGGTGTACCAGCCGAGGAACGGCGGCATCTCCAGGATCACGTCGTCGGTGAGGAGCTTCTCGAGGGCGGTCAGGTCGGCTCGTTCGAAGGCCGCGACGTAGCGTTCGACGAGGGCGCGTTGGGCGGGGTCGTCCGGTTCGCCGACTTGGTCTTCGCCGAGCTCGGCTTCCTCGAGCCGGGCGCGGGCGCGTCGCAGGGCGCTGTTGACGGCCGTCACGGTCATGGCGAGGGCCTCGGCGACGTCCGCGGCCGGCCAGTCGAGCACGTCGCGCAGGATCAGGACCGCGCGTTGGCGGGCCGGGAGGAGCTGCAGGGCGGCGACGAAGGCCAGGCGGAGCGTGTGGCGGGAGGACGCGACGCGGGCGGGATCGTCGAGGAGCGCGTCCGGTACCGGCTGGAGCCAGGGGACTTCCTCGCCGCGGATCATCGGGGCGTCGGGGTCGTCGGACGGGGCGCCGAGGCCGGAGGGAAGGGGTCGGCGGCTGCGTTGTTCGAGGGCTGTCAGACAGGCGTTGGTGGCGATGCGGAACAGCCAGGTGCGAAGCGCGGCGCGGGCCGGGTCGTAGCGGTCGTAGGCGCGCCATGCGCGGAGGAGGGTTTCCTGGAGTTGGTCCTCCGCATCGTGGACGGAGCCGAGCATGCGATAGCAGTGGGCGAGAAGCTCGGCGCGGTGGGGGCCGGTGTGGAGGGCGAAGTCTTCGGTGAAGGACGTGGTGGTCATCACTTTGGCCGTGTTTCTGGTCGGTCGTTCTCAGGACGAGGTCGAGGTCGAGGCCGGGGTGGGGGCCGAGGCCGGGGCCGAGACCGTTGCCGAGACCGGGGCCGAGACCGCGTTCCGGTTCCGGGTCGGGGTCCACGCCCCTGCGATCGCGCCGCCCAGTGCCAGCATGGCGGCGACACCGAGGGCGGGCCGGAAGCCGTCGCTGAAGGACTTCGGCGAACCATAGTCGCCGGACGCCGCGAACACCGCCGAGAGAATGGCGACGCCGAAGGTGCTGCCGAACTGGCGCAGGGTGTTGAAGACACCGCTGGCGGCGCCGACGGCGGCCGGTGGGACGGCGCCGAGGACGGCGTGCTGGGCGGCGGGCATCGCGAAGGAGAGGCCGCAACCGCCGAGGGCCAGGGGAGGGATCAGGGCCGGGTAGCTGAGGGTGGGGCCGGAGAGCAGGGCGACCCAGGCCATTGAGACGGCCAGGACCACCAGCCCGCCGACGAGGAGCGGGCGTTCGCCGACGCGGGGGACCAGGGAACCGGTGAGCGGCGCGATGAGCGTCAGGGTCAGGGTCCAGGGGATGAGGCGGAGGCCGGTGGCGAGGGGGTCGTAGCCGAGACCCGCCTGGAGGTATTGGGCCAGCAGGAAAGTGGCGCCGACGGTGCACGCGTACATCAGGAAGCCCGCGGTGTTGCCTCCGGAAAACGCGGGAGTGCGGAAGAAGTGCATCGGAAGCATGGGGGAAGCGGTGTGCAGCTCCCAACCGATGAAGGCGGCCGTGAGGAGCGCGCCGCCGGTGAGCGTGCCGATCGTCTCGCCGCCAGTCCACCCGACGCTGTTGCCGCGGACCAGGCCCCACACGAGGCCGAAGGCGGCGGCGGTGACGAGGGCCACCCCCACGACGTCGAGCCGGCGGCTCGGTCCGGTGCTCTCGGCCATACGGGCCCGGGCCAGCGGGACGAGCAGGACGCCGAGCGGCACGTTGATCCAGAAGATCCAGTGCCAGTCGAGGCCCTGGGTGATCGCACCTCCGACGACGGGGCCGCCGACGGTGCCCAGGCCCGTGACGCTGCTGAAGGCACCGAGCGCCTTCGCGCGCTGGCGGCCGGGGAACGCGACGCTGAGCAGGACCATGGCGTGCGGCATGATCAGCGCGGATCCGGCGCCCTGAACGGTGCGCGCGGTGATGAGGGCGGCGGCGTCCGGCGCGAGGGCGCAGGCGGCCGAGGCGACGGTGAAGACGGCGACGCCGGCGACGAACATGCGGCGCCGGCCGAGCCGGTCGCCGAGAGCCGAGGCCGGCAGGAGGAGGACGGCGAAGCTGAGGGTGAAGGCGGTGATGGTCCACTCGAGGTCGGCGATGGAGGCGCCGAGGTCGAGGCGGATGCGGTTGAGGGCGGTCGTGACGACGAGCATGTCGAGGACGACCATGAGGGAGGCCGTCGCGGTCAGGGCCAGGGTCCAGCGCTGGGACGCGTTCATGCGCGGATTCGGGTCTGTTCGTTCGTCTTCCACGTGGTGAGTGCTCACTTCCGTACCTCCGGACTCGGCTCCGATGGATCGCCTGCCGGTATGTACCGGCGACGGGCGGGAAACTCGTCGCGGCGGTGATCGACATCTCTTTGACGCCGAAGGCGTGCCGCCCTACGCTGCCCAAGCAAGTACTGGGACAGGAAGCCGGTGGGATTCCGGCACGGTCGCGCCACTGTGAGCCCTCTGCTTCGTCGGGCAGTCGAAGTCGGGGTGAGTCAGACCCTCCCCAGTCGACATGCTCCAACGATCTGGGACGCAAGATCCCGAAGGAGGCTCACTGTGAGCACCATGCCTGTCTCGCCTGCCCCGGTTCCCGCTTCGACGCCGTTGGTGGTTTCCGCGGCCAAGGCCAGGGCGTGGATCGCCGGCACGCTGCTGTTCGGATTGCTCGCCTACTACTTCGTCGGCGTCGACCAGGGTGCGTTCTCGGTGTTCGGCGGGGACATGCACCTGCACGAGTTCGTGCACGACGCCCGGCACCTGCTCGGGTTCCCCTGCCACTGAGGCCCGGGGAGCCGACGGTCTGATGGAGAAGCGCATCATCGCGCGCGGGCTTCTGGCCGGCGCGCTGGCCGGCCTGCTCGCGTTCGTGTTCGCGCGGGTCTTCGCCGAGTCGTCCATCGACAAGGCCATCGCCTACGAGAACGGACGGGACGCCGCGCGGGCCGCTCTGGACAAGGCCGCGGGGTTGTCGCCGGACGCGGGTGATCCGGAGCTGTTCACGCGGACGGTGCAGGCCAACCTGGGCATCGGTGTGGGCCTGATCGGGTTCGGGGCGGCGATGGGGGCTCTGTTCTCTGTCGCCTACCTGCTGTGTCTGGGCAGGGTCGGGCGGATTCAGCCCAAGCCGTTGGCCCTGCTCCTGGCGGGAGCCGGTTTCACAGGGTTCTACCTTGTGCCGTTCCTGAAGTACCCGGCGAACCCGCCGGCGATCGGACACCCGGACACCGTGCGGGCGCGCGGTCTGCTGTACCTGGCGATGGTCGGGTGCTCGCTGGCCTTCCTGTTCGCGGCCGTGTGGGTCGGGCGGCGGATCGCGGCGCGGGTCGGGAACTGGAACGCGACGCTGGTGGCGGGGCTCGGGTTCGCTGTGGCGATCGGCGTGGTGATGGCCGTGTTGCCGTCGCTCGGCGCGTTGTCGGCGAACGTACGCGAGTTCGGGCACCACGCGACGGAGACCCCGCTGCCGTTGACGGACGCCGAGGGCGCGATCGTCTACCCGGGGTTCCCGGCCGACGTGCTGTTCTCGTTCCGGTTGTCCTCCATCGCGGCGCAGGCCGTGTTGTGGGCGACGCTCGGACTGGCTTTCGGGCCGATGGCCGAGCGGCTGCTGCGGCCGGTCATGCAGGCGAGTGGTGAGAAGCCGGGCACCGCGGGCGCGATGCCGGCGGCGGTGTGACGAACGAGATCCCGGCCCCGGCGTCGGTGAGCGACAAGCTTGCCGCGCTGGGGCCGTACTTCGCCGTCGAGTTCCATGGCGCCTCGCAGGAGCCTGAGGCGCCGTGGCGGCCGATGACGGAGTTGGTCGACGAACCGGCGGTCATGCAGGAGCGGGTCGCGGGGGTCCGTGCGTTTCTGGCCGCGGGGACGGGGCGGGAGGCGGCGGCGGTGGAACTGCGGGTCGCCGCGTCGGTCGTCCACCTGGGCTTGGTCGCGCGGGTGACGTCGCCGTTGCTCGCGCTGGCCGTCGAGTACGGGTGGCGTGGTTCGGTACGGGCCGCGGATCTGTGGTGGCAGCCCGGTTTGGCGAGCACCTTTCCGTTGTCGATCAGCGAAACGGTCTTGGGGGCGGGCGAGGCCGGTACCGGCGGCTTCCTTTCGGAGTTGGAGGCGGTGATCGCCGAGTTCGGGGTCAACCGGCACATCCTGCGGGGCAACGTCGGGTCGGCGTTGGCGGGCGCGAGCCGGATGCTGGCGGGGGACGCGGAAAGCCGGGTGCTCGCCGAAATGATCGGAAGTCCTGAGCTGGTCGGCTGTGGAGAGCTTCACGATGGGGTCTTCCGCCGTCGTAGCTGCTGTCTGATCTACCGGGCGGCACCGGCTCGTGACGGCTCCTTGTGCGGTGACTGCGTGCTGGCGCATGTCGGGCGCGTCCGCGCGGCGTAGGAGCGTGCGGCGACGACCAGGCTCAGGCCGAGTCCCAGGAACGCCGAGCCGCCGAACGCCACCATCCACAGCAACCCCGATTGGGACGTGAACGGCGGTGTCACCTTCGGCGGGGTAAGAACGCCGATGGCGTCCAGCGGTGCCATCACCAGGAGTACGACCCCGTATATCGGCAGCCCGACCGCGCACATGTAAGCGGGCAGTAACGGCAGCATGCGCGGCACGCGTCGTCCGGCCAGGAACAGCGTCCAGCGGGGGAAGACCTGTCCCCAGGGATGCAGCAGCCCGAGCATGAGGAACACCGCCAGGCCGGACGCGGCCACCGTCACGTCGATGCCGACAGAGGCGAGGGCACGGGTCACGCCGGTGGAGTCGCCTTCGGCGGCTCGGCGCCAGGCGTCTGCTGTGACGCCGAGGGCGCTGCCGCCGAGCGTCCAGATGGTCTTGGCCCCTGCCCAGGGGAGCAGACCCGCCATCAGGAGGTAGGCGGTCGTCCGGCTGCGCTTCGAGGCGATCGACGGTTCGGGGCGGGTCATGGGGCCGTCGTAGCCGGGGTAGCCAAAGGAGTCGTCACGGCCGGAGGAATGACGTTCGCCGCAACGCGGGCAGCGGCCGCGCCAGGTGCGTTGGAGCGCTGTGGCGACCAGGACCAGCGGGACGACGCCGATGGTGTTCATCAGGATGTGGAGGAGCCCGGTCGCGCTGTCGACGCCGTCTCCGGCTATCAGAGTCACGACATAAGCGGGCAGTTGAGCCATGCACATGACGAACACGGGCCCGGTGATGAGCAGGGCCGCCGCGACGAGGAAGCGGCCGCGTCGGGTGAGGGGACGGGCGGCGGCTCGGCCGGCGGTGGCGGCGACGAGGGCGAGGGCGGCCAGAGCCAGGTGGGATGCGGGAGTGAACGTGAGGTGCGGGGACCAGGCGACCGTGATGTCTGTCGCGGCCAGGACGATCTCGGCTAGGGCGTAGACGACGCCCCACAGGGCCAGGACCTGCGGAGCCCACCGTGGCCAGGCGCCGCGCCGCCAGGGGAGCGGGGTCTCCGCGCCGGATTCTAGAATCATGATTCTAGAACTATCACATTAGAATCCGAGTATGGGACGCCCGCCGAAGTTCACTGAAGACCAGTTCCTGGACGCCGCCCTGCACCTGATCGCCGAAGGTGGTCCCGACGCGGCGACGGTCGGGGGTGTGGGGGAAGCACTCGGCGCGCCGGTGGGGTCCGTGTACCACCGCTTCAGCTCGCGGGAGGAGTTGCTGGCGAAGCTGTGGCTGCGTACCGCGCGCCGGTTCCAGGAGGGTTTCGTGGCGGCGCTGGCCGCTGAGGAGCCGGACGCGGCGGCTGTCGGTGCGGCCCTGCACGCTTTGCGGTGGCCGCGTCTGCACCTGGACGAGGCGCGGGTTCTGCTGCTCTACCGCCGTGAGGATCTCAGCACCCGGTGGCCGGCGGACCTGAGTGAGCAGGTCGCGGCGGTCAACGCCGAAGGGTTCGATCTCCTGCGGGAGCACACTCTGCGGCGCTATGGCCGCGCCGGGGAGCAGGATGTGCGGCGCGTGGTGTTCGCGATCGTCGACATCCCCTACGCCGCCGGGCGACGCCACCTGCTCGCCGGGGAGGCTCCGCCGGAGTTCCTCGACGAGCTGGTCGCGGACGCGTGTCTCAATGCTCTGAAGAGGTGAGCTCAGGCCGGCAGCACGGCGGCCACGGCGCTCACCTCGATGAGCGCGCCGGGCACGCCGAGGGCGGCCACCCGGGCGCCGGTCACCAGCGGGGGCGCTCCGGCTTCGGCGGCCGCGGCACCCAGACGCGGGCCGATCGCGCCGTAGGCGGCCTGCAGGTCGACGCCGTCGACGAACAGCACGTTCCACTGGATGACGTTCGCCAGCGTGGCGCCGACCGCGGCCAGCGCGGTGACGGCGTTGTCCAGAGCGCGGTTCGACTGCTCGGCGATGTCGTCGGAGACGACCTTGCCGTCGGCGTCGACGCCGTTCTGGCCGCCGACGTAGATGGTGGCCGCGCCCGCGGGGACGACGGCGACGTGGCTGAAGGCCGGGCTGTTGACCAGGCCGGCGGGACGCAGAAGCGCGATCTCGGTGAAATCCATGCCCGAATGCTTCCACGGCGGTCGGACATACGACGGGATGTCCAAGACACGTGATGCAATGGAACAGGCACGACGAACCGGGCGGCACGCCCAGGACGAGGAGCGGAACGATGCGGATCGCGGTGTCGGCGGACGAGGTGGCCGGGGTGGCCGCGCAGATCGGGCCGGAGCTGGAGGCGCGCGGGCACACCGTGGAGCTGTTCGGGGCGCTGGCGCCGGGGGAGCGGGCCGACTGGGCCTGGTGCTCGGAGGCGGCGGCCCGGGCGGTCGTCGAGGGCCGCGCCGATCAAGCGGTCGTGGCCTGCTGGACCGGTGCCGGGGCGTCGATCGCGGCGAACAAGGTGCCCGGGGTGCGCGCGGCGCTGTGCACGGACGCGGTCATGGCTGACGGGGCCCGCAAGTGGGCCGACGCGAACGTGCTCGCGCTGAGCCTGCGGCTGACCTCCGCGCCGTTGCTCGCCGAGATGCTCGACGCCTGGTTCGCCGGGGAGCCGAGTCCGGATCCGGTGGACCGGGCGAACGTGGAGCACGTCGCAGAGATCTGAGAAGCAGGGGTCTGGGAAAGCGACGGCCGGACAGGGTGGCGCACCCCTGCCCGGCCGGACCGCCGTCGGGCGGTTCCCCCACTACGGCAGCGCCGGAGCGCTCCGGTTGTCGAAGTAGTTCCACCCCGTCGGCGGACCAGGCCGGGTGGAACGCCTGGACCCCGCTGGTGCCGATCAGGTTCTCCTGGCCGTCCAGGGTCTTCACGTGGATCGCGGCGTCGCGGCTGTAGGCCAGCCGCGACCCGTCCGGCGACCACGCGGGCCAGCTGCCGACCGCGAACTGCGTCGGGGCGCCGGCGAACTTCGAGGAAGACGGCGGGGCCGCTCGGCGTGTCACGGACGAAGCACCTCGGCAAGCGCGGGGCGGAGCAGCTGCGGACGCAGCTGACGCGGCTCCGGGAGATCACCGACCCGTACCGGTGATCGTAGGATGAACCATGGAGATCACCAAGCTGTCGCAGAGTCCCGGGGTCCTGACGCATCCGTACCCGTTCGATCCGACGTACGGGCTGGATCTGGAAGGGCTGCTACGGGTGCCGGGACCGGACAACGCGCCGGCGGACTTCAGCGAGTTCTGGCAGCGGAAGCACAGGCGGGCGATGGATACGGCCGTCGAGGCCCGGTTGGGTGCGAAGGTCGGCGGATCGGTCGACGGGACGGGTGGCGGGTTCGACGTCTTCGAGGTCTCCTATACGTCGGTCGGCGGTGTGCGGATCGGTGGTTGGCTGGTTGTGCCGACCGACGGTGTGGTGGACCGGGGGTTCGTCATCGGGCACGGCTACGGTGGTCGCGAGGCGCCCGACGCTGAGCTGCCCGCCCCCCGGGCCGCCGCGATCTTTCCGGTGCTGCGGGGACTTCCGACGAAGAGCTTGTTGAGTGGTGTGCCCTCGGAGTCCCTGGCGCATGTGCTGCAGGGCATCGAGTCCCACGATGACTACATCATCGGCGGTTGTGTCGCAGACCTCTGGTGCGCGGCGACCGCGCTCACCGAGCTGGTGCCGGCGGCCGCCCGCCGGCTGGACTACCTGGGCGAGAGCTTCGGCGGCGGTACCGGGATGCTGGCGTTGGCGTGGGACGAGCGGTTCACCGCGGCCCAGGTGACGGTCCCGACCTTCGGCAACCATCCGCTGCGTGTGACGTTGGACTGCGTCGGCAGTGGGGAGGCCGTACGGGCGCGGTATGAGTCGGATCCGCGGGTGCTGGATGTGCTGGCTTACTTCGATGCCGCTACCGCTGCTCGGTACGTGAACGTTCCGGTGCAGGCGGCCGTGGCGTTGCTCGATCCGTCGGTGCCGCCACCGGGGCAGTTCGCGATCGTCAACGCCTTGGGCGGGGAGGGTGCGGGGGTCGATTTGGTCGATATGCAAGTGCTGACTGCGGGCCATTACACGGAGTACGCCGAGTTCGGTGAGGAAGAGGCGGAATTG
Organism: Catenulispora subtropica; assembly: GCF_039531675.1. Lineage (NCBI taxonomy): Bacteria > Bacillati > Actinomycetota > Actinomycetes > Catenulisporales > Catenulisporaceae > Catenulispora > Catenulispora subtropica. The sequence goes on from NZ_BAAAQM010000085.1 coordinate 25,219, forward strand.
TGGAAGGCGACGCAGCGGTTCTTCGGTGAGTGATCAAAGGCTTGTTACAAGTCGTTCCGGGGGTGCTCTGAGCGGCTGAGTGGCCCCGGCACTCGGGCTTGAGCTGCCGGGGCCACGCGTCACGCGTTGACGGTGCCTGTGGTCACGGCAGCGTCCATCGCTGGGCGTTCGTGCCGTTGCAGTCCCAGATCTGGACCTGGGTGCTCCACTGCGTGGTGGCGCTGGGGACGTCGAGGCAGCGGCCGGACTGCGGGTTGTAGAGCGACCCGTTCGACTGCGGGATGAACACCTGGGCTCCGGTGCCGTTGCAGTCGTAGAGGTCGACCTTCGTGCCGTTCGCCGTGCCGCCGGCGTAGATGTCCAGGCACTTGCCGAGGACGTGCAGGGTGCTGCCGGCCTCGACCACGGTCCACTGCTGCGCGGCGGTGCCGTTGCAGCCGTAGATCTGGACCGGGTTGTAGTCGGCGGTGCTGGAGCCGCGGTCGTCGAGGCAGATGTTGGAGCCGACCGCGCTGGTGATCGGGCCGCTGCCAGGCGGGGGCGGGGGCGGGCCGCCGCCCCCGGTGGTGGTGTAGGCGGCGACGTAGTCGACCTGCATGGTGCCGCCGGAGGCGGTGGAGCCGGTCGGAGTGGTGCAGCCGCAGACGCCGTTCGGGAAGCCGCCGCCCATCGCCAGGTCGAGGATGATCGACAGGTTGTGGTCGAAGGCCTGCTGCCAGACGGAGGTGCCGACCTGGGACTCGTTGACGCTGAAGTACTGGGTGCCGTCGAGCGAGAAGGCTATGGACTCGGCCGAGGTGTTCGTGCGGTCCAGCACCATCGTGTAGGTGTGGAAGCCGCTCTGGCAGCCGGAGCAGGCGCGCAGGCCGCTGCCGATGCCGTTGCCCTCGTTGCAGACGCCGCCGGGGTAGGTGCCGCAGTGGATGGTGCCGGCGACCTCGGAGAGGGCGTTGACGTCCTCCATGATGTCGATCTCGCCGTTCTCGGGCCACTGTCCGGGGCCGAGCATCCAGAACGCCGGCCAGTAGCCGAGACCGCCGGTGGGCTGCTGGATCGACGCGGTGACCATGAGCTTGCCGCCGGCCGGCGCGCCGACGTTGGCGGAGGTGGTCTGGACGCGCCCGGAGGTCCAGTTCGAGCCACTGCCGAGGGCGGTGATGTCCAGGTCGCCGCCACCGTCGAGGTGGACGTTGGCGGTCGAGTTGGTCATCGTCTCGATCTCGCCGGTGCCGAAGGAGGAGCCGGGGCCGGTGTCGTACATCCACTGGCCGCCGATGCCGGTGCCGGCGGCGCCGTCGAAGTCGTCCAGGAAGACCTGGCTCCAGCCGGACGGCGGCGGGGGCGCCGAGGCCTGGGCGGTGGGGACGGCGGCCCAGGCCGTGAGGGCCAGGGCGAGGGGGACCGCGAGGACTGCTGCCAGGCGGGCCCGGAGGCGGGGCGCGCGCGGGGCGCGGGGGGTGCGGGCGGTGCGGGATGGCGATTGCGGTGGGGATGGGGACATCAAGTCGCTCCTGGGTTTGACGCACCACGAAGACTCGGAGGTCTATACCTTTGCGCGCGCAAGCCTTATGAAAGCGCTCTCATGTGGGGGTGTCCAGCCGCGGTGAAGAAGATTTTTGACTTTCTTGGGGGAGCGGGGCTTACGGGGTGCTGGCTGCACGGAAACGATTCCGGTGCGGGCCTCGGGTTTTGGGTTCCCGGGCCCGGGCGACCGGTGCCGGCGCTCGCTCGCGCGATCAAGCCGTCCGGATCACGTCCATGAACGCGCTCACCGAGAACTCCGCGTTGCCCACGCCGGGGCGGCCGTAGCCGGGAGGCACCGGCAGCTTGTGCTTCTCGAAGGTGTCGCGCCAGGCGCGCAGGAGCTTCACGAAGTACTCCAGCGGCGGGCCCTCCTGGCGGCCCAGGTTGCTGGTCGGCTCCGGGCACCAGGTGGTGAAGCGGGGCACCACGCCGTGGCTCATGAAGAACTCGAGGCCCTCGGTGGTGGAGGCGATGGCCTGGTCGATGTCGGTGAAGCCGTGGGGCTTGGCCATCTCGACGCCGCCGACGAAGTTGGGGATGACGTGAGTGGGGCCGAAGACGTCGGCGGCGTCGAGGATGCGCTTGACCCATTCGTCGCGGCCGACGTAGCGGTCCTTGCCGGGGCAGATCCAGGTGAAGAGCTCGGCGTCCCAGACCTCGTAGTTGGGGTGGTAGATCCGGTAGCCGGAGTCCTTCAGCATCTTGACTTCGTCCAGGGGCAGGGCCTGGACCACGGCCTTGGGGATCCAGCGGCCCGGGAAGCGCGACTCGATGGCCTCGGCGAAGCGGGCGTAGAACTCGCCCTCGCGCATGCCGTCCAGCTTCTTGGTGATGGAGCCGCCGGTGACGGTGTACGCCTGGGAGACGGTGTCGTGCTCGTTGATCAGGGTCATGGCCTCGACGATGTCGTCGAGCTCCTTCACCGCGGTGTACTCGCGGCCGTTGGCGCGCTGCTGCCGGAAGTTCTCGTTCAGGTCGCAGAAGCGGCATTCCTCGTCGCGGCCCCAGTACTGGCAGAGGCGGTAGACGGTGAGGTAGACGAGGTAGCCCCACTCGATCGCGGGGGCGATCTCGCTGATCTTGCGGCCGGAGGAGAGGGTGTGGCCGTAGTAGCCCGGGATCGGCGGGAACTCGAGGTCGGCCAGGTGGCGGCCCTCGCAGCTGAGGCTGAGCTTGCCGTCGCGGAGTTCGACCAGGTACGGGCTGTCCGGCGCCACGCGGGTGGAGACGACCGTGCGGCGCAGGTCGTACGGCCCGCCGGTCATGCGGATCTCCTCCGGGGCGCGGAAGGCCGCGTGCTCGGCCATCTCCGCGACCGGCACGAGGTCGAACGTGAAGATGAAGTAGTCCTTGGGCTTGTAGCCGCTGGCCACCCGCAGGGCGTCCGGGCTGAAGGCCAGGCCCTGGCGGAGGATGTCCTGCTTGACCACGGCCTCGGCGGGGAGGTCGGGGAACTCGGCCATCATGCGCTCGAGCTCGCGCGTCGTGGCTCCGGTGCTGCCCGTGTCAGCCTGCTGGTCGGCGACCATGGTGGGACCCCGCTTCCGCCTCATTCGGGTGAGATCTTGACTATCAAATATCCCACGCGACGGACGGCCGCGGTGAGCGGGGTCCCGGTGTCGTGCCCCTTACCCCTAGCGGACGCCCGGGCTGTGCAGCACCTTGTTGATCGCCGGGCCGGCGGCGTCGCGGCCGAACCCGCCGTTCAGGACCAGGGCGGCGAAGGCGATGTCGTGGTTCGGATCGAAGGCGACCATCCAGCTGTCGGTCTTGCCGGTCTTGGCGGTGTCGTTGGACTCCGCGGACCCGGTCTTGGCCGCGATGCCGGTCAGGCCGGGGAAGACGCCGGCCGCGGTGCCCGAGGTGGCCACGCCCTGCATCAGCGTCGTCAGCTGCTGGGCCACGGCGTCGGGCAGCGGGGTGGCCGAGACGGTGGTGACGCCCGGCACCAGGACCGGCTGGTGGAACTGGTGGGCGGCGACGGTGGCCGCGACCGAGGCCATGACGAGCGGGGACATCGACAGGTTGCCCTGGCCGAAGGCGTCGCGGGCGAACAGGCCCTTGCCGTCGGCCGGCGGCACCTGCTGGTCGCCGACGGCGCCGTAGGTGGCCGCTCCCATGCCCAGGTCCCACTTCTGGTTCAACCCGAAGTAGTCCTTGGCCTCGGTCGACAGCGCCGTGTAGTCCGAGCCCAGCTTGCCGTCCAGGGCCAGGTGGACGAAGGCGGTGTTGCAGGACTGCAGGAACGCCTGCTTCAGCGACGCGTTCTGGATGCCGGCGGCCAGGTCCTTGTCGTTGTTGATGACCTGGCCCTCGACGGTGGCGTTGGCCGAGCAGTTCACCGGGTCGTCGATCTTGAGCCCCTTCTGCAGGGCCAGGGCGGTGGTCAGCACCTTGAACGTCGAGCCGGGGGCGCGGGTGGCCTTGTAAGCCATCGACAGGTTGCCCGGGGCGTTGGAGGCCATGCCCAGGATGTTGCCGGTGGAGGGCTGGATCGCGACCATCGCCGAGTTCGGGTAGTCCTTCAGCGCGGCCTCCATCGCCGACTGCACCGCCGGCTTCAGGGTCGTCTTCACCGTGATCGGCGCGGTCGTGGCGGCGCCGATCTGGAACGACTGGCTGCCCTGGATCTGCGCCCCGGTGTTGGCGTCGGTGAACTCGACGGTGAGCGACTGCGGGGTCTGTCCCGGCGGCAGCTTCGTGGACAGCGAGTTCACCGCGTTGAGCAGCGACGGGTGCGCCTTGGTGTCGATCTTCGCGCCGGTGGAGTCGGTGACCGTCACCTTCGGCGGCGCCGCCTTCAGCAGGGCGACGGACGTCAGCGAGGGGTGGATGACCCCGTACGACCAGTGCACGACCGGCGCCCCGCTCGACCCCTGCACCAGGTTCAGAGCGGACTGGTACTGCCACTGCAAGTTGTTGCCGAAGTCATCGCTGACCGCGAAGGAGTAGCGGGCGACGGCCGGGGCGGCGCTGGACGGCGAGGAGGCGGGGGAGCCCGCGGTGGCCGGCGTGGTGCCGGAGCTGGAAGCGGGCGCGGTCGCGGCGGACGAGGAAGGGTCCGCCTGCTGGCCCAGCGTCAACGTGACCTTCTGGGGGGCGAGCGCGGCCATCTCGTTCTTCAGACCGGCCGCGGCCTTGTCCGGGGCGTCGGTGAACGACGCGGCCTTGGCGTAGTCCCCGGACGCCCACGCGTCCAGGAACGACTGCGCGACGCTCTGCGGCGTCACCGTCGGCGACGACGTCGGAGCCGCGGCGCCCGCCGTGGTGCCGCCGCCGGCCTTCGGCTTCGAGTCCCCGCCGCCGCAGCCGCTGACGGCGACCAGCGCGGCCACCGTCACCCCGCAGAGGGCCGGCCGCACCGCGGCCATCGTCCGCCGACTCGTCATTCGTCATCCCCCCGAGGGTGCTACAGCGGTTCACCGCACGTCTTCTGGCGGCCAACCTACCTGATCGACGCTCGGGCCCCGCGTCGTGTCACACGTTCACACCCGATCCCGACCAGGGGCGCCCGCGATGACTTTCCGCCACGGCGCGTGTCTGTATCACCGGGGACCTACGTCTTTGGAAGGTGGGCATCGTGACCCTGGCGGTCGATCACGACGACATCGCGGAGCTCTCCGCGCCGTTCCGGCGCGAGCTGCTGGCGCACTGTTACCGGATGCTCGGCTCGGTGCACGACGCCGAGGACGCCGTGCAGGAGACCCTGGTCCGCGCCTGGCAGAGCCGCACCGGGTTCCAGGGCCGGGCCTCGCTGCGGGTGTGGCTGTACCGGATCGCGACCAACGTCTGTCTGCGCGCGCTGGAACGGCGCCAGCGGCTGCCGCTGCCCTCGGCGCTCGGCGCGCCGAGCCGCGACCCGGAGGCGCAGCCGGTGCGCAGCCTGCCGGAGGCGCAGTGGCTGGAGCCCGCTCCGGACCTGTTGTTCGGGCCACCCGGCGGCGGGGCCCTCGGGCCGGCGGCCGACCCGGCGGCGGTCGTGGCGCGGCGGGCCGGGGTGCGGCTGGCCTTCATCAGCGCCCTGCAACTCCTGCCGGCCAGGCAGCGGGCCGTGCTGATCCTGCGCGACGTGCTCGCGTTCTCGGCCCGGGAGACCGCCGAGGTGCTGCAGAGCTCCACCACGGCCGTGAACAGCGCGCTGCAGCGGGCACGGGCCCAGATCGCCGCGGTCGCACCGGACGAGGACGATGTCCTCGAACCGTCCGAGCCCGGGGCCCGGGAACAACTCCGTCGCTACCTGCGGGCGTTCGAGGGCGCGGACGTCGACGGCCTGCTGCGGCTGCTGCGCGACGACGTCGTGCTCGAGATGCCGCCGATGGCCGCCTGGTTCAGCGGGCGCGCGGATGTGATCCGGTTCTTCGCGTCCACCGTGCTGGTCGAGCCCGGGCAGTTCCGCAACGTCCTGATCGGCGCCAACCTCCAGCCCGCCTTCGCCGCCTACGGGCTGGGGGCCGACGGACTCCACCACGCGCACGCCATCCACGTCGTGACCCTCACCCGGACCGGCGTCTCCCGGATCGGCGTGTTCCTGGACGCCGAGCTGTTCCCGGTCTTCGGGATGCCGATGACTTTTCCCTTCACCGCGGATCAGCACTTGCATGACTAGCACGAGAACGAGAACAGGATGGACGCTCCTGCCGGCGTCCCGGGGCGGCTGCACGGCGGCGCTCGACGTGGTGATCGTCGCCACGGCGATGACGATGCGGGTCGGATCGCCGGCGGAACCGGTGGGGCAGACGTCATGAGTGAGAGGACGAACATGGTCACGAGCGCCACCGCCGTCGTCACCGGCGCCAGCCGAGGCTTCGGCCTGGCCATCTCGACCGCCCTGGTCGAGGCGGGGACCTCCGTGATCGGCGTCGCGCGGGACGCGGCACGGCTCGGCGAGGTCGCGGCCGATCTCGGCGCCTCGTTCCTGCCGGTCGTCGCCGACGCGGCCGACCCCGCCCTGCCTCGGCGACTGATCGCGGCGCACCACCCGGACCTGGTGGTCCTCAACGCCGGCGCGGTGCCGGAGATGCGGCCGCTGCATCAGCACACGTGGGAGTCGTTCGGCCGCGTGTGGGAGACCGACGTGCGGCAGGCGTTCTCCTGGTGCGGTGAGGCACTCCGGATGCCACTGGCCGCGGGAAGCACGGTGATCGCCGTTTCGAGCATGGCGGCGCTCCGCGGCGGGTCTCCCCTCAGCGGCGGCTACGCGGGAGCGAAGGCGACCATGCGGTTCATCGCCTCCTACGCCGCCGAGGAGTCCGACCGCGCCGAACTCGGCATCCGTTTCCTGACGCTCATGCCGATGCTGACGTCCACGACACGCCTCGGGCAGGTCGGGGTGGCCGGCTACGCCGAGCGACAGGGCATGACGGTCGAACAGTTCCTCAAGGCACGCGGCGACGAGGTGCAGCCGGAACAGGTCGCCGAGGCGGTGCTGACCCTCCGAGCAGGGCAGACTGCGAACGGCTCGGCGTTCACACTGATGGCGCAAGGGCTGGAACAGCTGGGGTGATAAGAACGACGGCATGAACGAGGAACAGCTTGCCGCCTTCTACGCCGGCAACGCGCGCCGCTGGGAGACCGCCAAGCGGGAGTTCGCGGAGCGGGAGCACGGCTGGCACTTCGCGCTCGCCCCGGAGGCGGGCCGGTGGGCTGACTCGTTCGCAGCCGCCGAAGCCGCCGCCACCGGATACGCGCAGGACCCGTCCGCGTGGGCCACTCGCCTCGTCGAGCAGGCCGACGCGGCCGGCGTCATCCTGAAACCGGAGCCGGGGCGCATCCGCAGCGCCTACGCCCACCGAGACTCGCGGACCGAGACGGAGACCGCGATCGGCTTCGGCTTCTCCCCGGACTCCTCCGAAGTCCTCGTGGTCCACGCCGGCCAGGCCGTCCCCCACAACCTCATCGCGCCGGCGGTCGGCAGCGACGGCGCCGCGGCCCTGGCCGTGCTCCGCGCGGTCGTGGATGCATTCGCGACGGTCACCGCCTTTGCTTAGTGCGGCGTCGCGTCGGGTCTTCGGTCCTGTTGGTGTGGCTTCGCGTTCGCGCCCAAGGGCGGGGCGCGATGCCTCCGGCGGCCCTCCGG